>NZ_BAUW01000001.1 GCF_000517385.1 Mesobacillus boroniphilus JCM 21738 | reverse complement strand
AGGGGAGCCTTCTATAAGGGTACATTTCATCGGTCATAATAACATTCAGGATATATCTACTTCCGTCATTAACTCTGCCTAAAAAAGTAGACAAGCTCCGTTTTCAAAGAGCTTGTCTACAGTCTCAACAACTGACAGCATGGTCAGTTGCTTAAATTATTCTTCGTCATTCTTTTTTTGAATTGCTCTTAATTCTTGTACACGGGATTGATCTTCTTCAAAGAACTGGACAAGGTCTCCAATCCTGTCGATTGCATCCCGGCTTAAATGATGTTCGATACCTTCTACATCATTATAGATATTTTCCTCTTTTACGCCGATCACCTTGAGCAATTGCTCAAGTAATTCATGCGGTCTACCAGCCTTTTGCCAGTTTTGTATCCTTTTGGAGTCAGTACAAGCCCACGATATTTCTCGTAAACCACGAACTGGTCTTTATCAAGCTTCTGAACCATTTTAGTTACTGAGGAGGGATGCACTGATAATGCCTCTGCGATATCCACTACTCGGGCATATCCTTTTTGTTCTATTAAAATAAATATTTGTTCTATATAATCTTCCATACTAGGTGTTGGCATCCCATGACCTCCAATGCTTAAACAATAGCCATATTAAAGTTTACTACAGAAGGACAGGGGTGACAAGGCGCTATCCACCTTGATTGACTGGCTGTCCAGCTATATCAAACTTCAGCTTATTTTCTTCTCCATCCCAATATAGCTTCGCGTTGAAGGTTTTTTCCTTGCTCTGGAAGCCTTCTATCACATCCGTGCTTCCATCAGTCAGCAGCTTCTTGATATTCTTTTGCGTTACTGTCTTTCCAAGGATTTGTTTGGAGAGAGTGAAATTGCATTTTGTTTTCTGGTAGTTTGAACAGCCATAGAACGTTCCTTTGTCTATCACCATGCCATCGCACTTTTTACATTTACCAAGGTTTGTACTCCGTCTTGAACGCCCGCCCTTTTTCCCTGGCACGAAGGCGTTCGTAATTTCTTCGGAAAAAGTCCAGCCTGAAGAGCTTCGGAGGTTTCAGACACAAGATGTTTAATCATTTTTGAAGTTTGCTCGATGAACTGCTTGGGCGAAGCTTCTCCCTGCCCTATTTGGTGCAGCCTCTGCTCCCATTTGGCTGTCATTTCCGGTGATGCAAGGACTTGTCCACCAACAGCTGTGACGAGTATTTTTGCTTTGGCTGTCGCATATACGAGGTTTTTGCGGACTTCAATATATGCTCTGTCCTTGAGCATCGTAATGATGCCTGCTCTTGTCGCTTCAGTTCCAAGACCTTCAGCTTTCATCAGAACCTTTTCAAGTTCCTTGTCTTCAATATGCTTCCCTGCTGTTTTCATTAAGGTGATCAACTGACCTTCAGTCAGTCTTTTGGGCGGCTGGGTCTTGCTTTCTTTTACTTCGGACTTCAAGACTGTTCCGGTTTCACCCTGCTGGACAGCAGGAAGTTCAGATTCCTTGTCTGAGTCATTTTGTGGGAGCACCTTTTTCCAGCCTTCATCCAGCTGGACTTTACCCTTTGATATAAACTCCGCTCTTCCCTCCACGACTGTCTTGATCGTTGTATATTCCGCGATGTATGGTCCGTAATGGGCAGCAATCAATGTCCTTGCCAGCAAGTCGTATAATTTCAACTCATCTCCAGACAGCCTGCTTAGGTTTGGAACTTGCTCAGTCGGGATGATTGCGTAGTGATCTGTGACTTTTTTTTTCATTCACATAGCGTTTATTGTTTTTAATCGATGAATTGGGTAATGGAAAAGTGGCTGATAATCAGGATTAGAATGAAGTTTATTCAAAATGGCAGAAAAGCCTTCTGCTTCCCCCGGGGTTACATACCTGGAATCAGAACGCGGGTAGGATACAATTCCCCGTTGATATAATCCTTGTAAAATGTCCAGCGTCTTTTTGGGCGACATTTTAAAACGTCGATTTGCTTCTGCCTGCATTGCAGACAAATTATAAAATAACGGCGGCAGGAATTCTTTTTTCTCAGAAATAACTTCTGCGGCTTCTGCAGGTTTCCCATCGCAAAAAGCAGCAATTTTCTCGGCCATTTCCTTCGTTTTGATCCGCGAATCATCTTTTTCCCATTTGCCGCTGTACTTTTTGCCATTAATATTAAATTTTGCGAGCACTTCCCAAAATGGTTCCGATACGAAATTTTCGATTTCCAGCTCTCTTTTCACAATCAAAGCCAGAGTAGGAGTCTGTACCCTTCCGACAGAAAACACATCTGAATAGCCTTTCTTCTGAAGCAGAAGCGTGTACAGCCTGGATGCATTCATGCCGACAACCCAGTCAGCACAAGCGCGGGTATATGCTTCAAAGTACAAATTTTTTGTATCCGAATCATTCAAAAGGTTTTGAAAGCCCTCTTTAATCGCTTTAGGCGTCAGCGAGGATATCCACAGTCTCTTCATCGGCTTCATACAGTTGGCAAGGCGGAGGATGTTCCTGATGATCAGTTCACCTTCACGCCCGGCATCGCTGCATGGATTATTTCAGAGACCTGCGGATCGGTAGCAAGCTTTTTTATGATTTGGAATTGCTTTGCTTTGGATTTGACGACTTCATACTTGAAATCTTCCGGTATGATCGGCAATGTATCCAGCGACCATTTTTTCCAGCTCGGATTGTATTGCTCGGGTGCTGACAATTCTGTTAAATGGCCGATTGCCCATGAAACGTAAGCACCTTTAGGGAATATTTCATTGGGAAAGATTTCGATGAATCCATCCCTTTTTTTCATTTTAAATACGGAGGCCAGCGTTCTGCCCTGGTCAGGCTTTTCCGCAACAATCAATTTCATAAGTTCCCCCTGAAAAACTTTTATATGAGCGTACTTTTTAAACCTCGCATTCTATTTTATCTTTTTTTCGACAATAGCGTAAAGGACTTTTATTGCCGCTTCTTAAACCAATCAATATTAAGCCCCCGTAAAAAATCAAACAGGCAGCTGAATTGACCAGCTGCCTTAAAAATATTATTCCTCAAATGGCTCAACTATGTTGTTGTCATTGATGTACCAACGATTCCTGTTAACGACTGCCGAAACGGTTAAAATCAGCGAAGGAACCTTTTCGATCCGCACCACGATTGCCCCCGCCAGCTGCTGAAAAATCACGAATGACTCCCCATGGCTAAATGCTGCCCACTGGGGACCCATGGTGGCAATGGAACGGATGATTTCTTCCTTTTCTGCTTTCTCAAGAGAAAGATGTTGAGAAAAAATGATTATCCAATCCTCATCACCTATCGAAAAGCGGTACATGCCCCTCACCCTTTTAATTCATCATCATTGACTATTAAAAGATATGAACGGCGTCTGCAGATTATACCCCTACGATTGAATCATTTATGACTCTCGAAATCCTCAGTCCGCGATTCAGCCGCAAATCAACAAGTGTATCCCCTGTTTTAATTAATGCCCTTAACGGCTCGAATGGGTCAACCATCAAGATTGTCCCTTCTTCACCATCGCTAAGGAGAACACGCCTTCCCACAAGGCTGTCCATGATTCTATACAGGAAGACGAGCATGATTTTGGGATCAAACTTTCCGAAAACATCGTTTTGCATCTGGGATATGACAATATGGAAAGGCTCTGCCTGGTGATAGACCCTTGAAGAAGACATGGCATGGTATACGTCACCTATTGCGACAATTTTTGCAAGCTCGTCTATCTTTTCGCTGCGCAGGCTAAATGGATAGCCTCCGCCGTCCTCACGCTCATGGTGTTGAAGTGCAATCAGGGCGACTCTTTCATTTAGTTCCGGGATATCCTTTAACATCCGGTATCCGTATACTGTGTGACGTTTCATTTCGATGTATTCTTCCTGTGTCAGCCTGCCTGGCTTGTTCAGGATGTTGGCTGGGATACGAGCCTTCCCGATATCATGGAGTGTCGCTCCCAGAGTAAGATCATTCAATTCAGATTGATCCAAGTTAAGCCATTTTCCAATCAAGGTAGAGATGATTCCAACACAGACCGTATGCCTGTAGGTATACTCATCTTGCGCCTTCAGCTCATAAAACAAGTGATAGATATGGGGAATTTCCGCCGCATGCCTGATTACAGGCAGGATCTCATTCTTGATTTCACTAATAGGAACAACTCCTGTCTTTGCAACAATATCGAATATCTCTTCCATTTGCCTGGAAGCATCATCGATTTTCTTTGAAATATCAACAAGCTTTTCATTTACTGCTATCTGAGGTGTGTGGTCCTGAATGGCATTGCCATTCCTGATTGTATCCAATAATGCATCAATTTGATGGTCAGTTAAGGACGTAAACGCGGATGGAGTGGTCTTCTTCATTAGTACCCTCCTCTGAGCTTTAATAGACTTGCAGATTTTTATTTTTCTTCTCTATTTACGTTAAAAGAAAAAGTAAATAGAACATTTATAAGAAAATAATAACAAATTTTTCCGAAAATAGGAACAATAGAAGAATGAATTTCAATTTATTTAAAATTAACTAAATTTTAAGATTATTGAGATTGTAATACGCTTACATTCTTGACTGAGTGAATCATAATATTGTATATTTAAGACATCATTTAAAAGAATATATTTGCCATATCAAACACTGCAGGTGTATCGATTAGATGATAATATTCAACTTTGGCACAAATTTTGTGTCGCGAAAGACATGGGAGGAAAGTTTAACATGCAAAACGGTAAAGTGAAATGGTTCAACAATGAAAAAGGTTTCGGTTTCATCGAAGTAGAAGGCGGAGACGATGTATTCGTTCACTTCTCAGCAATTCAGGGCGACGGCTATAAGTCGCTAGAAGAAGGTCAAGAAGTTTCTTTTGAAATCGTCGAAGGAAACCGTGGACCACAAGCTGCTAACGTAGTAAAACTATAATTTAAAAAAGTTGAAGGCTGGCGCCTGACGCCAGCCTTTTTTAAATTTTTCTGCTTTTCTCGTAAAATTATCAATTTGATTTTGCTTTTTGGACATTTCGGCTTCACTCATCCTCCGAATTGTTCATTAAATAGCATTAACCACTAAAGTTTTTGTCCGCACTTTTTTATTTTTTCGCCAACGGTGCATTCATTGATGCAGAACCGGTGGGCAGCTCTTTTTCCATGTTCTTGCCGATGATGCTTTTTCAGGAAGCATTCATTGCAATATGTATTTAGCAATGTCTCTACCTCGGCAAGGATTTTAATACGCGTCAATCTATTCCCGCCTTTCCCTCCTGGTTATAATATTTGCATCTTACTGTTGATCATTTTACCCTGCAATGCCTGTGTGGCCAGTTTATCCGCTTCTTTATTTTCTTTTCTTCCTACTGGATTGTACTTAGGATACAAGCCAAGTTCCTTGATCTTATTCTCAATTCTGTCGAGCCAGCGGTTAAGTTTTTCTTCATAGCAAGGCCACTCCCCTTCGAGCTGCTTCAATACAACCTGGGAATCTCCTTTGATGTCACACGTCATGTTCCGGACACCCATTTCTTCAAGGATGGTAAGGGCAAAATAAAGAGCAGCATATTCTGCTTCATTATTCGTTTCAAGTTCATCGAAAACTTCATTGGCACGCAATCTGTACTTCTTTTTTCCCTGTTTGAAGTAGATTATGGTTCCAAGTCCTGCTTTATGATTATAGTTATCAAAACCACCGTCAAAATAAACGGTAAGATCGTGAGGTTCTTCTTCTACTTCTTCAAGTAGCTTGCGCATTTCCTTTAATGTCCACGAAGTTCCGATTTCATCTATGAAAGAGATTTCTCCAGCTCTACCCGATTTTTCTAGTTCTTCACCAGCCTGGAGTGCATGCTCGCCATCAAGAGAATCAGAGCTGAATAGGATGGGATCTATTCCTTTAGTTTTGTATTCCCACTCCAATTTATATTTCATGACTTCTCCCCCGCTTTCTGATCTGTTTTTCATTCCGCCAAATGGGTTATTTTTAGTTATCTTACCCATTTTACGAGCACGTTACAATGGAAAAGGGACGATGAAAATGAAATGGTCCTTGTATATTTTAATAAATTTTCACTGCTATTATGATACACTAACTATTATCTGTACAAACCAACTGGGAGTGATCATTGTTGTTTGAAGTGTATATTGATGGTGCAAGTGCTGGCAACCCTGGTCCAAGCGGTGCTGGCATTTTTATTAAAGGTGAAGGGGAAGTTTTTAGATATTCCATTCCTCTTGGTGTCATGTCCAATCATGAAGCTGAATATCATGCATTTATAAAAGCATTGGAAATCTGCGTGGATAAAGGTTTTAAAGTTGTCTCCTTCAGAACCGATTCACAGCTTATCAATGCTGCGGTTGAGAAAGAGTTTGTCAAAAATAAACTTTATGCCCCCCTTTTGGAAAAAGCATTAATGCTTGCCGGTCAATTCGACCTCTTCTTCATGAAATGGATTCCATCGAGTGAAAATAAAACTGCTGACGATCTGGCCCGAAAAGCGGTAAGGGACAACAACATGAAAGGAACCGAAAATTAACATGAAAGCATCAACCTTCGCGGATTTAAGCTTACTATTCGTAGCCCTCATCTGGGGCGCAACTTTTGTTCTTGTGCAAAATGCAATTTCTTTTCTTGAGCCACAAGCCTTCAACGCTGTTCGCTTCACCCTGGCAGCAATCCTATTAGGGCTTTGGCTTATGTTTTTTGAAAAAGATCAGCTGAAAAAGATCGATCGAAAATTAATTTTATCTGGAATATTGCTGGGCTTTTTTCTGTTCATTGGCTATGCATTCCAAACATTAGGCCTGTTGTATACAACCTCATCCAAGGCCGGCTTTATAACTGGTTTAAGTGTAGTCCTGGTACCATTGCTGATGATTGGGATCTTAAAACAGCGGCCAAGCATCAACTCTATAGCGGGTGTCTCTGCAGCAACTGCAGGTCTTTATCTTTTAACAATGTCAGATGTTTCAAGCCTTAACATCGGAGACGGCTTTGTCCTCATATGTGCAGCCGGTTTTGCTTTGCACATTGTTTTCACTGGCAAGTTCAGCAGCAGTTATCCAACACTTCTTTTGACGACAGTTCAAATCTCAACTGTTGCTGCCCTATCTGCAGTATCTTCTGTCATATTCGAGGATTGGAAAAGGGCATTCAACCCTGAGGTCATTTTTTCTGCGAATGTCATGATTGCCCTGTTGGTTACATCTATACTTGCCACTGCACTCGCCTTTTTCATCCAGACCAATTTTCAGAAACATACAACGGCTACTCGAGTTGCTTTGATTTTTGCAATGGAACCAGTTTTTGCGGCTATCACTGCCTACTTCTGGGCCGATGAACGTCTACCGTACGGTGCTCTGGTAGGCTGTGCGCTCATTTTTACCGGGATGGTTTTCGCGGAATTGCCATCTGGCAAATTCGAAAGCTTTATTCGTAAGGTCTTCCCAAAAAAAGAGGCTGATTTCAAAGCATAACGCTTTGAAACCAGCCTTTTTTTATACGGCTAAAAGCTCGATTTTTTTTACGTACTGTAATGCTGCTTTGCGGGAATAGATTTTATTAGAAGCAAAGGTTTCCAGCAACGAAATATAAAAGCTTCCATCAAAACCTTTTTGAGCTTTTAAGGTTATCTCAATAGCTGTATTGGTAAGTTCATCGGTAGAATTTGTATATTGCTGGCCAAAGTAAATAAAGCCGATGGCGTCCTCACGCAACTGGAACCCTTTGCTCTTCAAATGAAGCAGGTAATCTTCAACTGTCCGCACTGACTGAATCAATCCTCTCTTCAATCACTCTCCAGTAAAATTTTACCGCAAAATTCGTGCATTTTCTACCGTTTTTTCGTTAAAAGATATCCAGCAAAGCCAATCCCCATGCCAAAAAGGCTCCGCCAAGCACTTCTTTTGGATGATGTCCTAGCATTTCCTTTAATGGATCTGGAGACTTTTCTTCAAACTCTACTGGGTCATCCTCATGGATCTTATCAATTAATTCATCAAGATCATTAACTTTTAAAGTCAGTTCTCCTGTCTGTCTCCTTATCCCCTGTGCATCATACATGACAATTATGCCATACACGAGTGACAATGCGAAGTCAATCGAGCGTACACCTTTTGTAAGAGCAACATATGTTGTTAAGGATGACACACCAGCTGAATGGGAGCTGGGCATTCCGCCGCTGGCCAAAAATAAATCTGGTTTCCACTCCTGTGTCTTTGCGTAATGAAACGGTATTTTCAAGGCCTGAGCAAGGCCAATACTTGAAATAGCAATAACTGCGCCTTTATTCATTATCCGTCACCTCCATGTTATTTTGAAGAAAAATGATTGCTTTTATTCTTGCCCGTTCATAATAAGGATTAAGCTGTAATAAGCAGACAACCTATAAAGGTTATTTCACTTTTAAGATCATTTTTAAACAAATTTTTTGAAGGGATGGATGATTATGAGCAAAAAGGGAAACAGAGGAACAAAGGCACCCGGGGTAAATCCGCAAGGCTACGGACAGGATGCTGAATTTGCTGAAGAACCAAAGTCAAAGCTGGAAAATGCCGCTAAAAAGAAGAATACAAAGTAAGCAAAAAACGGCTGGTACAGTACCAGCCGTTTCCCTTAAGCGTATATTGAGTCATTTTCAAACAGACGGTGTAGCCCCTGAGTTCAACTTCATTGAACTTGGCGAGGAGCTTATCACGGTCAATTTTGAATAAGGCGTCGTCGATCTTGCATTCAACAGGTACATCACATTTGATTTCAGCTAGCTGTCTGCTTAAATGAAGCATTTCAAGGTCTGCCTCAATTTTTGCTCGCTGCGATTTTGTCAGTTGATGCAGATTCGCGATGACACCTTCTACATCCCCATGCTCCTGAAGCAGCTTAATCGCCGTCTTTTCACCGATCCCGCGGACACCAGGATAGTTATCACTAGGGTCTCCCATAAATGCTTTCAAATCAATCATCTGTTCAGGCCAGATCCCCTTTTCAGCATACAAGGTATTGCGGTCGTGTACCAGGTAATTGCCATAGCCCTTCTGCAGCAGGATGACAGAAACCCGGTCGTCAATCAGTTGGAGAATATCTTTATCCCCTGTAAGAATCGTAACCGAGTCTACTTCCTTAACCGTCCTGGCAATCGTCCCGATACAGTCATCAGCTTCATAGCCCCGCAGGCCAATGTTTGGTACATCTAAAGCTTCCACTACCTCTTTGACAAGGTCAAACTGTGGCAGAAGCTCAACAGGTGCCTCAGGTCTATTCGCTTTATAATTGTCGAACATTTCTGTACGGAAGGTTTTACTGCCCATATCCCAGCATACAGCAGTGTGGGTAGGCTTGAAATTTGCAACTGCAGTCGCAAAGTGTTTTATGAAACCGTGGATCGCATTTGTCGGGACCCCTTTGGAATTTATCATGAACTGTCCGGAAACAGCTGTTGCATAGAATGCTCTGAACAACAAAGCCATCCCATCAACTAGCATTAGAGAAGTTTTATTATTTTCCAAGTTGGTACCTCCATCGTTAATATGAGCCATGGCTCTATTTTAAAAGCATAATGCCTTACTTTAAAAGTCAACTTTGATATTATAACATAACTCCCGGAGTTTCCTTTTATATTCCGAAAATAACCATTCTTCAATCATTGGACTAGCTGAGTCGAAAAAAGACTTTCTCCAATGAATCATTCACCTTTGGATACGGGATTTTCATGATAAGAAACCCAATCGCTGTAGCTTCCGGCATAAAGCCTGACATTCTTGAATCCTGCTTCTTTTAGAGCGATAAAATTCGGCGTAGCTGTCACTCCAGATCCGCAGTAAACAATGATAGGCTGATTAGGATCGAGTTCTGCAAATCTCTTTTCCTGTTCAGCACCAGGCTTAAAAGAACCATTTTCATAGCCTTCCATCCAAGGCTTATTGATCGCTGTTGGAATATGGCCTGGAACACGATCGATTGGCTCCTCGATCCCCATGTACCTTTTACTTTCCCGTGAATCAATAAGGACCGCACTTCCCGTCCCTTTTAGTGCGATATCTTTCACCTCTTCATAGGAAGCCAGCATATCATGATTTTCAGCAACGGTGTATTTTGCAGTCTCATAATGCGGTACGGAATGATCAGTCGGATAGCCAGACTTCTCCCATGCATCGAAGCCTCCGTTCAGGATATAGACTTGTTCATGCCCAACGTATTTAAGAAGCCACCATAACCTTGAGGCGAATGCTCCTTCCTTTCCGTCGTATACAATAACTCTTGTTTTATTATCAATCCCGGCATCCTGCAGCCTTTCTTTGAACTGAGTTATATCCGGGAGCGGATGTCTGCCTCCATGTTCCCTGACTGTACCAGACAGGTGTTTTTCGAGATCGAAATATACCGCACCAGGAATATGACTGCGTATATATAGAAGCCTGCCCTCGTCAGGACTCCCAAGCTTGAAACGGCAATCGACAACTCTTGTATTCCCGTCTCCAAGATGGTCATTAAGCCATTCAGAATCTACATGATTTTGCAAGGAAAACACTCCTCAGATAGTTTTTTTGGACATCAGTTTTTTTACGTGTTCTTTAGGATCCCAGCAGGAAAATTTATAATCGCTCTTCGTTTCATAGCCAATCCTGCCACAATGGTAGTTCATTTTGCCGTTCACCTTTTCTGCTTGAAAATTAACACAAGTAGCTCATGCATGAAATCTATTACTGGTCATCCTTGCACTCAACCTTTATTGAAAGTTTTTAATATTTTCCAGTGCCCTTTTAACAGTATCGATAGAGAAATTATCTTCAAGTGCAGACGTAATCCCTTCAAAATACTCGGTGATCTGCTCTGAAAAATCCTCCTGGACTTTTACAAACTCACGGACCAATTCTGGCTGATAATGATCTTTCAGCCTGGCATTCTCTTCTTCAAGATACTCACCTGCGGGTCCATGTAAAAGCTTTTCAAGTTCATCCGCCATTAATTTCTTTTCATTCTTCTCAAAGAAGGATTTAGGATTCTTAAATAAACCAAGGGTTTTTCTAAACTTGGTACGGTCAATGTTATGATATGCTGTTTCAAATTCCATGCCGATAAGTGGACCATTATCTGTTGCAGAAATCGAAACCGAAGAGTTGATTTTCAATAGTTCACTTAGCAGTGCCTCCTGGAACTCTTTCAAGATCCGGATGATAAACGCTTCGGTCCTTAAAGACGTTGCTCTCATCTCCTGAGCCAGGTCATATCCAATGCTTTCAATCAACTCATCTAGCGCAGTTTCAAGGGCCTTCTTCATATTGCGTCCATCATCCTTCAATAGCGCAGGATTGAATGCCTCCCTGAAGAAGTCACCGAAACGGATGAAGACACGCTGACGAATGTAATAAGTCAATTCATCGGCCGCGAGGTTCAAGCGTTCCTCAAGTACTGCTGATTTCTTTTGTGATAAAATACTCAGCATTTCTTCCTTTTCAGATAAAAGTTTTCGTCGTTTATCAGCCCTTGCTGCCTTGTCTTCTTCTGCTGAGCTGATCATTTCCTCGATCGTACCTACAGCCTGGCGCCATTTTGCCTCAGCGGCCTCGACAGCCATATTCATCAGGTCATTGGCGATGAATGTGTAAAACGCCTTTTCAAATTGATTAAATAGCTGGTCTCCGCCAGACTCATTTTCCAGCTTTGCATTAAGGCCCTTTAAACTGGAAACAGGGAATAGATGCGGCTTCCTGATGCCGTAATGAACAAGCTGGCTTTCAACATACTCTAAAACTGCTTCCTGTTCTTCCTCGGAATTCGCTAAATCGACGGCATTGACAATGAAGAACATTTTATCAAGCTCGAAGGTGTCCTTGACCCTGCCAAGCTGAATCAGGAACTCCCTATCTGCTTTTGAAAACGCATGGTTATAGTAGGTTACGAATAATATAGCATCCGAATTCTTGATATAATCGAAGGCTACCCCAGTATGGCGGGCATTTATTGAATCAGCACCTGGTGTATCAACAAGGGTTATCCCATCTCTCGTAAGCTCACAATCATAATAAACTTCAATCCACTCAACAAAACAGGATTTCTCCTCTTCTGCAACATAGCCTCGGAATGATTCAAGATCCACAGACAGCTTTTCTCCGAAGCTGTTTTTAAAATCGCTAAACCCCTTGGCAAAAGCCTGCAGGAATGAGTAATGCGTTTTTTCTGCCACACTGTACCTGCTATCCTCAAATTGAAGAGTATTGATTTGATCGATCGCTCGCTCGAAATCAGATGTGTGCTTGCCGAATAATCCTAGAGATCGTTCCAGTTCTTTCAGCAATTCGTCAGCACTTTTGATTTTGACTATTACCGTCCCATGAGGATGCTCAGTTGTGACCGGTTTAATTTTATTAATGGCAGCAGTTGTCGGATTTGGTGATACCGGCAAAATCCGTTCCCCTACCAGAGCGTTCGCGAATGAGGATTTACCTGCACTGAATGCTCCAAACAAGGCTACAGTGAATTCTCTTTCTTTTAACCGTGCAGCTTTATCCCTCAATTCACGGGCGATTTTCTTCAAGCCGGGTATACCTTCAATCTGTTCAGATGTAAAATACATTTTCCCGACCAGCTGCTGTTGTTTTTCGTGAAATCGTTCTATACCATTCCCGTTTTGCTCGACAGGAGCTTCTACTGATGGAACGGCCTTTTCTCTAGTGGTGCTTGCGGAAGTAAAGTCATTCTTTAAAATCACTTCCGGCTCGTCTTCGGCAGCTTTAAAAATAAGGAAGTCTTCCTCTTTATATTCTGCCGGTTCGCCATAGAGAATTTCTGATACATGTCTTCGTTGCTGGGCAAGGTTTTCCTGAATCGAACTCAATGCTTTCCACGATGATAAAAGCTCCCCGAGGTTTTTTTCTTTTTTGAGAAGTTCATCTAGCTCTTCATCATCCTGGCCTTTCACATAGTCGATGAACAGTTCCTTAATTGGCTCTAGCTTTCTTCTTGCAAGATTTTTCAATGCCTCAGCGACATCATTTGTATAATTAAGGACATAGTCCCCTGATAGTCTCGCACCAGGTTTAATGGCTTCTGGGAGCAGTTCTTTTTGGAACTCAATCTTGAAACCATTTGCTGCTGCCTGCAGCTCGGTCTGGGAAAGATTATGCTTCTTGAAAAGCTTTGATAAAAAGTCCTTGATATGCCAATCGAGCTGGGATTGTACTTTATCCTCCAGATCTCGATAGAAATTGTCCAACCTAGCTGAGCGTTCCTGTTCGGTTTTTTGTTTTGAGAATAACAAGCCCACTTTAAAGTCTGGCTGCCTTGACTGCAGATAAGCCTCTGCCAACTCCCTGGTCTGGAAAGGCATTAAATAGGCGTTCTTTAAGATATCATTGAGTCCAGCACGAAACTCCTGTTCAGGGTCTCGCTCAATCTGATTTTTTTCAATATGCTTTCTTATGTTATCAAGTTCAACTGAAAGATGTTGACGCTCACTGTCAGAGATTCCTTCCAGGATTGTCTCAAATTCCTCTATTTCTTCAGAAACATCCTGATGAAGACTCGCCAAATGATCCTCCGACAGCTTTTCCAATGACTTAAAAATTGAAACTGGCAGTATTTCTTTTCTATTGCCCTTTCGATCCATGATAAATGAACGAAGCTCTTGAAACTGATTATGTGGTGATTCAGGGTATTTCAACGATGTATAAAAAATCCCTGCATGCTTTACTCCCCAGCCAGCAAAAGAATCTTCAACACTTTCCTTAAATTGATTAAAGGACAATTCTGCATCCTGATGTTTATCGACCTGGTTGATAATCAAGTAAAGTTCTTTTCCGGCGTCCGTTAATTCCTTTGTAAAAAGGAAATTCAGTTCAGATTGAACATGGTTATAATCCATCATATAAAAGACGATGTCTGACAGATGGAGCGCAGATTCAGTCGCGATGCGGTGGGCATCATCTGTAGAATCAATTCCCGGTGTATCCATGATGACTTCCTGTTCAAGGAACTCAGCACCATTATGGCTGATTTCAATAGCCTGGATTTGTTCGCCATCCTTGCAGTACGTCTTGACGGTATCATAATCATACGGAGCTGGATACAAGCGTGAACCGCCGTCCTTGAAGATGACCTTTGCATATTCTGAACCTGATTTAATCCGCACCAAATTCGCACTGGTTGGAATCGGGCTTGACGGCAGGATGTTGTCGCCTATCAGCTTGTTGATCATACTCGACTTACCCGCTGAAAAATGGCCGCAAAAAGCGATTGAAAATTCTTCTTCAACTGCTTTCCTACCCAATTCCTTAACTTTTCCAGCTGTATCTTCATCGTGATTTGTATTCATTAAGTTATATAGTGATAAAATCTTTCCAAGAAGCTTTTGATCTTGCTGTGCAATAGTCTGGCCCATTCCTCTAACCCCTTGTGACAAAATTGTGAATAACTTTATTTTATATGATTTTTCGGTCTTTTCCTATAATTTCATTTTCGTCCCTTAGAAAAAGTAAAGCATAACTACCTTAATCGGTCCAGAAAGGCACAGAAGATGGACAAAAAGAAAAAGCCCGGACATCGTAAGTCCGAGCTTTAATTCTAAATGAGAATATCATTTATTAATGGGGTTTTAGTACATTGCTCAATACATATTTCATAAGTAAGGAATAAGCAGCTACGGTCGAAACAACTAACATGGAAACCATTGGTACCACACCATCCTTAAGGTTCTTTTTTAACTGAGAATAATTTTCATCTTAAGAAAAGTGTAGCACTATTGATTATCATTTTCAATGGAATGAGATTAATTGTCACACTTATTTAACAAATTTGGGACGAAACGACCCTGGTTGGTAAATTCAGTTTCATACTTTGTCAGCTCACTCAATGCCTTCTCCTCTGCAGGAATCCTGATTGATAAAATGAGGATATTCAACAAAGTAAAGACCGCCATTGTGATATAGGCATTGAACATCAATGGAATCACAATCAACTCTATCGCAACAATTAAATAGTTTGGATGCTTGATGATTTTATAGGGACCTTTCTTTACCACATTAGCCCCGGGAAGAATGATGATCTTTGTATTCCAGAACCTGCCCAATGAAGTTAGTGCCCAAACTCTCATTGCCTGTGTAAAAATAAACAGAGCAAGCAAGACCGGCCAATAATCTGAAAGGTTTTTACCCAATAGAATCACTTCCAGGATGAAAGATATGAAAAAAGCTGTATGGATCGATACCATCGCAGGATAATGGCCCTGACCGAATTCTATTGCTCCTTGATCTTTCATCCAGACCTCATTTTTTCTCGCGATGACTAGTTCTGTTATCCGCTGAAAGATTATTAAACCTACAAATACGAGGAATACCATGTTATTCCCACCTCATCAATAACAATTCCGAGCTAAAACCTGGGCCGAGTGCAGCACCAAGTCCTAGATCGCCTGCCTCCGCAGTCTCCATGAACCTTTTTAATACATATAGTATGGTCGCTGAAGACATATTCCCATATTCTTTTAAGACGTTCAGGGAAGTCTCGGTCATTTTTCCAGGGAATTTCATAGCTGAAACGTAGGCTTCCAATACTTTCTTACCTCCTGGATGCGCAATAAAATGATCAAGATCTGTAACGTCAAGACCATTGGTATTTAAAAACCTTAAGACATTTGGCTGAAGCCAGTTTTCAATTATCGTCGGTATATCCTTCGAAAACACAACATACAGTCCCTCATTTTTCACTTCCCATCCCATAACATCTTCAGAGTCAGGCATCGTGGTGGACTGTGTGCCGATAATATTAGGTGCAGAATCTTTTTTCATTATATTTCCATAGCCAGAATCATCACCACAGACCAGGGCGCAGGCAACCCCGTCCGCAAACAATGAAGTTCCAATCAGATTGCTTTTTGATCGATCGTTCCGCTGGAAGGTTAAACTGCATAATTCGATTGATAGTACAAGAACTTTTGCCTGCGGGTAGGCCAGGCAGTACTCATATGCACGTGAGAGCCCTGAAGCACCACCTGCACAACCGAGGCCCCAAATGGGAATCCTTTTAGTATATTGAGATGATGGCAGGATATTCATAATTCTCGCATCAATGCTAGGAGTCGACACACCTGTGCTGCTGATAGTAAAAATAGCATCGATCTCTTCAAGATGGACTTCGTCTTTTAAAAATACATCACTCTTAAGGCAATTCAAGATCGCTTTTGACCCAAGATCCACAGCTGCCTCGATATAGGCATTGTTCTTCTCTTCAAAAGTATGGTCCTTTACGAACCAATCAAGGTCTTTTGCAAAATGGCGTTTCTCGATTTGGCCGTTCTGGAAAACGGTGAGCAGCCTGTTTATATCCTTGAAGGATTCCTTGAATAACTTTTCTGCGAAATCCATTACCTTTTCTTGTTCTATTTTAAATGGCGGCAATGCTTCTGCAATGGATATGACTCTTGGCATGTTATACTCTCCTCACATCTATGTACGGTTACTTTTTCCATTTACCCAGAGAGTATACAGTCAAACTCTCTTAGACTAAAACAAAAAAAAGCTTTCCCCAGAGCAGGGGAAAGCCTAACGTTTTGAAGGAGTTGCTGTGCAAGTTCATTATACAATGCTCTCTTGCCTTATACATTATAAAATCTTTACCAGTTGACTATCGATTGGTCTTCGACAGATTCATGTCAGTGACCTTTTTCGGGGGTAAAAGCAGCATCCTTCCCTTATACCGTCTAATTAAGAGCCTCCTTTTCAATTGCGAAAAATTCTACCTTCTCTTAATCAGAATCCGTGAATCGTCATGCCTCCGTCGACGAATAAAGTTTGGCCAGTCACATAGTTTCCTGCGTCAGAACTTAGGAAGACAACTGGTCCTATGAGCTCAGGCAATTCTCCAATTCTCTTTAACGGCGTTACTGCAAGGATGTCTTCTACATACGCTTCATCTGCCAGTAGCTTTTCAGTCATGGGTGTTTTGAAATACCACGGACCAATTGAATTCACGTTGATACCGTATTGTCCCCATTCCATCGCTAGCACTTTTGTCATCTGCATTAAGGCTGCCTTAGTTGTTGCATAGACAACACCGGTCCTGAGGGCTACTTGCCCTGCTACAGATGCGATATTGATGATTTTGCCTCCTGATTGCTGTTCCTTCATGACTTTTCCGGCTTCCTGGGACATCATGAAGCTGATTTTAAATTGGTATCCATGATTGTTTGCCATTCTTCATCCGTCGCCTCTAATGCCTTTGAACGGATGTTCATGCCCGCATTGTTTACCAGGATATCGATCTTTCCCCATTCAGTGCGTACTGCTGAAATTGATTTATGTACTTGATCCCTATTTGTTACATCTGTTGGGAGCACGAGAGTCTTATGCCCTAATTTTTCAATTACCGATGAAGTTTCCTTAAGATCTTCCTCCGTTCGTGCAAGTAAGGCAACATCTGCTCCAGCCTCAGCAAACCCGATTGCAATCGCCCTGCCAATCCCTCTTCCCGCACCCGTCACTACCGCTGTTTTACCCTTCAAATCAAAAGATGGCAAAAACATTCACATCATCCTCCTGCTCTAAAGTGACTTAATTTTAACATAATACGCAGGAAAATCAGGTTTACTCGCCTGGTAAAAGAAAAAGCACCAAACCAGGTGCTATTTTTCATTGGACTGCTTTTGTACCTCAATCCAAATTTGTTTTTCCGCCGCTCGGCCACATTTTTTACATAAGCGCATTTCATCATAAATGAGACGGCAATGTTCACAATAATACTTTTGCATATATACCACTTCCTGAAAGATCCATTTTTTATTAGTTTATTAGCTCCATGCTGAATGGTGATTCCTGTTTTTTTATTACTTTTTTAAAAATGTCAAGTCGATCTATCACATCCCAATCTGTTAGCTTGTGATTTTGCTCACTGTTTCACATGTTTGTTTTCACAGATTATTCACAATTACCCCTCGTTCCATGTGACTTAAATCACTGTATTGACGCGTTTTCACCATTAACATAGTAAATATATCAGGTATGAACAATTTGTGAACTGTTTGAAACCGTATTTACGTTTCCAAATTGTTTTGTATTATGAGAATGTACTTATCATTTATAAACGAACATTTTATACGAAGGGAGTGGACCGGAATGGCTCAGCTGGAATCGGGAAGAAAACACATACGAAGGTGGAAGACCAATCTTCCTTGAAAGGAACACTTGCATCCGTTTTCTTGTTAGGATTCTTTTTAATTGTCACTTGGGTAGGCGTTTATTTCTTATTTGTAGATCGTTTTTAAGAGAGACTAAAAGGGGAGAAAGATGTTATGCACATTCATAAATTTGAAAAAATCTGGCTAATATTCGGAATTACGACCTTGATCGTATTCCTAAGTGTAATTGGAGTCAGTGCCTTTTATTTAGGCAACCAGCTCCAAGCTGTCTCGCAACAATCAATCCTGAAAAAGTAGACACTACTGCACCGTTCAACGAGCCGGGACTGAAGAAGGTTGAAGGAAAAGAGTGGGATTACGAACTCGTTTTCGTAGCATCAGCATTTGCCTACAACCCTGGACAGGTAGAAGTTCCATTAGGAGCTAAAGTGAAAGTGATCGCGACTACGAAGGATGTCATTCACGGCTTTCAGGTTGCGGGCACTAATATTAACATGATGCTTGAGCCTGGCTACATCAGTGAGTATGTCACAACGTTTGATAAAGCTGGCGATTACCTGATTGTTTGTAATGAGTATTGTGGTGTCGGCCACCACATGATGTCGTCTAAAATCGAGGTGGTAGAATAATGGATACAAAATCAGTAAAAACAGTTGTTGACCGCCGAGACGGCAAATTGGCAATGGCCCACTTTTATGTCGCTTTCATCGCTCTTGCAATCGGCGGTCTTGCAGGTTTGCTCCAGACACTTGTCCGTTCAGGAAAATTCGAATTGCCTTCATGGACTGGATATTACCAGATCCTTACGATCCATGGTGTCGTACTTGGACTGGTTCTAACAACATTTTTCATTATGGGATTCCAGCTCTCTCTAGTGAGCAAAACATCCGGAACATTAACTGATAAACAGCGTAAGACTGGCTGGATTGGTTTCTGGACGATGACGATCGGTACTGTAATGGCTGCTGTCATGATCCTGACGAACCAAGCTTCTGTCCTTTATACATTCTACGCACCATTGCAGGCACACGCACTCTTTTACTTAGGACTTACGCTTGTTATCGTCGGAAGCTGGATTGACGGAGCCGCAATCATCATGGCTTACTCTTCATGGAGAAAAGCTAATCCTGGAAAGCCTAGCCCGCTGCTGACTTTCATGTCACTTGTCAATACGCTTATGTGGATTGTAGCGACGATTGGTGTCGCTGCTACAGTATTATTCCAGCTGCTTCCTTGGTCACTTGGCCTTGTAGAGCGTGTAGATGTGTTGGTCAGCCGTACATTATTCTGGTATTTCGGCCACCCTCTTGTGTATTTCTGGCTATTGCCAGCATATATGGCCTGGTACGCAATCGTGCCAAAAATCATTGGCGGAAAGATATTCTCTGATTCATTAGCAAGGATGTCGTTCATCCTGTTCCTGTTGTTCTCGATTCCAGTAGGTTTCCACCACCAGTTGATGGAACCAGGTATTGACCCAGCTTGGAAATTCCTTCAGGTTATTTTAACATTCCTTGTTGTTATCCCATCATTGATGACCGCATTCTCATTGTTTGCGACATTTGAAATGTTTGGACGTTCAAAAGGATCTACCGGCTTATTTGGATGGGTGAAAAAGCTTCCTTGGGGAGATGCCCGTTTCGCAGTGCCGTTCATCGGAATGCTTGCATTCATCCCTGCTGGTGCTGGCGGACTTATCAACGCTTCCCACCAGTTGAACCAGGTAGTACACAACACAATCTGGGTTACAGGACATTTCCATTTGACTCTTGCGACTTCTGTTATCCTGACTTTCTTCGGGATTTCTTATTGGCTTGTCCCTCACCTGACTGGAAGGGTACTTACAAAAGCCATGAATAAACTTGCGATTATCCAGGGTATTGTTTGGGCAATCGGTATGACATTCATGTCTGGCGCAATGCACGCAGCCGGCCTGCTTGGAGCCCCACGCCGTTCTTCATTCTCAACATACGGCGGTTCAGAGCAAGCTGCTGAGTGGATCCCATATCAGGTTGCACAGGCAGTTGGCGGATCGATCCTTTTCCTTGGAATCATCCTGATGCTTTACATTTTCATCAACCTTGCTTTCTTCGCACCTAAAGGGGAAGAAGAATTCCCTGTTGGAGAAGTTGCTGATGCAGCCGAGAAAACTCCAATGGTATTCGAAAACTGGAAGCTATGGCTCGGTATCACGGTTCTTTTGATTCTATTCGCTTACACGATACCATTCATCGATATGATCGAAAATGCACCGATTGGTCGAAGGGATATAAATTCTTCTAAAAAATCACTAACAGGTCCTCTTTTGAGTATAAAAGCAAAAAATTAACCAAAACAGGGTATGAAGTTACAAAAAACTTCATACCCTGTTTTTTAGTGTTATAACAGCATTTACAAAAAAAATAGAATGCATCAGCATCCTATTCTTCTTATTTTTTACAATTATTTAATTAAAATTCTGCATTACCTGGTGTACGAGGGAATGGGATGACATCGCGAATGTTCTTCATTCCGGTTAGATACATAACAAGTCGTTCGAATCCAATTCCATAGCCAGAATGCTTTGTGCTGCCGTATTTTCTAAGCTCGAGATACCACCAGTAATCTTCTTCCGACATACCAAGTTCTTTAATTCGATTAGCAAGGACTTCTTCTCTTTCCTCACGCTGGCTTCCGCCGATTAACTCGCCAATTCCGGGAACCAAAAGGTCGGTCGCGGCAACTGTCTTGCCATCCTCATTCGCTCTCATATAAAATGCCTTGATTTCTTTCGGATAGTCTGTTACGAAGACAGGACGTTTGTAAATTTCCTCACTAAGATAACGTTCATGTTCGGTTTGCAAATCCGTACCCCATTCAACAGGGTATTCAAATTCCTTACCTGAATTCTTCAATAATTCAACTGCTTCGCTATAAGTAACCCTTCCGAAATCGGATTCCAATGCATTCTGCAGTCTTTCAATAAGCGTCTTATCAATAAAGCTGTTAAAGAAAGCCATTTCTTCTGGTGCATGTTCAAAAACATAATCAATGACATACTTGACCATTTCTTCTCCAAGGTCCATGATATCTGGTAATTCTGCGAAGGCAACCTCCGGCTCGATCATCCAGAATTCTGAGGCATGTCTTGATGTATTTGAATTTTCTGCTCTGAAGGTCGGTCCAAAAGTATACACATTACGGAAAGCAAGAGCAAAGCTTTCAACGTTTAATTGACCGCTAACGGTTAAGTTGGTTTCTTTCCCGAAGAAATCTGCACTGTCATCCACTTTTCCATCTTCTGTTTTCGGAAGCTTGTTCAGGTCCATTGATGTCACACGGAACATCTCCCCGGCTCCTTCTGTATCGCTTCCGGTAATGATCGGTGTATGTACATAAACAAACCCTTTGTCCTGAAAGAATTTGTGAAGGGCATAGGATGCAAGAGATCTTACTCTGAAAACCGCTGAGAAGGCGTTGGCTCTCGGGCGTAAATGAGCGATTGTTCTCAAATATTCAAGGGTATGTCTCTTTTTTTGTATAGGATAATCTGTATCCGACAATCCCTCGACGACAATTTTTGTCGCTTTAATTTCAAATGGCTGTTTCATTTCAGGGGTAGGAACAAATTCACCTTCTACTAAAACTGAAGAGCTGATAGGCAACTTCGTAATTTCTTTGAAGTTATCAAGGGTATCCTCGAAAACAACTTGTACACTCTTAAAGAATGTTCCATCGTTCAACTCCATAAATCCAATGGTTTTGGAATCACGAAGAGTACGGATCCATCCTGTAATTTGAACAGTTTGGTCCTTAAAATCTTCTTGATTTCTGTATAAATCTTTTACTACAGTCTTAATCATAAAGAGCCTCCTCATGGTAATTTTTCGCAATAAAAAAAGCCTTCTATCCCTAAAAAAAGGGACGAAAGGCTGAACTTCCGCGGTACCACCCAAATTGTCATAAAATGACCAACTTTACTATTGCATAACCCAGTCTATAACGTGCTGGTAACGTCTAATCCTACTAAGTAATCCCTTTTCGGTTAGAACTCAAAGGTGTTCTTCATTTATGCTTCATCACCAGGCTTCCACCGCCCCCGGCTCGCTATCGAATATAGCAAAAACTACTTTCCTTTTCATCGATTTAAAAATATGTAGTTTTAAAAAGGATTTTCACTGTAATAATTTATCACAAAACATAATCTTTTGTCTAGTTGCCCCCTGATTTATCTGCTTTTTTCCCTAAAAATCATTTTTAAACAAGGTGTACATTCTACAGAGGAACAATTTACAAAACTACAAAATGCTTTAGTTTGGACAGTAAAAAGGAGCTTGGGTTTGAATTAGGCTCCTTTCTCTGTTAATTGGTACGTTTACTATTCGCTATTTTTTTTCAATCTCCACGTCAAAAGGGATTGAATCACACTGTGAAGTTCTTTTTTTGCTTCCTCATGGGAATTGAGATATTGATAGATATTACAGATATGATAATCAACGCGGATCCGAGTATCTGAAGACCGCCAAGCCTGTCACCATACACCAATATTCCCAGCATGGTGGCAATGACGGGTTCCAGCGTTGCAACTACTGCAGCAGTACTGCTTTCCGTCCTTTCAAGGCCCCAGGAGTATGCAAAATATGCAACCACAGTCGGAAAAATCCCTAACCCTATTGCATAAAGCCACACATCTCCAGAAAAAAGGACAACCGCCTTGCTGACTATACCAGTTGTCGGAACCAGGGCAGCCGAAGCCACAAGGAATGTATACAAAGTTACCGTAAAAGGATGGTACCGTCTTAATGCAATCTTGCCAAAAATACTGTAAAGAGCGTACCCGAACCCTGCCCCTAGGCCAATAAGGATACTTGAGACAGAAAAGGACGTTCCACCATGTCCTGTAATGCCTGCGGCAAGTGTACAGCCGATGACTGTCATGACAATCGCCAACAGCTTCCTCCTGTTAATGGTTTCTTTCAGGAAAAGAAATGATAAAACCGCAACAAAAGCAGGAGAAGTATACAGTAAAGCTACAGCAATCGGGATGTTCATCAGGTTGATTGCCGTGAAATAAGACCAATTAAAAAACACAATGCTTAAAATCCCTGTCCCCACAAAAAGATACAAGTCTTTCAACCTGATTTTCAAATGACTTCGGTAAAAAGCAATGCCCACCAAAATCAAAATAATGGCTGCGGTCGACACACGTATGGCCACAATCTCCATGGCACTGAACCCGGCATTATTCAGGCCTTTAACAAAAAAGCCAATCAGCCCCCACATTGCGGCCGCAAATGCAATCATTATATAAGGCAATTTCCTGGACAATAGGTTTCACCACACAGAAAAGATGGCAGAAATACTGCATCTTATTTTACTAAGCCCTTAAAAATATTTATCTTAGACTAATTGATATACCTTATTGTATTTTTCGTATAAGTAATCTACCAGGTATTGGGCGTTGAGTCCCTCACCTGTTACATCTGTCAAAATCTCAAGGGGTTTTTTCATTTTTCCATGTTTATGGACGTTCTCCGTCATCCATTCTTTAACCGGCTGAAGATTTCCTTGTTCTAACAATTCCTCATAATTCGGTAGATCTTTCAGCATTGCATGCTTGAACTGTGCGGCATACATGTAGCCTAAAGCATATGAAGGGAAATAGCCGAAGCTGCCTCCTGCCCAGTGGACATCCTGCAGGACTCCCTCTGCATCATTTCCAGGCCTGATTCCTAGATACTGCTCATATTTATCATTCCAGATCTGCGGAAGATCCTTTACTTCTATTTCATCATTGAACAAGCCTTTTTCAATCTCATATCGCACCATTACATGCAAAGGATAGGTTAGCTCATCTGCCTCAATCCGGATCAAGCTTGGTTTGGACTCATTGACTGCACGATAGAAATCCTCTACTTCCACTCCGGAAAACTGACCATCTGAATGCTCCTGCAGCAAGCTGTAGTTGTGCTTCCAGAAAGAGTAATTGCGCCCAACAAAGTCTCATAGAAGAGCGACTGTGATTCATGGATTCCCATGGAAGTGCCTGAACTCAAAGGAGTCCCGACTAGCTCTTCAGAAATGTTTTGTTCATAAAGAGCGTGTCCGCCTTCATGAATTGTACCGAAAACAGCTGTCCGGAAATCTAATTCATCATATTTCGTTGTAACCCTTACATCTCCAGGGTTAAGTCCCATAGCAAAAGGATGGACCGTTTCATCAAGACGTCCAGCATCAAAGTCATATCCCATTTGTTTCAGGATTTCGAGGCTGAATCCACGCTGCTTGTCTTTTGGAAAGTGCTTGAACAAGAATCCTGTTTCAGGCTTAGCTGTTGAACTGGAGATTTGCTGTACGAGCGGGACAATTTTTTCACGAAGGTCCCCAAATACCTGGTCCAGGACCTCGACAGTGACACCGGGCTCATACATATCTAGCAGAGTATTATATTTATTGCCCTCATATCCCCAGTAACCAATGAATCTCTTAGTAGTCTTCACTAGTTTTTCAAGGTATGGTCTGAACATATCAAAATCGGACTCAGCCTTGGCTTCTTCCCAAACCGTTTCTGCCTTTGATTGAAGAATCACAAAATCACGATATTCATCTGCAGGAATTTTTTTATTACGGTCATAATCCTTCCTGCACTCATCCAGCGTTTTACGGATAATTTCAGATAAACTTTGTTCATTTGATAGTCGTGCTATGTATGATGCCATTTCTTCTGAAGTTGACATGTTAAACAGCTCGGAAGAAAGTACACCGATCACTTCAGAACGCTGCTCTGCTCCTTTTTTCGGAGCACCTGTCCTTAAATCCCAATAAATTAATGAAAGCGCCTCACCATAGGCAGCCATTTTTTTGACATAATCCAAAAATTTCTTTTCCGTCTGCTTTACATCACTCATCAATTTCACCCCATATTTTTCATTCTAATTTATCTTATCATACTTTTCTGAAATTTAGGTTTGCGAAAAATAAAAAACAACAGGCGAACCTGTTGTTTCAGAATCAGAGGATGTTTTTTATATATGTTACTTCGTTTTACCTATTGCCACTCGCCATGTTTCTGGGCCTTCTTCAAGATACTCCCATGAAAATGCTTCTGGACGCTCCATCATGAATTGGTACTGCAGCGGTCTAGGGTCATGATCATTGACGATTTGCATAAATTCTCCCTTTTTCAGAGAATCAAAGTTTTGGAATATTGTAGGGTGTTTTTCCCGTGGTGCATAGTCAGGTACATTGATAATTACGTTGAAAGTCATTATCCTCTCTCCTTTATTTCCTGATTTTCTTTACATTTTCATTATAAAACTACGATTTTTCCTTTGTAGTGAGCGCGGTCACAGTTTGACTATGACTTCTTTCATTCATGAGGATATGTATATTTAAGTATTCATCAGTTTAAAAAGAGGAACTTATATAATTAGATAGAACTCTAAAATGAGGGAGGGAATTATTATGAAAGAGTTAGTAGGCAGCTGCGATCGTTGTGGAAAAGAGATTTTTTGCCTGGATGGTTTTTTGAATGGTGTACATAAAAATGGTAAAGTGCTTTGTTTTGAGTGTGAAAAAGAAGAGGAAAACAAAGCATAATTAAAACCGCAAAGCGATGGCGCTTTGCGGTTTTCCTATTAATCTTCATCTACAGCCAAATCATTTACTGGCAGCTGTTCTTCTTCTTTATGTGTCACTTTACGGAGGTTGAATAGTGCTTTTACGCTAAAAATCGCCAGCGCAGCCACACCAATCAAGAAGATTGTATCAGGGATCGCTCTCAGCGTCAGCAGCATTTCAACACTTTCCTGCTGTAAGAACTGAGATGAACGTGAAGCTGCATAACCGTTGAAGTATGCCTCTTTTAACTGCAGGTACCCCACTGGCAGCAAGGACAGGAATACCATGCCAGCCAAGCCTACGTTCAGCATGATGACGATGAATTTCACCCACCTGTCGCTCCACTTTTCAGGCTTCACGATATTGCGTAATGAGTATATCAATACTGCACCTGCGAACATGCCATACACACCCATCATCGCCGCGTGGCCGTGGGCCGGTGTCAGGAATTGACCGTGTTCAAGGAAGCTTACTGCAGGCAGGTTGATGAGGAACCCCAGTACCCCAGCACCTACCAGGTTCCAGATTGCTACAGAAATCAAGAACCAGAAAGTACCTTTGTAAGGGAAATCAACTCCTCCATCTCTCATCATTTTGTATTGCTCATATGCTTCCAAGATGAGCAAGGTCAATGGAATGACTTCAAGAGCAGAGAATACTGAACCGAGTGCAATCCAAACTTCGGAAGAACCATTGTAGTAATAATGGTGGCCGATACCGATAACACCTGCTCCCATCAGCAGGATCAACTGGAAGTATAACGCCTTTATTGTTGATTTTTTCGTGACAAGCTTCATCTGGACCATCAAGAAACCAATAACTACGACTGCAAAAACCTCGAAAATACCTTCAACCCAGAGATGGATGATCCACCAGCGCCAGTAGTCAGCAAAGGTATAATGTGTCCCTGGATTGATCATGAAAGCAAAGAAGTAAAATGCGGGAACAGCGATTGCTGAGTAGAACAATAGGTGAATCAGACCGCCTTTGTCGGATTCCCTCTTCAAACCACTCTTGATGCCACGGAATACGATGAACAGCCAGATCAGCATTCCGCTCGCAAGAATGAACTGCCATATGCGTCCTAACTCAAGGTATTCCCAGCCCTGGTGGCCCAGCAGGAACCAATTGTTTCCAAGGTAACCGTTAGCGCCGAGCCATTGGCCAATCATGCTGCCAGCTACAAGCACAACCAATGCCCAGAAAAGGATATCAACTAGTAACCCCTGGCGCTTTGGTTCATGCCCGCCAACCAGCGGTGCGATAAAGATGCCCATCCCTAGCCATGCTGTCGCAATCCAGAAAATTGCAAGCTGCAAGTGGAAGCCTTTTGTAATGTTGAACGGCAGGATATCATGGACCCATTTCATTCCAAAGAAACTGTCAGGCTCGATATAATAGTGCGCAAGCAGCGCTCCGAACATTGCCTGGACAAAGAACAGCACAGATACAACAGCGAAATATTTACCTGTCTTCAATTGTGAAGAAGTAAGCGGAAGATTCCTCAAATCGATCTTAGGGAAGTTCCCAGCTGTATAAGCCTCTTGCATTCCCAGGTGATAGCGATAAAAGACAAACAGGATCAAGCCTACAAACAAGATCAATATAGTCACGCTCGCCCCGCTCCACCAGATTGCCGAAAATGACATCGTGTTTCCTGCGTCCTCATAATATGGCCAGTTATTTGTATAAGTGATATCATCGTTGGGCCTTTCTGTACTTGATAGCCAAGCTGTCCAGAAAAAGAAATCAGCGATTTGTTTAATCTGATCACCCTTCGAAACCCAGGCGCGCTCACCGTCCGGCATATGCTTTTCCTGAATTAAGCCTGGTTTAAGACCCCACTGGTCACCTTCAGTAAAAATAGTATGATAGAATTCCCTTACCTTTTCGTGTCCATATATTTGTGCATCTGTCAGCACCAGCTTATCAGTATCGGGCACATAACGGTTTTCACGCATTTCCTTCATGACATTGTCACGGATGATTGTTTGTTCATCTCCGGATAGCTCTTTGAAATCTTTACTATATTTTTCTTGTGCCTTGAAGTCATGCATTCCATCAGTATAAATCTTCAGTGCCTCTGCCGTATAATCAGGCCCCATATAGGAACCATGCCCTAATACAGTTCCATAATCCATCAAACCATATTTCTGGAAGACAGCCTGCCCTCCCATGATACTCTCTTTTGTTAAGATGACCTCTCCCTTTTCGCCTGTGACTTCAAACGGTCTCGGAGCCATATCTTTAAAGATCCAGTAACCTCCTGTCAGGAGTACTGTAAAGCTAAGTAATAATGTAATGATGAGTACGGATTTCAACAGTGAGTTTCTATTTTTCTTGACCACTGCCTTTGTGGATGTCCCATGCTGGATTTCCATCGACCATACATCCCCTTCCTTGTTTGATTTACAACCTAAGCATAAAGGGAAGCAGATGTTGAGTTTGTGAAGTTCCTCATTTGTTGGGTGTGATATTTCACACAGTGTTGATAATTATTTTCATAAAAACGTCAAAATATGATTCAGGTCACTTAGCCCTCCTGGATAGCTTGGTAAAATTCATGGTAGATTATAAATCCTGTATAGAGGAGCAGATTGATATGCATATATCCCAGATCAGGCAGCAATTAAAAGAGGTTCCTATTTTCAAAGAATTATCACCAGAAGAGCTGGATCCGATTGTTGAAATCGTCCAGCCAAGATTCTTCAAAAATAAAATGTATGCTTTCATGCAGGGAGATCCGCTTGACCGGGTTTTCTTCATATATTCGGGCAAGGTGAAAATTTATAAAACAGATTCATCAGGCAGGGAACAAATCGTTTCCGTCCTTGAGACTGGTGAAATGTTTCCTCACGCTGGTTTCTTCAGGAAAGGGCAATATCCTGCTCACGCCGAAATAATGGAAGACACACAGATGATCATCGTACCGATCTCAAAATTTGAAGAAATCCTGGTTGCCTACCCCGAACTTTCTATTAAGTTAATCCGGTACTTGGCGAGAAAATCGTCGACCTGCAAGCAAGACTCGAGGAGCAGATTCTTCATAATACGTACGAACAGATCATCATGCTGCTGCTACGTCTTTGCAAGACTAATGGAGAAAAAAGAGAACATGGATTTAAACTAACGACCCATTTTACCAACAAAGAATTCGCCAACATGATCGGTACCTCCAGAGAATCCGTCAGCAGAACCATCAACCATTTAAAAAAGAAAGATTACTTAAGCTTGGATCCTGAGGGCTTCTATTTGATAGACCATGAAAAATTGCATCAGGAATTGTTTTAACAGGAAGCCACAGGTTCTTGAAGAAAACTTTTTTTTGCTCTTAAGTGATGCGTATCACGGAAGAAATGAATGAAAATGATTATCATTTAATCATACCAACTATAGTGTCGAGGAGCTGAATGATATGGAACACAGAACGATTGAATTGGATGTGCGTGAGGATATCAATAACAAGCTGGAGCCTTTCCAAAAAATCATGGAAGCCATTAGTGATTTGGGATTGAATGACAAGCTGGTTCTCCATGCTCCTTTCAAGCCAGTCCCCTTGTATGGCGTTTTAAAAGCAAAGGGATTTGAATACGAAGTCGAAAAAATCGAGGCAAAACATTATAAAATCACTTTTACCAAAAAGGGAGGGAAATAAGATGATACTGGACAATAGAGGTCTAGAACCGCCACAGCCAATGATGAGGACGCTGGCAAAGCTTGAAAATCTTGAGGCAGGACAGACGCTTATCATCATCAATGACCGCCGGCCGATGTTTCTGTTCGAGCAGCTGGATGAACTTGGGTTTTTATATTTGACCGAACAGCAAGAAGATGGCAGCTATCGCGTGACTATTTCCCGAAAAGCGGGGTGATTCAATTGTTTCAGCAAAGAAGTGGTAACGAAACAAACATAAAGCTTCCTTTTTCATTCATCGGCTTCAGCATGGTGGCATTAATCCTTTCACAGCTGCTGATCCTGCTGAACGGTGACCTTCTTGTTTCCGGCGTGTTCCGATTGCCGGCAATCTGGTCCGCTGCACACCTTTTCGTGCTCGGCTGGGCCTGATGGTCGCTATGGGTGCGATGTACCAGCTGGTGCCTGTCGCTTTCCTGACACCGATTTGGAACGAGAAATTTGGCTTTTGGCAATTGGCGGTAACGGCTGCAGGCATCGTAACTTTCGCTGCGGCACTGTACCTTCGCCCACAGGATGCCTTGGTTCCAGGGATCCTGACATTGCTCGGAATTTTGATGTTCATTTTTCAGATGTTCATGACGCTTAACAGCCAGGCAAAACCAAATATCCTAACTTTGTTCGTCGGTACTGCACTTGTTTCTCTCCTGGCTACAATTACACTCGGTATCACACTGGTCCTGAGTATGAAGACAGGATTTGCTTCGGAATATTATCAATCCATTTTTAAAACCCATATCCTGCTGGGTACGGTGGCTGGTTTTCATTCTTGATCTTTGGCTTTTCATATAAGATGGTTCCGATGTTCTCACTTTCACATGGTTATTCCATGAAACCTGCACCTTATGTATTCGGTGTTTATGTTGTTGGGATTATCATTTTGATTTCTTCTTTCTTAACGGGCAGCCATCTGTTCGAAGTGTGGGGAACTCTCATGCTATTTGCCGGGTTCATGATTTTCACCTGGCATGTGAAAATGATCATTGATAAGCGTGTGAAGAAGAAGCTTGACCGGCCATTCATGTTCGCCTTATTTGCGATTGGCTGCGGGGCTTTAATCCACTTTGCCGCTTTTGCTGGAAGTGCCGCGAATTTTCTTTCAAAAATGGCAGGGCCGATTATTTTATTATATTTAGTCGCCTGGATTGCATTCAGTATCATTGGTTATCTATATAAGATCGTTCCATTCCTCTGGTGGACTCATAAATACAGCAAGGAGATCGGTAAAAAGAAGGTACCTGCGTTAAAAGACATGATGGATGAGAAGCTGGCACTGCCGCTTTTCATCATGTTCACTGCCGGCACGATCCTTCTAATACTTTCATTCATTGTCAAGCTTATGCCGGTCTTTTATGTCGGCCAGGGCTTGATTGTTATCGGAGCTGTCCTGTTCAGCTATATTATCGCCAAAGTGATAACTATTTAAGGAGGAGTTAGAAATGACTGAATTAAAGGGAAAAATCAGGGAAAATTTAAAAACTGTGATAGACCCAGAATTGAATATTAATGTTGTAGATTTAGGATTGATATATGAAATAGACGTCCCAGAACCTCGAACTGCAAGAATTCTAATGACACTTACGACTCCAGGCTGCCCTCTTCATGACAGCATCGCCAGCGGCATTAAATATTGCGTACAAGGCATGGAAGAAATTGACCATGCAGACGTGCAATTAGTGTGGGAGCCAGCTTGGACTCCAGACCTGATGACCGAAGATGGAAAAAGACTGCTTCAGGGATTTTAATGTGAACACCCACCTGCAGTAAAATATGAAGTATTCATATACAATGGCAAAATAAAAAGAAACGCTTGAGATTCAAGCGTTTCTTTGCATGATTGTTTATTTAGCATTTGAAAGGCCAAATGACAATGCCTGACGAAAGTTGTTTTCTGCTTCCTGCAATTCTGCCAGCTGGAGTTCATCTGCCTGGAATTCATTACGCAAAGCCTCATTACTAGTTGAAAGAGCTTTTGAGATTCGTTGGAAGTCGATAAAAGAATAATTCATTGCCATCCCTCCAATCCATAAAAAATGGAAGTATAAATGTATTTTATTCCCCTGCATCCTTATTTATTCCAGGAAAATAATTGGTCGTTATTTTTCAAACATGTGCCTAAAAACAACCAAAAGCCCCCTGTTCAACAGGAGGCTTTGTCTTTATTTATCAACTCTTGGAGGCGTTTGCCCCAATACTGGTAGTAATCTGTGCGGATGAAGCCATTGAACAGCTTTCGTTTCTTTGTTGCCGGTTTTCCGTATACTTGTTCAAAGTCCTCATTGGATGTCAGGATATAGATGGACCAAGTGTCAAGTGGAGCAAAGGCTTCGCCCATCTGGCTGTACATTTCTTCAACAGCTTTCTTTTCACCCAATCTCTCGCCGTATGGAGGGTTTCCTACAATGACGCCATACTCTTTTTTTGTCGTAAAGTCCTGGACTCGCATTTGCTTGAAGGAAATCAAATCACCAAGTCCTGCTTCAAATGCATTCTCTTCTGCGATTTTCACCATCCGGTGGTCAATATCCATCCCGCTTATATCTAACGGCTGATCATAATTTGCAAGGTCCTCTGCTTCCATTCTCACCTCGTCCCAAACTGAATCGGGAAAAATGGGCCAGGCTTCTGAAACAAATTCTCTGTTAAAACCTGGTGCGATATTTTGTCCGATTAACGCAGCTTCGATCGGGATTGTTCCAGAACCGCAAAACGGATCAACGAATGGTTTGTCCGGATGCCAATTTGTCAGCTTGATCAGGGCAGCTGCAAGTGTCTCCTTCAAAGGAGCCTCCCCCTGGCCGGATCTGTATCCACGCTTATGCAGGCCGCTTCCACTGGTGTCGATTGTCAAAGTCACGACATCCTTTAGAAGGGCAACCTCTATTTTGAACAATGGCCCGTTCTCTTCAAACCATGTAGTCTTTTTATAAGACTTTCTCATTCGTTCAACAATTGCTTTCTTGACGATTGCCTGGCAGTCAGATACACTGAAAAGCTTGGATTTTACTGACTTGCCCGAAACAGGAAATTCAGCATTTTCCGGTAAAAATTCTTCCCATGGGAGGGCTTTCGTTTTTTCGAATAATTCGTCAAATGTATAGGATTTGAATTCGCCAATCTTGATTTTGATTCTGTCTGCCGTACGGAGCCACATATTGCTTCTGGCTACAGCCCTGACATCACCTTTATAAGTGATCTTTCCATTTTCTACTTGGCATTCATATCCAAGGTCACGGACTTCCTTTGCGACGATTGCTTCAAGACCCATCGCAGAGGTCGCGATTATATCAAAATTCTTCATCGTTTCACCCTTTATATCCAATATCTTATGTATTTCATATTAAGTTGCCCAATAACACTTAATATATATAAAAAAAGCTCTCCTGGCAAAAGGAGAGCTTTAGTAAACACTCATACAAATCCATTAATAACGTTCTGTAAGCCATGTTTTGTACCTTTGTACTGCAAACGACCAAAAGTCTCGTACTCAGGCGGTAATCATCTATCTACAGATGAAAACTCATCTGTCCTTCCCTTTGTTCAATTCCTCCAGGAAGATGCCCCTACCATCGTTTGGGTTTCTCGCTCGTGGGGTTTACCTCGTTCCACCCTTCCGATTTCTCGAAAGGCTCCGTCACTGTGGCACTTTTATAGGTATTCATGCCATATCGTTGCCGACTTAGGCATTTTCCCGGCCGTCAGCCGAGCGTGAGCCCGACTGCCCTGGCTTATGAATTGGCCAGGCACGAACACTACAGGCATCTCAGCCTGTGCGAGCATGGACTTTCCTCTGCAGCAAAACTGCAGCGATTACCCGAACGTTATTAACAGCTACAAGAAACATTATATGAAATATAGGTTTGAAAAGCAATGGTAATACATTTCAAAAACTAGCAGGTAATGGATTAATCGTAAAGTTTATCCCCAAAAACATGCTTTTCCAGATTAGACAGCCTCTTAAGGATATCGAAATTCGTTGTACCAGCTGCCTGTGTGCTTGGCCGGCGCGAAGCTTCATCGAGCTGCTTTTTAAGACGAAGATTGTCCTGTTGAAGCTCTTCAATCTCCTGCTGCATCACTTCATAATCCTTGATAATCATATCAAGGAATTTATCAACATCTTCTGGTTTGTAACCACGCATTGCTGTTTTGAATTCTTTTTCCAAAATATCTTTTGCAGTTAACTGTATTTTATCGGATAGCATTCCATTCACCTCAATATACGCCAATCGTCACATTTATTTTTTCAAAAACAAGGCGATTTGTCAATTTTTCTTTTATTAAGCTTGTTTATGTGCACCTGCAGGCATTATCCATGGTTAAAAACCCTGCTGTTTCAATTGTTCCTCTTCCACAGCCATCTGTAAATCGTACAATGTAATTAATCTTATATCATAATCGTTAGCTTCTTGATACTTTTTTGCTGTTTCATATATAAATTTTGGGCTGCCTTCTTTTTCAGGATCATAAAGCAGGACCAACAGGTCGCTTTTCTCTATAAAAAATTGGTTCTTCAACCTGAATTGCCACGGTTTTTCATAAGGCTTTTTAGTGATGGAATCAACATGGTCAGCTCCAGCAAGCACTGATTCATACCACTCCTTATTGGCATCTTTCCAAGTTTCCTCCTGATTCAGAAAAGGAGTGAATACTGAAAGTTTAAGTTCGGGATATTCTTCCTGCAGTTCGAACACCGCCTCACCAGCCCATAATTCAACACCTAGCTGTCCGCTTATCATTACCCATTCCAGGCCTTCCTCAATTAAAGGAATCAAGCTTTTTTTTATCGCAATCTTTATGTATTCTGCTGACGGATGATTATGCTGGAACACGCCAAGTTCAAAAGGTTTATAACCAGATATCGCAGCTACTTTTACCATATAATCTCCTTTGAATCTTTTATTTATCAGAACTACATATTGAAGGTATTCCCTATATTCAGTTTTTATTACCCCATAAAATCTTAAAAAAACAAGGGCTGCAGGAGCCCTTGTTTAAAGTCATTTTATCGACCAAATCCTGGACCTCCAAATCCTGGACCGCCAAATCCCGGGCGCGGTCTCGGGCCAATTGGAGCCACTCCGCCTGGTACCGGACCAGGTCCGCCATAATGATTCTGGTGTGTCACCTGATTAACCGTGGACTGTGTCTGCGGGAAATAATGGACATGATCGTAATTGATGTGGTTTACGTTTGTAGTGTGTGTTGGATGAACATGCGGAACCACATTGTTTATAAAGTTATGGTTTGTACAGCACTTTGTAGGATGAACTACAGTTGGCAATACATGTGTCGGTTTGCAGTGCATAGTGCATAACTCCTTTCACTTAGACTTATTGTTTACATTATCAGCCTATGAAGAAGTGATGCGTCTTGTACTAATGAAAACACCTATTTTTCAAGAGAAATTGCAGTGCAACCGCTTGGTGAAATTCTTAGAGGAATGTGTAAAAGTTGTCCTTCAATCCGCTGAAAATAACAGCGATGAGGGTAATCACAACAAAATAGAGAACTAAAACCGCTTTATACATCAAACCAGCCCCGTAAAATTATATTGTATTTAAAACACTATACAATTTTACATTTTACAACGTCTAAACTATACATACAACAGGATATTACAGGTTTTAAGGGATAAATGTTAAAATTTTGTTACAATACAAAATTTATTGACGAAATCTAGCATAAAACCAGTTTATTTTAGCGAATTTTGCGCTTGCCCGGGAAATTCTTTTCGTGAAATCCTGTGAATTCTTTTTTCGAGCTCCTGGATAAAAATCATGTCTTTTTTTGTTGCACTTTTTTTCTTCCTGATGAAGTTCTTGAGCAAGCTGACAATACTTCAGAGCCAATTCAAGCTTTTTTTCACGATGTTCGAAATGTTTGGCCAGCTCGATACATGCTTCTTTACGCTGCGTTTTTGTCCCTTTGGCTGCACTTTCTTCCCACAGGGCAACCGCCTTATGCCATTCTTTATTCTTTTTATGCTCAAAAGCTAGTGCATGCTTAGCTGAAACCGCTTCTTCATTTCGACCTTCCAGCAGTCCAGTGAATGCTTCCTTCGCTTTGTCTGACTCACCAAGGTAGGAAAACCAGCGTCCCACTTCGTAAGTTTCCCGCGATGTTTGGGTCTTGTTCCTACCGAGAATCTGGAAGGTTAAATGTGTATATAGAGTCAATAAAGAAAGGATATCCGTTTCATTATGCTTAATGACCCCCAGCAATCCCTCAGGGTTCTTCCTCTCCAGGAAGTCAAAATAAATCATTGGTGCCAAAAAGCCAGGAATGTCATCCTTCCTTTCAAGACCCAAGATCTCCTGTTCCACTATGCTTAATTTCATCCGCTCAATCTTATGCTTCCATAATCTTCTCGCTGCATGGTACAAATCAAAGTGGCCAAAGGAAGGCAGCTTCGGCACATGGTCTCGGACAAGGGTGTGCCTCGTTTTGACTTGCGGCCAATCGAAAGCCTTCCCATTGTAGGTAACCAATGTCGTGTAATCGGCATTCATCAAAAAACTCTGGTAAAGAGCCACTTCTGCTCCGGGATTTGGCAGGATATGCTGTTTCAGCCTAACCGAATCACTCGATATGGATGCATGGCCAAGCAGGAAGATGGTGTTGCCTGTCCCTCCCCCTAGTCCGGTTGTTTCGGTATCAAAAAACACCAGGTCTGCAGGACTGTGGCCGACTGCAGATAGCGGATGGTTGGTTTGTTCGTTGTTCCAGAGTGAAACAGCCTCGAGCAAATCGCCGAATTTATAATGCCCATGCTGGTGATCAAGCGGATAACTCACTTCCCTGACTAGACAATATTGTCCATCAAAATAGAAGGGGGAAACCTGTTCCTGCTCCCAAACGTCAAGAAACGGGATTTCTGGTGTTTGTTCAGCTTTGACCGGTTCGGCCTTTGGCTTATCAATCCCGCTTTTTATATGGGGTTTCAGCCTGTTCAGTTTATTCTTGAGACTCATATTCCCCCTCCTTTCCTAAACAGCGGCTTTAAGAAATAAATCCAGTAATTTTACAACATCATTTTTAGAATGGATGGATGCAGTATCCGTTCCGATGCAAGACGGGCACCCATCGGAACACTGGCAATTCTTGACCATTTGTTTTGTTTGCTTCAGTATTTCTTCTATTCCAGAGTATATTTTCTCGCTGAGTCCTATTCCTCCAGGATAGCGATCATAAAAGAAAATGGTTGGCTTTTCATTGTGGGCAGCCTTGACATGAGGGACTACATAAACGTCAGAAGGGTCACACATAACAAATAAAGGCGCAATATGCTTCAATGCCTGAGATGTCCCAATCAACCCTTCCTCAAGACGGTCATGACCAAATTCTGACAACTCTTTGTTCAATGATATCCATGCTGAACTTGTGTGAAGCTCCTCTTCCGGAAGATAAATCGGTCCAGAACCGATATTCTCATGTGTTTCAAACCTGATCTTCTTGAAAATCGTTGCCATTGCTCGTACGCTGACATCTCCATAGCCGATTTCTGTTTCATCATTACCCCTTACCTTATCTTCCTCAAGAACGCTCAACTGAACAGCGAGATTGGCATCGGTAAAATAATCAACATCGACTTCACGAACATACGCCTTTTTTTTCCTCCCAATCAAGCTCTTCCACCTGGAATTGGATTCCCTGATGCAGATAAATCGCTTCTTCGTGCAGCAGCGTCATGGCTGAAAAAGTATCCATTTCACCAATCACCCTGACATTGGCTACATCTGACTGGTCGATGATCACCACGTTTTCCTGTGATGCTGAACGGAGGCTGATATTGTGCGCCGGGAATGCATCATTCATCCAGAACCATTTGTCTCCGTTTTGGTGCAGGATACGCTCTTCCGTCAAATATTCAAGTATCTCTTCAATTTCTGCAACACCAAAAGTGTCGCCCTTTTTAAATGGCAATTCATAGGAAGCACATTTGATATGGTCAATCAGAATAATCAAATTATCCGGATTGATCCTTGCCGTTTCCGGACTGCGGTTGAAGAAGTAATCAGGATTCTGGATCACGTACTGATCCAGCGGACTGGAGCTGGCCACCATGATGACAACTGACTCCCCATGGCGGCGTCCTGCCCGGCCTGCCTGCTGCCAGGCACTTGCAATCGTTCCCGGGTAACCGTTCATGATACATACCTGAAGCTGTCCGATATCGACACCAAGTTCAAGCGCATTCGTGCTGACAACCCCGTATATATCACCTGAGCGGAGTCCCTTTTCGATTTCGCGCCTTTCTGTCGGAAGGTAACCGCCCCGGTATCCCCTGATCGCCTTTGGGCCAAGATTGTGTTTGACCAACTCCTGTAGATAAGTAAGCAGTATCTCGACCCGGACTCTGCTTCTGGCAAACACAATTGTCTGGATCCTATTTTTCAAAAATTCACCTGCGAGCCTTCTGGTTTCAAGCGTTGCACTTCTGCGTACATTTAGCGGGATATTGACAACTGGAGGATTATAAAATAAAAAGTGCTTCCTCCCTGAAGGAGCTCCATTATTATCAATCAGTACCATATCCTTTTCAGTCAGCCCCTCAGCCAATTCCAAAGGGTTCGCAATCGTTGCTGAAGTACAGATGAAAACAGGATTGCTGCCGTAATAATTGCAAATCCTCTTCAGTCTTCTGATGACATTTGCCACATGGCTGCCGAAGACTCCCCTGTAAATATGCAATTCGTCAATGACGACATACTTCAGATTCTCAAACAGGGAAACCCATTTTGTATGGTGCGGCAGGATCGCAGAATGGAGCATGTCCGGATTTGTAATAACGATATGCCCTGCCCTCCTGACCTTCTGACGGATATTGGAAGGAGTGTCCCCGTCATATGTATAGCTATTGATCGCCAGCTCCGCCTCCTGGATCAGCTCGTTAATTTCACTCTTTTGGTCCTGGGCCAGTGCTTTTGTAGGGAACATATACAGAGCTCTGGCATTCGGATCATTTATGATAGATTGAAGCACTGGCAGGTTATAGCATAGTGTCTTTCCCGAAGCAGTCGGCGTGACGGCCACAATGCTCTGCCCCTTCATGATTTGATCATATGAAGACTTTTGATGTGTATACAAGCGAGAAATTCCGCGTCTTTCTAATGCTATTTTCAGAATTTCGCTTAATTCCTCTGGCATTTCTTCAGTTAGGGCTTCTTTCTCTTCAATCGTATGCCAGTGGACAATATTACTCTTTACCGATTCACTAACCTTTAATTCTTGCAAAACCTCTTGCATGCTTTTCCGGATCTTCATAGCGTTCACCTCGTTGTTCTTATTTTAGCGAATAAACGTTCGTTGCAAAAGATAAAAGTTCAATAAATCAAATTGCTATTTTTTGGCATTCAACTTTAAAATTCGCATTTCTATCACTCTCGGATCAATCAGTTATGTCATTTAATACAACCTTTTGCTAAAATAGAAAGGACAGACAGCTAATTGAGGTGTTTCTTTTGGATAAAAATGAAATCAAAAGTGTCCTGGCCCGATTTTCTTTGTTCAGGGACCTTGATGACCAGGAACTTGAAAAGATTATAGATATATCAATTTCACGAGAATGGAAGAAAAACAGCCATATTTTCATGCAGGGCGATCCGCTTGAAAATGTGTATTTCATTCATGAAGGAAAAGTGAAGATCTATAAAAGTGATGCCAATGGCCGGGAACAAATAGTGGCTATTCTGAAAAAAGGAGAAATGTTCCGCACGTGGGGTTTTTCAGAAAAGGCGGATATCCAGGCTATTCCGAAGTATTGGAGCGGGCAAGTCTTGTTGTCGTACCGATATCACAATTCGAGAAAGTTTTGGTTGATAACCCTCATTTAAGCATCAAGGTATTCAAGGTACTTGGAGAAAAAATCGTTGACCTTCAAGAAAGGCTTGAGGCACAAATCCTGAACAACACATACGAACAAATCATAAAGCTTTTGATCAGGCTGGGTGAACTTCATGGAGAAAAACAGGAAGATGGCACAGTTTTGTTAAAGGCTGATTTCACAAACAAAGACTTGGCCAATATGATTGGAACGACTAGGGAAACGGTTAGCAGAACGCTGACCAAAATGAAAAAGGACGAATTGATCACTACTGATTCTAATGGGAACATGATATTAGTCCCAGACGTATTGATGGATGAGCTTGTTTAATTTTCGTAGACTCTGTAATTAACTCAGACAATTATCAGGTAATCTCGGCAAAAGCCCTAAAGACTATGAAAACCAGATTTTATCAAACAATAATCAATTCGAAAACAACCATAATAAAACCCCCGGAGCATAATGCTTCGGGCGTTCATAATATTATTCAGTTTTGCTTAATCCCATCATTGTTTCCAAATCTTCCTGAGCGGTTGTGATCAACTTCAGGTTGAATGTTTCCTGAAGAACTTCCATCACTCCATCAGAAATGAATTCTGGCGGCTTAGGCCCAATGCGAATATCCTGGATTCCAAGACTGAACAATCCAAGCAGGATCGCTACAGCCTTTTGCTCGAACCAAGAAAGAACGATACTTACAGGCAGCTCATTAACATCACAATCAAACGCATCAGCTAATGCCTTCGCGATTTTTACAGTGGATACAGAGTTATTGCACTGTCCAAGATCCAAATATCGAGGGATGTTCGTTCCAGGAACCACACCATAATCCACATCATTGAAACGGAATTTCCCACATGAAGTTGTCAGGATAACAGCTTCTGGAGGAAGCGATGTTGCAAGCTCCCGGTAGTATTCTCCGCCTTTGCCAGGTGCGTCACAGCCAGCAATAACGAAGAAGCGCTTGATTTTACCAGATTTCACTGCATCGATAACCTCTGGCGCAAGGCCGATCACTGTTTCATGGTGGAAGCCTGTCACTAATGTTTCTTCAGATTCCATATTTGCTTCAGGAAGCTCCAACGCTTTTTCAATTAGCATTGAGAAATCATCATTTTCTATTTTCTTTACATTCTCAAGGCCTGTAACCTCATAAGTGAACATACGGTCTGCATATGAACCTTTGATTGGCATTACACAGTTTGTCGTAGCCAGGATTGCCCCTGGGAAGTTTTCAAACAGGCGGCGCTGGTCGAACCAGGCTTTTCCGATATTCCCTTTAAGGTGAGGGTACTTTTTCAATGCCGGATAGCCATGGGCAGGAAGCATCTCTGAATGAGTGTAAATGTTGATGCCTTTTCCTTCTGTTTGTTTAAGCAATTCTTCAAGCGCGAACAGATTATGTCCTGTAACGACGATGCATTTTCCTTCAATCTTATTTTGGCTGACCTTTACCGGCTGAGGGATACCAAGGCGGCTCGTATGCGCTTCATCCAGAAGCTCCATCACGCGAACTGCTGATTGGCCAACCTTCATAGCCATATCGATATGTTCTTGTACATTAAAGTTTGAGTTAGTTAATGTCATATATAATGCTTCGTGGGTTGTTGCGTCAACAAATGGATCAGTAAAACCAAGCTGGTTGGCATGCGTTCTATATGCGGCGATCCCCTTTAAAGCAAAAATCATTGTGTCCTGCAGACTTGCGATTGTTTCATCTTTTCCGCATACACCAACAACTGTGCATCCTCCTGTTGGCGTTTGTTCACATTGGTAACAAAACATATGTGTATTCCCCTCTTCTGCGTTATTTACTGTATCAGCATACCGAGGAAGAAAATCTCTTTATGTGACCTAAATCACACTAAAGGCATTTTTCACAAAGTGTTCAAAAAGGTAAGGCGAAGTAATGAAGTCTCACCAAGGTAAAAGTATCTCAATCTTGAACAGGGACATTCTTCTCTACATAACCTATTATAAGAAATTCTGCAGAGGAGGATGTGTATCGATGGCAACCAACCATCCTGATCGCCCGAAAAAACATGAAGCCCTTGAACAATGGTTTAAATCCATGAATCAGCTAATGCAGGAGAAGCCGGTAAAAGGCATACTGCAAAGCATTGATGATTTTTTCAGACACCCATTTCCCCATGCACCCTTCAATGTTGGGGTGCATGAAACAGAACAGGAATATATTGTGACAGCAGAATTGCCAGGGGTTAAAAGAGACCAGATATCCATAAATATAATTAATAACTCCCTGACAATATTAGTCAATCAGACGGATGTCACTTCGGAGATCAATGATGTCGCCAAGACGGAGAAGCACATGGCTTCTGCGCGGCGTTTGAGCAGGACGATTCCCTTTTCTGTTCCTGTCAATGAAAGGAAGACCCGAGCTTCCTATCGTGACGGGCTGCTAGAGGTCAAGATTGCGAAAAAACCAGGCAAGAAGATTGATATTTTAGATCAGGAAGAATGAAATGAAAAACATCGTATCCTTATAGCAGACGGAGCCCTCGCATAAGGATACGATTACACCTTTATCGTACCCTTATAGCAGACGGAACCCTCGCATAAGGATACGATTACACCTTTATCGTACCCTTATAGCAAGAGCGGAACCTCGCATAAGGATACGATTACACCTTTATCGTACCCTTATAGCAAAGCGGAACCTCGCATAAGGACATTCAATCAGAAAACAAGCAGGCCAATGACCTGCTTGTTTTTTGTTCCTATAGCTTTCGATTCTCATGATAGCATTTCGGGAAATCAAAGCGCTCCCCATCCCACCTAAACTTTGAACATCCCGCCAAGACCTTTAACCAGCGAAGAAACCTGGGTCACGGCATTCATCATCTGTCCTGCAGTATCTACCATTTTGTTGACATCCAAATTGCCATCCTGGCTTTTGAAAGAGTTCATGATAGACTGCAGGCCAGAGGGCTGCTTAGGCATGAACGCATATTGTGGATATGGATTGAAGTTCTGATAATCTGCCTGGGGGTTATAGTACCCGTAGATCGGGTCACCCTCAGGTTCAAGCGGGTTTTGAAAAAGCATCTTAGAGTAGTCATTCTTGCTGCCAACCATCGGATTAGGCTGATTCCAATAAGGATTCCCTTGTTGCATATATGGATTCATCGGGTTGCCCTGCTGCATATATGGATTCACGGGATTCTCCTGCTGTATATATTGATTTTGCCAATTTACTGGCATCGCATTCCAATATGGAGTGTTATACTGTTGAGGGAGCGGTTGCTGCCGGTTCAAACCTTGGTTATTCCCATAAAAAAATTCTGATCGTGATTATATTGATATTCCCACCATTGTGGATGATTGGTATTGGTCTTATTTCTGCGGCCAAACATCGCGAACATCCTCCTCCAAGTTTTCATTGCGATATTATATGTCATTGCCGCCCAGTTGGTGATAAGGCTGGAAGGTACTTCCGATTTTGTCTAATGATGAAATATGTTGTCGGAAGTTTCAATTTTTGAAAAATAGATGACAATTCGATTTTCATGATACGATTATTTCAAATGATGGAGGAGGATGAAATATGAACGTTCACGAACTAAAAAATCTATTTGCCGAGACAAAAGAATACACTCCGGAACATGTAAATGAGTTGCTCGATTTTACTAAAAAATCGTACATTCAGAAAGAAATTACCATTGTAGAATACCGGAACCTGGTTCGTGAACTGGAATTGCAAGGAGCTTTCATTCCCGAGGATCAGAAAGAAATATCCATATAAAAAGATGGAAGCACCAAAGTCGCGCCCTCTGGTGCTTCTTTATATTCACTGCCTTGCTTTCTCGACGGCAATGATCATGCTGTTCAATATGAATTCAACTGATTGAATCTGATCCAGGAATCTTTTCTTGCTTGTTTCAGGAAAAAAAGCCTGGACAGAAATGACTTCCAAATAGTCGGCCGCTGTTTCAATTTGATTAGCATGAAGATTCTTCGGATTATTCTCCCTAATCCATTGGCCTGCAGATTTTCTCCATGCATCTGCAGAAAGTTTAACTTCATCAGCAAAAGGCTTTACTTCAGAATGAAAGTCACCCCTTGCTCCCTCTTCCTTTGAATGTTGAAATCGTTTATGAGCCGTCTCCAAATCAACCAGCAGTTTTTTGGATAATATAAGAATGTTATTCTCCATTTCCACTTTAATCACACTTTCTTTAAACATATTTTAATGTTTTTACTATACAAAAAAAGCAGCCTTCTGTTAAGAAAGCTACTTAAAGATGATATGATTCCATTCTAATATAAATTAAAAACTTAATTCAAGTTTTAGAGAGGAATGCTCTGACTTTGCTTGTAATTCAGATTTTATAAACTTAGGCAGCTTGCCTTCCATTCCATCTAAAAAAATGCCTGTTTCTGATAACTGTGATGAATGTTTCAGGCACATCGTTTCCCGTATTTCCATTAAAGATTCATGCAGGTTGATATCCGTCTCTTCAAGATTATGGGCCATATCAGTCAACATCCCTAAAATCTCTTCTTTCTCAATTCCTGGTCTCATCGATCAATCTCTCCCAACTAAAGTTATTTTAAGGTCTGGCAGTATGCACCCTGCTGAACGATAACGAATCCTTTATTATGAAATATAGGAACTTAACTTGTAAATTCTACTTCTTGCTTAAACATCCTTCACGGTTGACAAAACTAGAAGCAATTCGCCAAACAAAGTGCTTTTCAGCGTCAATTTTTACAGCCTTCGACAATCAATTACCGAATGAAAAAACAGCAAATGAACAAACTAATCTCGGGAGGTGTTCACATGAATAAAAAACAACAGAAAACTGCGCAGCAGCCTAATAAAACGGCTGAGAAGAAAACAGGATATGGCGACAAAAAGCTTGAAGGTACAAACCGTCCAGCAGAGTGAACCATAAAGCGGAAGCGACTCGATCAGCCCGACTTGCGCTGCCCGCCTAAAACGCCACATCGTGTGGCTGTCGGGTTTGCACGTCGTGTGCCTTAGAGGGCCGACCGGTGAAGTCGGTGTTTGACTTCATTGGGCGGACCGAAGCGACTCGAGGGGCTAGGCGCTGGAGCTGGATTAAGACAAAAAGCAAGGAGCTCCCTTGCTTTTTTGTTTGTATCAATTTGAAGTGAATAATTCCTTTACCGATATCATGGCATGTAATTGTTTTTGCTTTTTTTTTGTACCATTCCGTTAAGTGAACAGGATGTCTGTGGTTGAGTTCCTGGCTAAACCACTTTTTGTGAAATTTCCTTTCCTTATACCAGTCACCTTGTTGGTGAAAATGATGCTGAATGATTGGATAGGTACAGCGAAGAAATGGCGTATCTCTTTTTTTATCATAAGGAAAGTACTGTTCATAATCATGTCTTGAAGCTGTATGTTCTGTTTGGAGCGCGAATTCCAGAAATAACGGATAATACCTGCTGTCAAATAAAATTGACGCAAGCCGCTTCCCAAGATTTATTCTTTTGCTCACGGATTTGAATCCATTCACACTTGCCCCGTAGAGTTCTCCCTCACACGTTGGAAAAAGGACCGTACTGAAATGCAGATAATCTTCAAAGGAAAACATCATTGTGTTAAATACTCTCTTTTTATATACCGGATGTCTAATAACAGGATTATGGATCACATTTTGTTCATTGATGATCAAAGCAGTCATTAGCCTTTTTTATCTCCACGATCCCAAAATACCTGCCATTCTTTTTCCATAAAACTTGAAACATCCAGGTATTTCAGCAAGTGAAACATTGGTGAGCTTTTTTTCGTCGAATAAGAGTATAAAAGGAGCTGCGAAAAGGCATCACGGAAAATCAGCCAGTTGGCTCTTTCATATGTGAGAAACAACCGCTGGCGTATAGGAGGAGCCAGCATTTTTGGGTACCAGTCTCCCTCAAGGTCGCACATATTATAGCCGCCATTCCTTGAAACCATGCTGGCCAGGAATGCCCAAATCATTTCGGGATACTCCAGATAAAAATCAAGATACGCTCTAGTTCTTGAGATATTGTCCAAATTTAGGTCATCAGTTTCCAGCCTTATCTTTTGTATGATCTCCGCTTCATGGTCAGGCAGCTGATGAAATTGAGGATTTTGGGTTATTGACACACCTTTTCTCTTCCTTTTCTATAGGTTCTTTATAGGGTGATGTGAAATGAGGCTTTTTATTCAACCAAATACCGTTGATATTTGGTATGATATAGAGTAGTCTGCGAGGTGGTCAGCTTGATATTCAATTATCCAAATGGTAAGAAATATTCACCAAATACAAATAAAGAGCCGGCAAAAAAAGCCAGAGTGCAAAAAAATGCAGCCTATAGCAATAGAGGAATGACATTGGAGGAGGACTTGAATGAAACAAACTCCTACTATGTTGACCGGGGCATAGCAGTCATCCATAAGAAACCGACACCCGTTCAAATCGTTAATGTGGATTATCCGCGCAGGAGTGCAGCTGTTATAAAAGAGGCATACTTTAAACAAGCTTCTACTACAGACTATAATGGAGTTTACAAGGGAAGGTACATTGATTTTGAAGCCAAAGAGACTAAGTTTTCAACATCGTTTCCATTGAAAAACTTCCATGAACATCAGATTGTCCATATGAAAGCTGTGCTTGAGCAAGGAGGTATATGTTTTGTCATCCTTCGTTTCTCCTCGGAAGAAGAGATATACATGCTGGAAGCGAGCCATTTGCTGACTTTCTGGAAAAGAATGAAAAATGGCGGCAGGAAGTCAATCACAAAGGAAGAAGTCTTTGAATTCGGCCATCAAATACCCCTTGGCCTTCACCCAAGGATTGACTATATAAAAGTTATCGATTATCTTTATAAACTTAGTTAGTGTTTTTATTGCGAGAAAGGAATGATCTATAAATGGCACAAAAACCTCAAACTAGAGAGGAGCGCCGAAGACAACAGGCAGCCAAGACTAAGAAAACAAAAGGCAAGAAAGCGAATAAAGGAATGTTCAAGAAAATTTTCCTCACGCTGATTGCCCTGGGCATCATCGGCATGTTGACCGGAATCGCTACCTTCGCTTTCATGATACAGGATACACCAAAACTTGATGAGTCCTTGCTCAAAGACCCTATATCTTCTAAGATCTATGATAAAGATAAAAAGCTTGTAACAGAAGTAGGCTCGCAGAACCGGGATTATGTAGCATATGAGGATATACCAAAACTAGTGGAAAACGCCTTTTTAGCGACAGAGGATGTAAGATTCTATAAACATAATGGTATCGACATCATCCGCCTTGGAGGAGCCGTTATAGCAAATATAACTGACGGCTTTGGATCCGAAGGGGCTTCCACCATTACGCAGCAAGTTGTCAAAAACTACTTCCTTGGCTTTGAAAAAACGATCTCAAGGAAAGCACAAGAAGCATGGCTAGCTTACCAGCTCGAACAAAAGTATACAAAACAGCAAATCTTTGAAATGTATGTAAATAAAATCTATATGTCAGAAAATATGCACGGTGTCCTGACTGCATCAAAGACATACTTTGGAAAAGATGATTTAAGTGAGCTTGAGCTTCATGAAGCCGCCCTGCTTGCTGGTATGCCTCAGAGTCCTAATAATTACAATCCTTTTACCAACCCTGAAAAGGCGGAGAAACGAAGGAACACTGTATTATATCTGATGCAACATCATGGCTTCATTTCACAGGAACAGAAAGAAAATGCACAAAAGATCCCTGTTGAATCCAGCCTCGTGAAGGAAGAAAACAGAAAGAATAAGAACGAAGAACCATTCGATGCATTTGTTGACATGGTAATCGAGGAAGTAACAGAAAAAACCGATTTTGATATTTTTTCCGATGGACTTGAAATTTATACAACACTAGATCAAAATGCACAGAAACATGTAGAGACCATCCTTAATACAGATGCTGCTGTACAATTCCCTAACAATGAAATGCAAGCTGGCATTACGCTGCTTGATACGAAAACCGGTGAAATCCGCGCAATAGGCGGCGGCAGGAATCAGCAGGTCAAACGCGGTTTGAATTATGCGATTGATGTAAAAAGACAGCCCGGATCAACCATCAAGCCAATCCTTGACTATGGACCGGTGATTGAGCATTTACGCTGGGGTACCTATCATATGCTTGAAGATAAGCCTATGACCTATTCTAACGGCGAACCGATAGGTAACTGGAATGACAAATACAATGGCATCATGACAATGAGATCAGCCTTGCTAAATCAATCAACATCCCTGCCCTGCAGGCCTTCCAGGCAGTAGGTGACGAAAAGGCAAGGGAGTTCGGAGTTAAGCTTGGTTTAACACTAAATGATCCAATTTTTGAATCTGCTTCTATTGGGGCTCATGAAATTGCTCCGATTGAAATGGCTGGTGCATATGCAGCCTTTGGTAACAATGGTTTCTTTACAGAGCCATACTCAGTCAAAAAGGTTGTACTTCGTGACAAGACAGAAATTGATTTGACACCGGAAACTGAAGTGGTTATGAAAGATTACACTGCATTCATGATTTCCGATATGCTTAAGACGGCGATCAAGCAAGGTACAGGAGCAACTTACGCAAACATCCCAAACCTTCATGTTGCCGGAAAAACAGGAACAACAAACTACACGCCGGAAGATATCAAAAAATGGGGAATTAAAAATGACGGTGTCCCTGATTCCTGGTTTGTAGGCTATACAACAAGGTATACGGCATCCGTCTGGACCGGTTATAGCGACAGAAAGACGGCACTGTACGGTAACGAACAAAAAATATCACAGACTCTCTTCAAGAATCTGATGACCTATGTATCTAAAGACGTAGATACACCTGATTTCACTGTTCCAAAGAGTGTGGAAAGAGTTAAAATCGAAAAAGGTACAATGCCTGCAAAGCTTGCAAGTGATTATACTCCAAAGGATGAAATCCTTTACGAGTGGGCTGTAACGGGCAATGTTCCTAAGGAAACATCCAAGAAGTTTGAAAAGCTTGAAACTCCTTCAAAACTTGAAGCAAAATACGATGAAACAAAAAATGAGATCATCCTGAGCTGGGAATTCAATCAGGAGAATAAAGAAGATATCAAATTCGAGGTTACCGCATCCCTTGATGAAGGTCCTGAGCAACCACTGACCACTACAGCTGAGACAGGCTTGAAAATCGCCAATGTAGTTCCAGGCGGAATTTATTCATTCAAAGTCACAGCGCTACGTGGTGAACAGCGGTCTGACCCTGCCACTCTAAAAGTCGAAGTTCCAGAACCACTACTGCCAGAACCAGAAGATGGCGAGAATGAAAATGAAGAAAATGAAAACGATGAAGGAAATGAAAATGGCCAAGGGAACGGAAACGGAAACGGAAATAACAATGACAATGACAATGACAATGACAATGGTGAAAGTGTAGGCGATGGAAATAATGATGGTAACTCCAATGGTGATGGGGATGAAGATTGATCACCCTTCCAAAACTCAATAAAACGACAAAAAACAAACGTCCTGAGTCAATCAGGACGTTTGTTTTTTGATCTATTTAAAATCGTTTGTTTGGCAAACAGCTTTTCCTGTTCATTGAACAATTCAGCAAGTTGTTTATAAGAATGAAAAAGTGTGGGTCTCGATACGATAAAATCAAGCCTTTCTTCTACATTCACCGGCTTAATTTTACAATCTTTGATACAATACTTATCTGGACTCAGGCTATTTGAACTTATAAGGAACTGTTCAAATAAATCTATTGCCCTCTTCATAAATGGCAGTGCCTTATCGCTATCCCTGTTCTGGAAGTGAATATCTAGTTCATCCTTGGAATGCCTCCATTCACTGAGGACCCTCTCCACTGCTTGTACAAAATCCTGGGAGGAAATATCTGTTCTTTCCATCATGCTTTGGCTCTCATTCTTTTTTTGCCCTCTCTGCATACCTCCAATAAAGGACATGTTTCACACTTGGGATTCTGTGCTTTGCAGTGGTATCGTCCAAAAAAAATCATTCTGTGATGCGTAATGGACCATTCTTCCTCAGGAACCTTTCTCATCAATGTCCTCTCAACCTCAAGAACTGAATCCTTCCAGCGGCAAAAAGCCACGCGTTTGCTGACCCGCTCCACATGTGTATCAACTGCAATAGCAGGAATCCCGAAAGCAACTGAAACCACGACATTGGCTGTTTTACGCCCAACGCCAGGAAGCTTCGTCAATTCATCCCTGTCCCGCGGAACCTCTCCTCCATATTTATCGATGATCATCCTGCAAAGTTTTTGGATGTTTTTCGCTTTATTGCGATATAATCCAATTGACCGGATGTCCTGTTGCAGTTCGTCCAATGAAACACTCAAAAAATCCTCAGGACTTTTGTATTTTTGGAATAAGTTTTTTGTCACCCTATTCACCAGGGCATCAGTACACTGAGCAGATAGGGCGACTGCAATGACAAGTTCAAAAGGATTAGAATGAACCAGCTCGCAATGCGCATTAGGAAACATCTTTCCCATTTCATCAAGGCAAAACCGGATTTGCTGTTTATTTAACATATATTTCACCACGACTTTCAATATGAATTAAGACATTACACCTCGAAAAGAACTTAAAAAAAGAGAGAATAGATGAATTCTCTCGTTAGCATTACTGTTCAAGCCAGTTATAAAACGGAACAGGATTCGCAGAAACTTTAGGCTCTTCCTTCCCTGCCTTTAGAGCACCCTGATGCTGCCTGAATTTCCTTCCATAACTTTTGGCTTGTTCGATTGTCTTGATCCCGTTCTTCTTCCATTCAAAAAGAATCCGGTCTATGTACCGAAAATTCAATTTACCAGAAATGACAGCTTCTCTTAATGCAGCTTTAATGATGATAGGATCATGGTGATCGTCATCCATCCACATTGCCAGTGACTCACACTCAAAGGGTGAAAGCGGCCTGCCGAATTCCCTTTCAAACGTTGTATATAAATCTGTTTCTTCCTTCTGGTTGGTCATCTCTTGTTCCTGTTTCCGTTTGAGCATAAACTGGTCAAACAGCTTTTCCCACAACGGTTCCAGGGAATATTTTTCATATCTGATTCCGTCCGTAGAATTCCCGTCACTTATTGATATAAACCCTCTTTGAATCAGGGATCGGAGCAAATCTGTACATTCGAAAGCCGATATCGTCATGCGGGCTGCAAGTTCCGTAGGCGTAGGAAATTCATTTCCTTTTTCAGAAAAATAGAATACATGAAGTAATAATGCTAATTCTTGTTCGTTCAATCTCATTTCTTTGTACTGCGTAAGCAATACAGCAGGAATTGTAACATTCCCCTCTTTCAGCCAATCTAACATATCTGCTTTTTTCATTCCGGACACCTCTTTTCATAGTATAGCATGAACAAGCCCGGCTGGTAATAAAATAGAAAAAGATTAAAAAGGGAAATTAGTCGAAAAATAACGAAAAGGAGAGCTGATACAGACAAAATAAAACATGATTCCCCAAAATACAACAAGGCCCGCACTGTACGGGCCTTTTCGTTTTTTTATGGGTAAAGACGGATCAGTAAACGTGAAATGGGATCTTTTCAAGTACGTGTTCTACCCCGCTGATTCTCGCTACAGTTCTTTCAAGTCCAAGCCGGAAGCCCGAGTGCGAGACAATTTAAGCCTTGCTTTCAATAAATTGATGAATTCTGCTGATCGCTTCCTCCAACTGCTCAAGGGATGTAGCGTATGACAGTCGCATATAGTCTGGAGCTCCAAAACCTGAGCCAGGAACTACTGCAACATTCGCTTCTGTCAGCAATACTTCTGCAAACTCATCCACATCCGTGCAGCCCGTCATAAGAGCCGCTTCTTTTGCATTAGGGAACAGGTAAAATGCTCCCAGAGGCTTTATACAGCTGATTCCCGGTATTTCATTCAGCTTGCCGTGGATGATTTCAAGTCTTTCCTCAAAAGCCGTACGCATAGTCTCTACCGCATCCTGTGACCCTCGGTAAGCTTCAATTGTCGCATACTGTGCAGGAGTCGTTGGATTTGATGTGCTATGGCTTGCCAGGTCAGTCATTGCATTGATGATTTTACTATTACCTGCTGCATACCCGATTCTCCAGCCCGTCATTGAGTGCGACTTAGAAACTCCATTGATAATGATCGTCTGCTTCTTAAGTTCTTCTGAGAGTTCAGCAATGGATATATGCTCAGCATTTCCATAAATTAATTTTTCATAAATCTCATCAGAGATAATCAGGATTCCATTCTCAAGACATACATCACCAAGAGCCTTCAATTCCTCTCTCGAATATACCATTCCGGTAGGATTGCTTGGGGAATTAATGATGACCGCCTTTGTCTTGTCGGTGACCTTTTCCTTTAGTTGTTCAGGAGTGATTTTGAAGTTGTTCTGTTCTAGCCCTTCCACGTAGACAGGATTTCCTCCTGCAAGCTTCACTTGTTCAGGATAGCTGACCCAATAAGGAATCGGAATGATCACCTCGTCACCTTCATCAATAAGTACTTGGAACAGGGTGTACAAGCCATGCTTAGCTCCGCTTGTTACGATGATTTCATTCAACTGATATTCAAGTCCTTGATCACCTTTTAACTTCGCTGCGATTTCCTTTTTCAACTCCGGCAGACCGCCAGATGGTGTGTACTTAGTGAACCCTTCATTCATGGACTTAACAGCAGCATCAATAATATGCTGCGGTGTATTGAAGTCAGGTTCACCCGCTCCTAGTCCTATCACGTCTTTCCCTTGCGCTTTTAATTCTTTTGCTTTTGCGGTAATTGCCAAAGTTGATGAAGGAGTGAGTGCTCCCACTCTGCTGGCTAATTGGATCTCCATCCCTTTACCTCCTATTTTTTCTTTACATGTGGCTACTATTGAATCTTTAATAATATCGTATTGTCCAACATCTCTTCTTGAATCAAAAATTTGCAAATGAGAATCACAAATTATCAATGGCCCTCAGTTTTTCACCTGTATCGAAATCGACATAATAATAATTTATTGTGTCATTGTTGTTTCGGTAAAAAATTTCCCATGCCGGCCTGTCCGTCTTTTGAATTCTGGCCATGCCGAGCCTTACTTCAATAATTTCATTCGGATTTTTTTCCTGATATAGTTTATTTAAAGCTTCTTTTTTCGTGATACCATTTTTAGCATTTCGCGTGATAACTTCGCTGTTTTTTTCATTGATCCAAACATAAACAACTTCCTGTTTGGCATTTTTCCCGGTCATTACATAATAAGTCTCTTCACCACTATACAAACTGAAGTTTGTAAAATCTGAAAGGTTAGTTTCTTTTAAAGCAATTTGGACAGCCTCTTTTTCTGCTGCCTTCACTGGTTCAACCGCGTTTAAGTATACATTGACCAGAATCCCCACAATTGTAATAACAATGAGGATACTGAAAAATATCCATTTCTTCAAATGTATCCCCTTCTTTATGTATGCTTTTTACATATATTAAACAAGACAACAGCTTAATTAATCAAGTGCGATAAATAGTGAAAATTGCTTTTTCTTTGTCATCCTGATCCAATGCAAGACCGAACATTAGGTCATCACGCTTTAACGTCCTGTTTAGGGCATCTACAATTTTATACAAATCAGGACTATTCTGGACCTTTACAGTCGAAAGTACTTCAATTTTGCTTTCCATGCCCGCTTCCTCTCCTCTCACACAATTTTTGTCATTTATATATGAGCGTTCAGCCGGCAACAATACAATTAACACCACTTATTATATCAGGAGATGGTCCTCACTGGTAAAAATATTGCTGACATTAGAAAAGCGCAATCGCCTTGGTCAGCCCCGATAAGCGCTGGAGGGCCGACCAGTGAAGTCGCTCTTTGACTTCATTGGGCGGACCGAAATCGAAAAGTATAGCCGACTGCCAAGAAACGCTGAAACTGGAGACTCCGACAAAGAAGCGCTTTTTGCTTCTGCCGGCGGAGTTGAAGTTTCGGAGTTTCTAGGAGGCGACACTAGAAAAGCGTCTCGAGGGGCTAGGCGCTGGAGCTGGATTAAGAAAACCTGGATAGTTATCCACATTGAAATTATTTTATAATTTCCTATTAAACAAAAAATCTATTCTAGTCCAAACATCTAAAATGGCTGCGCAGAATATGCGCAGTTTTTCTTCAGCCCATTTTATGATTTCGAGACCTACATCTCAAGCTAAATTGTACAAAAATTACTGTAAATCAAAACAGCTATTATTCTTCACTCAAAATTGTAATGACATCATAGGTTGAATCGGTAAGCTTAATTGTTACAGTACCATGCTGCTTTGTGAAATAAACATCAATCCAGGCTTCATGCAGCATCTCCACTAAATCAGGATCTGGTTTAATCGAATTTGATTTGAAGATGACTGCGAGTTGGGGATCAAGATGCTTAATCAGCAAATCTGAAAAAGAACCTTTTGCAGCAAAAAACGGCAATTTGACAATATTGACATTCTTCAGTGGTTCGGCAAGAAATGCTTGTTCAGAAGCATGACTGGCTGAACTAACATAAAAAATTTGATGATGGAAAAATTGAAAAGAAATATCTGTGCCTTCATTCTCTTCACTGCCATTGAAAATGACTTCGGCAGTCAACCCAGGCATTAGCTTTAACAATTCTCCCTGCTTCCAGCTTTGGACCTTCACTTCAGTCGGGATTGAAGCTTCTGCAAGAACCTGATTACCAGCTTTCCCAGTAAATATCCTGCTTACATTGTATTTCTGGATTAATTGTTCGAGGTTCTCCTGCCCAGCATTCGCAGTCAAAATAATCGTCGATAAATCATTTACATGAAAAAGAGCAAGCAGCTGCTCAAGCTCTTTGAATGTACCATTGCCACCAGTATTCACCAGTATATTCTCACCATTAGCATGCTGAATCAGTGCCGCCTCTCCATCGCTTATTGCTAAGAATGTAAATGCCAATTCGTTTCTTTTCAGATTGACATCCACCCCTTCAACCTCAACGGGAGCAGAAGGAGATTCATAGGGAAAATAATACCAATTCATAAATGCCAGGATTGCTAATAAAAGCTTCATGTAGACTCCTCCAATTACTTCTAGCTTTAGAGTGCGTCATTTGGCTGAAATTATAAAAGGCTTTAAAAAAAGGAGTTCAATATTGGGCTTTCACGCAACTACAACCAATCATGAATCATGTCGACTATTTCTGTTATCGACCCTTTTTTAACTGGTATGTCAGGCACCGATTGTAAAAAAGCACTACCGTATGATGTAGTAACAAGCCTGCGATCAAAAATTAGAATAAGGCCTTTATCGTTTGAAGTACGGATCAGTCTTCCAAACCCTTGTTTGAATCTCAGGACGGCTTCAGGCAGAGATAATTCTGAAAAAGGGCTGCCACCGTTTTCCTTGATCAAAGCACACTTTGCAGCTGTTATTGGTTCATCAGGCGGTGTAAATGGAAGCCTAACTATTATCAAGCATGATAGATCCTCACCCGGAATATCAACACCCTCCCAGAAACTGCTGGTCCCGAATAAAATTGCTTTTTCGAACCGTTTGAAGTTTCTGGTCAGTCTTGTCCTGCTGCCTGCAGTAATTCCCTGTGCAATCAGAATAAATTTTTCAAGGAGACCGCTCTCTTTTATTAATTCATAAGTTTTTTCAGCATCTCATGGGATGTGAATAAAATCAGCAACCGGCCTTTAGTTGCTTCTGCTATAGAGATGATATGTTCCGTTATGGCTGCCACATAGTCATCGTTAGAAACAGACTTAATATCCGGCAAGTCATCAGGGACAATGAGCTTGACCTGAGATTGATAGGAAAATGGCGAAGGAATTTGCTTTTCCATCAGCGTATTTCGCAGTCCCAATTCCTTTTTGATATAGGAGAAGGAATTATTAACAGTGAGGGTTGCTGATGTAACAATTACGCTTCTTTTTTTCGAAAAGAATGTTTCTGCCAAATAATCAGATACATAAACAGGGCGTGAATAAATTGTCGTTGAATTCTGCAAAGCCCTCATATCTGCCTCAATCCATCTCACATAACCGCCTTCGTCCATGAATAAGGTCCTGGCCGTAGTACGGATTTTTTCCAAATCCTCTGTAACCGAAACAACCTCCTCAAGGATTGATTGCTCCACGCCTGTATAGCATGAGGGCTTTTCCCCGCCTCATCCAGCCTTCCTTCCAGAGCGGTGATCAAATCCTTTAGGTGGAAATAAAACCTTTCTGCGGTTGTTTTCAATGCAGTCCAAATCCGGTTATCTCTGTCCGGAACCATGCTTGCATTCAATTTGCTGCCATAAGATTTATTCTTCAATGCTTTTCTAGCATAAGTCCCTGCAAGTTTGAATAGTTCTTCTGTTTCATATACCAAATCAGATATCAACTGATTGATTTCAAACGTATGAAGTCTGCTGTTTCCCAGCGCGCCGTTATTATTGTAAAGCAATGTCTCCAATTTATAGAACAACTGGTTTTGATCATATAAACCAAGCTGATTCAGTACCAGCCTGACAGCCAGATAATCCAGTGACTTGCCAAAATACTTTCCTGCTGCCTTTTCGAGTTGATGACCTTCGTCGAGTACTGCATAGTCATAATTCGGCAGCGGACCCTTCTCTGAAACAAGGTCGGCAAGCAGCATTGAATGGTTAGTGATCAAAATATCCGCATTATGTGCTTTTTCGATTGCCCTTTGATAAAAGTCATAATCCTCCCAGTGCTTCGTCTTGAGGAAAATGGCGCGTTCATTTTTCACTTTACTCCAGAAAAGCATGCCCCCACTGGACAAATTGAGTTCATCAAAGTCTCCAGTTTCTGTTTGCGTAAGCCAAACAAGAATCTGCATTTTAGAAAGGGCTGTATCGTAATTATCCTCTATCTCCCTCAGAGAGTGTTCAAACCGGGCCATGCTGATGTAGTTGTTCCTGCCCTTAATCAACGATGCATTTATGGTCGTTTCCAACACTTGTGCCAATTTTGAAATGTCATTGAATAAAAGCTGTTCCTGAAGCTGTGTAGTATAGGTACTGATCACAACCGGTTTCTTACTTTCCAATGAAAAAATTGCTGCAGGAATCAAATACCCAAGTGACTTCCCTACACCCGTTCCCGCTTCAATTAAAGCATGGCCACTCTTTGAGAATGCTTCACGAACGCAGTCCATCATTACGAACTGTCCTTGTCTGATCTCATAGCCAGAAAATGCCTTTTGGAGTAAAGACATCTTTTCCGCCACTGATTCCGGATATATAATAGCACTTTGGTTAAGCTTGCGGATCACCGCTCTCTTTTTCAAGGCAATCCCACGGTAAACCTCAATATATTCAGGTAAGATCTCCAGTCTGCTCTCCTTCATACTCAAAACATCATCGAAAATTAAGTGAAGGTCACTCTTAAGACCCTCTGAGAGCTTTGCCAGTTCCTTGACTGTGACCAAAGGCAACGCTTTTATAACCTCAAGCATTATCAGGAGCAACTCTGCCGTCACTTGTGCATCACTATCAGCCTGGTGAGGGCGGTCATGATGCAAACCCTCCCTTACGGCCAAATCTGTCAGTTTATAACTGTCAGCAGTCGGATAAAGGATTCTTGCCATTTCCACAGTATCTATAACAGGACCATAAAAACCTTCCTGACGTGAATTTACTAATTCTTCTTGTAAAAAGGAAAGATCAAATAAGACATTATGAGCCACAAAATAAGCATCTTCCAGCATATCAGAAACCTGCGGAGCGATTTCCTCAAATAATGGAGCATCTTTCACCATTGAATCAGATATTCCTGTCAACTCTTCAATGAAAGCAGGAATCTCCTGCAATGGATTGACAAGCGAGGAATATCGGCCAGTAATCTTCCCATCCTCAATGATCACTGCTCCAAATTGTATAATACGATCACCCTTTTTAGGGGAATTGCCCGTTGTTTCTAAATCTACAACCACAAATTTTTGGCTCATTCTTCAATACACCTCTAACATTCAGTCAAACAAAACCGTATCATAAAAAATATGAAAGTGAAAGCGTGACAGTGTCTGTATCGTCCCAACTTTTCAGATTCAATCCCTTCCAGTCCTACTCCTATTATTACCATTACAACCACTTTTGGATTATTCTTTTTTTCTGTGGTTGGCGTATGAAAAACTCCCGATAGTACGGGAGTTTTCTTGTATTATAGGAATACCGTTCTTTCCGGTTCAGCATGCAGCATTTCAACTATACGGTTATTCTCATCCATCAACGCTACTTTTGGCTGGTGGGACGGAACCTTCTCTTCAGGGACAAGTGCATAGGAAATGATGATCACAACGTCACCCTCATGGACTAGACGGGCTGCTGCACCATTCAGGCACACTACTCCGCTCCCTCTTTCACCCGGAATAATATAAGTTTCGAAACGCGCGCCATTATTATTATTGACAATTTGAACCTTTTCGTTAGCTACCATTCCGACTGCGTCCAGAATATCGCTGTCGATCGTGATGCTGCCGACATAGTTCAGATTTGCTTCAGTTACTCTTGCTCGATGTATTTTAGCATTCATCATGGTGCGGAACATGGAATAAATCCCCCTATATAAATTATTCTGCTTCTAAAATGGCATTGTCAATCAGTCTCGCTTTTGAGAACTTCACCGCAAGGGCAATGATCACTTTACCCTTCAATGTCACCAACTCTTGCAGCTCAGGATAGGAATAGATTTCAACATAATCAACTATACCTGAAGTATTCTCATGGATATGATGTTTCATCATTCCAACAAGTTCTACAGGATTCCTTTCGCCTCTCTCAATGGCGAGCCTAGCCATCTCCAGGCTTCTGCTAAGCTCGACTGCCTGCTGTCTTTCATCTTCACTTAAATAGACATTTCGCGAACTTTTTGCAAGCCCATCATCTTCACGTACTGTTTCAACTGGAATCAATTCTATCGGATAATTGAAATCCTTGATCAGGCCATCGACCACTGCGACCTGCTGGGCATCCTTTAGGCCAAAATATGCCCTCGTCGGAAGGATGATATTAAATAGCTTAATTAAAACAGTTGCTACTCCGTCAAAATGCCCTGGCCTTGATTTGCCGCAAAGGACATTTGTCCGGTCAACAACAGATACTTTTACCGAAGCGTTATCGGGATACATTTCTTCAGCAGAAGGATAGAATATAAAATCTACCCCTCAGCCTCCGCAATCTTATGGTCGTGCTCAAAATCCCGAGGATAGGCATCCAGATCCTCTGCAGGACCAAATTGAAGCGGGTTCACGAAAATGCTCAGGACAACAACGTCATTATCCGGACGCGCCCTCTTCATCAAAGATATATGGCCTTCATGCAGAAAACCCATGGTTGGTACATATCCAATGGATTTCCCTTCAGATTTTAATTTTTGCATCTTTTCCTGCATCTCGGTGATTGTTCTAATGATTTTCATTCTTTTCCCCCGTACAACGCCTGCAGTTCTTCTTCTTTCATGGTAAAGCTATGTTTATCTTCTGGGAAGGCCTTATGCCTGACTTCTGAAACATAGGCACTGAGCCCGGAAGAGATTAGTTCATTTACATTCGTATATTGTTTCACGAATTTCGGTACACGGTCCACGCCATAGGTGATAATATCGTGGTATACAAGTACCTGTCCGTCAACTTCCGCTCCAGCCCCGATTCCAATTGTCGGGATTGCAAGGGCCTGGCTGACTTGTTCTGCAAGCTGTTTAGGTACGCATTCCAGCACAACGGCAAAGGCACCTGCCTCTTCGCATTTTTTTGCGTCATCAATCAGTTTTTTTGCCGCATCCGCACTCTTCCCCTGCACTTTATATCCGCCTAATACGCCTACAGATTGTGGGGTGAGGCCCAGATGTGCTACGACAGGTACCCCTGCCTTCGTAAGTGCTTTTATATGGTCAATAACCTCATCGGCACCTTCTAATTTCACGGCGTTTGCCCCTGTTTCCTGCATGATTCTCGCACCATTTATAAGCGTGTCTTTGATCGACAGATGATAGCTCATAAATGGCAAATCGACAACAATGAATGTATTGCCTGCTCCCCGCCTGACAGCTTTCGAATGGTGAATCATATCCTCCATTGTCACTGGTACAGTCGAGTCATAGCCAAGCACAACCATTCCAAGGGAATCACCTACGAGGATCATATCAGCTTCAGCCTGTTCTGCATGCTTGGCTGAAGGATAATCATAGGCTGTCACCATGACGATCTTGTTGCCTGTTTGCTTCATTTTTAAGAAATCAGTTGTTTGTTTCATTTTCGTTCCTCCCTTTTTCTGAAGAGGAGATAAAACAATCCATCAATGCCAGACACTAAAAAAGGATCCATCTATGCCAGAAGGACCCTTTGAAGCCTGTACTTGTTTCATCCCTCTGTCCCAGTCCGCTACCGGATCCAGGCAGAACTATTTTTTTATAAAATAAATCAACAAGGTGCAGTTCTCTCGATACCGCCCAGATTGATTATAGCAAATGACTGCATTTTTGGCTATATTACTGAGTTAACCTTCTATCTGGATATCCGCGGAGTAAATGTTATGAATTTCCCCTGCTGAATCCTCAATCAAAAGAACTCCGTCTTCAGTAATCCCGGTTGCTTTCCCTTTGATTTCACCAGTAAGGGTCCTTGCAGTGATTTGTTTACCGATGCTTATGGCGTAGCTTTCCCACATCAGCTTAATCGGGAAAAAGCCTTTTTCGAGATACAGTAAATACAATTTCTCCAATTTTTGCAGTATAATCCGGATCAATTTTTCCCTGTCTATTATATTGCCGGTTTCTATAGCGAGCGACGAAGCGATTGTTCGGATATCTTCAGGGAAATCTTCTATGCTTGTATTTACATTGATGCCGATTCCGATAATGATTGAATTAATCCGATCTGATTCAGCTTGAAGCTCCGTAAGAATCCCGGTAATTTTCTTGCCGTTAATGAGAATATCATTCGGCCATTTTATTTCAGGCAATAATCCTGTTACTTCCTCTATTGCCTGCACAACACCTACTGCAGTTATCAATGTCAGCTGCGGAGCCTTCGGAATAGGGATTTTGGCCTTAGAATGAGGCTCATCCATATACCTGTGTATTTTGGGGAATGCCACTTACGGTCCATCCTCTCTGCCTGCAGTTTGCTCTTCGGCAATCACCACAGTTCCCTCTTCGCCATTATTATAAGCCAGTTTATACGCAATTTTTTGAGTAGATTCCACGCTGTCATGGTAGTGCAGATTCCTGCCAAGGAATTCAGTGTTTAAACCAAGGGTTATTTTATCCGCAGACATATTGTCAGGTATTGAGATAATTTTGTATCCTTTTCTTCTGACCGCCTCAAATTCAAAACCTTCCTTGCGAAGCTCCTCGATATGTTTCCACACCGCCGTACGTGTGCAGCCCGAAATGTCAGCCAAATGTTGGCCGGATAGATATTCAGTTTCATTTTTTGTAAAAGCATCTATTAATTTTTTCCTGATCTCAGATTGGACGCGTTCAGCCATTCCTTTATTTTCTCCTTCTCATTTGGCACGATGCCATAGATAACAGAACGTTCGATTTCCTCAAGAAGCCCGCGCAGCCAGGGACCAGGCTGTTTATCCAGCCAGCCCATAACATCATTCCCCGTTACGTTCAATTCTTTTCGATGTTTGATCGGAAGCCGCTCATGCAATTCCTTGATTTTTTCGGTACTGCCAACAATATTTTGCAGAGACGCAAACACCATTTCAGCGCTAATTGCATCTTCCAGTCCTGCGTTATAAACCAATTCCGGATTCCAATCATTTTTAAGGCGGTGCAATAACAACAAATGAATTTGTTTGATTCGTTTAATTTTTTGGACTGGAAGCTTCCATTCTCGCAGGAATCCTTCAATTTCTTTGTCCTTCAAACCTAATTCATATACTAGCAGTACCCATGATTCCGCCAATTGGAAATCCTGTTTAAGATGTCTTGAAAAACGTATTACTTCCGCGCGCTGACCTTTCAGTCCTGGCAAATATTGAATCATTCCAGTATTCGCAAGCAATTGGACTGCTTCTCTCCTGGCTGGCCCCTTAAGCAATTTTTCGAATTCAACAGTTTTGCGTTCTACCGCTATGTTCTCCAGAAGATGACAGAGACTTGTAAGCGATTCTAAAGTCTGTGTTCCAATCGAAAAAGATAATTGTGACTGGAATCTAACAGCCCTAAGCATCCTCAAGGCATCTTCACCGAAACGTTCATCTGGATTGCCTACTGTCACAATTTCTTTTTTGTTTATCGCTTCTTTGCCCGCGAAAGGATCGAGAATGTTCCCTTTTTTGTCCATAGCCATTGCATTCATCGTGAAGTCACGCCGCTGGAGATCCTCATTTAATGACCGAATGAAAGAAACCTTATCGGGTCTTCTATAATCTGTGTAATTTTCTTCGGAACGGAATGTCGTTATTTCATAATGTTCACCTTTATAATGGACGAGAATCGTTCCATGTTCAATTCCCACATCATTGGTTTTAGGAAAAATCCGTTTTAACTCCTCAGGTAACGCTGAGGTTGCGATATCAACATCGGATATCTCGCGACCGAGGATATGATCCCTGACAGAGCCGCCGACAAAATACGCTTCATACCCTGCATTCTCTATTAACTTAAGGACAGGCACTGCCTGTATGAATGGCTGGCCAATCATTGTGCATCCTGCCCGACAATACTATAGTATATACTTTCGTATTCTGATACGATTTGTTCAGCGCTGAAGTTTTTTTCTGCCCTTTCTACCGATTTCTCAGCAAAGCGCTTGTGGATTTCAGGGTTTGAGAGTATATTAACAGCTTTTTCTGTTATTTCTTCGATATTTCCTAATTCGCATATGTAACCAGTCTCTCCGTCCACAATCACTTCCGGAATACCTCCTACATCGGTACCGATACATGGTACACCGCAAGCCATAGCTTCTAAAGCTACCAACCCGAAGCTTTCCTTTTCTGAGAGAAGAAGCATCAAATTACTCAGTGAATATAGCTCCTCTACCCTCTCCTGTTTTCCAAGCAGCAGGACTTTGTCGCGAATCCCCAATTCACTTGCAAGGTTGCAAACAATCTTCATTTCCGGTCCATCTCCAACAAGCAAAAGCTTAGCCGGCATTTTTTCTGCGATTCCTGCGAATGCTTTGATCACATCCGGAACTCTTTTAACGGACCGGAAGTTGGATACATGGATGACCACTTTCTCTTCAGGAAGGATTCCATATTCCTTTCTAAGGTCTGAGGAATCAGTCCGTTTATTGACACGAGTGTCTATGAAGTTGTATACACAGCCAATTTCCTGATCTGGTTTGATCAAATCATAGGTTTGCTGGATAAGCGAATTGGACACTGCTGTCACAACATCCGATTTTTCAATACCGAAGCGAATGGCATCCGTTAGAGATGGATCATATCCAAGTACGGTAATATCGGTACCGTGAAGCGTAGTGACAATCTTCAGATCACGTCCGCTCATCTGGCGGGCCAAAATGGCACAGACAGCATGGGGAATAGCATAATGGACGTGGAGGACATCTAAATTTTCCAAGACTGCGACCTCTGCAATCTTGCTGGCCAGCGCAATATCATATGGTGGATATTGGAATACTGAGTATTGATTGACCTCCACCTCATGAGAATAAATATTTCGGTACATTTTCTTCAGCCGGAAGGGAAGGCTCGAGGAAATGAAGTGAATCTCATGACCCTTCTCCGCCAGCAGCTTCCCAAGTTCTGTTGCGACAACACCAGATCCTCCCACCGTCGGATAGCAGGTGATGCCAATTTTTAATTTCTTCATTTACCTTCCCCTAACAAATCCTTATGGATTAACAATGGTTTTTTGGACATAAAGCCTTCGGCATATGCGACGCCAGCTTCCTTGCCTAGTAATTTCTCGCGCGCCTCGACTGTTTCGATATAGCCATTCACTAGCGGGGTATCGAAAGTTCCTGACCCTTTCATGAATTGGCTTTCGTAAGCATTCAGCGCATTGATTTTTAAATGGATATAATCCGATACATCAACTATAAAATCTGGTTTATGTAATCCATTGATCATATAAAAATGTAAAGCTTTTGGTCTGTGCGGCTTAAGCCCGTTCTCTTCATCATATTTTCTTACTGCTGCCGAAAAGACCGCCTCCTCAACAAGGCGGGCACAGCTGCCATGGTCAGGATGACGGTCATCAAAATAAGGTGCAAAAATTATGTCCGGAGTATTCCGCCTGATCACTCTAACAATTTCCCTTATGTATTCTTCCTTTAAAAACAAGCCTCTGTCCGGCAAGTCAAGCGCTTCCCTCATCTTCACTCCAAGAATTCCGGCTGCTTCGTTTGCTTCTCGGCTCCTGATCTCTACTGTTCCGTTTGATGACATCTCTGCTTTGGTCAAATCACAAATTCCGATTGATTTTCCTTCAGCAGCATATTTTGCGATTGTACCGCCCATCCCGATTTCCACGTCATCAGCATGTGCACCAAATGCCAGTATATCAAGCTTCATTGCTTCCATATTTATCACCAGTTTCCTCATTCATTATATTTCGCCAATCAAGGTCTCCTCTTTCAATCCCTTTTATGAGAATCTCAGCTGTTCCCATATTGGTCGCCAGCGGAACAGAATATACATCACATAGCCGAACGAGGGCAGTCACGTCTGGTTCATGCGGCTGGGCAGTCAATGGATCTCTGAAGAAAAGCACTGCATCTATAAGGTTATTTGCAATCCTTGCACCAATTTCCTGGTCACCGCCAAGAGGACCGGATTGAAACCTCGTCACTTCCAAACCCGTTGCTTCAATGATCCTCAATCCTGTTGTCCCGGTTGCAAATAATGTATGCTCTTCAAAGATTTCCTTATAAGCGACAGCGAAACCCACTAGGTCATCTTTCTTTTTATCATGTGCAATTAAGGCAATGTTCATGGTTTCTCCCCTATTCTATGATATTCTCTAATCCGTAAACAAAAGCATCCATTTTCATGACTGTATCCACCGCAAGCTTGACTCCAGACATAAAGGAGCTTCGATTGTATGAGTCATGGCGGATCGTTAATGTTTGTCCGTCAGCACCGAATAATACTTGCTGGTGGGCAATCAGCCCTGGAAGTCTCACTGAGTGTATATGCATACCTTCATAATCCGCACCGCGCGCACCTTGAATTGTTTCCTTTTCGTCAATGTGTCCTTGTGTTTTCGGTACACGCACATCAGATATCATTTGTGCCGTTTTCACTGCTGTACCCGATGGCGCATCAAGCTTCTGGTCGTGGTGCAGTTCAATGATCTCAACATCATTGAAATACTTGGCAGCCATTTGCGAGAATTTCATCATCAAAACGGCTCCGACTGCAAAGTTTGGAGCGATGATACAGCCTGTTTCCTGTTCAGCGCATAGCTGTTCAAGTTCTTTAAGATCTTCTTTACTGAACCCTGTAGTCCCTACCACTGGGCGAACTTTATATTTCAATGCGGTCTTAGTATGGAACATGCCTACTTCGGGTGTCGTCAGGTCAATAAGTACATTGGGCTCAACTTCCTGGAGACATTTCTCGAAATCTGTATAAATTAAGGCATCACTCGCTGGAAAGCCCTCGAGCTCACCAACTTTCATTCCTTCATATTTCCTGTCAACAACTCCCACGAGTTCATATGTATCCGTCCCGAGCACCAAATTGACAGCCTCTTTACCCATTCTTCCTCTTGGTCCTGCAATTACAACCTTTACTTTTTCCATATATTTAGTCTCCTTCAGCTGTCTTTTCTAGTCCAGCGGTCTTTGTCCCTTGTATTGAACTTTTCCATGACCATGTTATGTGCTTCTTCAAGGTCTATATTTAAAGAGTTGGCAAAACAAATCATCACAAATAGCATATCTCCAAGCTCTTCTTCTATTGTTTTTTCTTTTTCATCGTTTTTCTTTGGCTTCTCGCCATAATAATGGTTTACCTCACGAGCCAGCTCCCCGAGCTCCTCGGTCATGCGTGCAGTCAAAGCAAGAGGACTGAAGTAACCTTCTTTAAATTGGCTTATATATGAATCCACTTCCTGCTGGAGTTCTTTCATCGTTTTCTTTCCACTCAAGAAACTCACCCAACCTTTTTATGTATGTTTATCTATATCGATGTTAGCTTAATGGAGGTACTTTGACAAATATTTTTATTTCAAACTAATCATAGGCAATCATTAATAAAGCTTTTTTCCCACTTATACACTCCTCACAATACGGACTTGAAACATAGAATATTGCGACTCTTTATGCCCCTCCTGTAAAAGATTGCCCTTGTTGGTTATATTTTATATAATATAAGCGCTTTGTAAGGTAAATTTTAGTGTACTTATAGGAGGAATAAATCGTGCTTAACGGCTTAAAAATTAAAAACACCTTCTTCATTCTGCTTGGTGCGGCTATTTTCTCATTCGGCCTTGTTCATTTCAATATGCAGAATAACCTCGCAGAAGGTGGTTTCACCGGAATTACACTTTTGCTTTATTTCGTATTCGGGTGGTCTCCTTCCATTACCAACCTATTATTGAACTTGCCGCTTTTTTTCATAGGCTGGAAGCTACTCGGCCGGAATGTATTTATTTATACAATCATAGGTACAGTAGGAGTCTCCATTTTTCTGGCTATATTTCAAAAATATCAAATCGAGATGCCATTATATGAGGACTTGTTTTTAGCTGCCCTGTTTGCGGGAGTGTTCATCGGAATCGGCCTTGGGATCATATTCCGTTATGGAGGAACTACAGGCGGAGTCGACATTATCGCAAGGCTGGCTCAAAAGTATGTTGGCTGGACAATGGGTAGGACAATGTTCATGTTTGACTTTGGTGTCATTACACTTTCTCTTATTACATATTTGAACTACAGGGAAGCCATGTATACACTTGTGGTCGTTTTTGTAGGAGCCAGAGTGATCGATTTTATGCAGGAAGGTTCCTACGCTGCCAGAGGAGCTATGATCATCTCAGAGAAAAGTGAGGATATCGCAGCGAAAATCATGAAAGAAATGGACCGTGGAGTCACGAGCCTGAAGGCTGTAGGCTCTTATACAAAATCCGAAAGAGATGTTTTATACTGCGTAGTTGCCAAGAATGAAATCGTCCGATTGAAAAGTGTCATTAATTCAGTCGATCCCCATGCATTTGTTTCTGTTACGGTTGTCCACGATGTACTGGGTGAAGGATTTACGCTTGATGAAAATAAACTGCCTCTTGAAAGATAAAAAATCCGGATGATTATCCGGATTTTTTATTCTTCACTGCTAGTCATGCCTGTGTAGATCATTACTAAACGAACAAGTTCAAGTACTGCAACAGCTGCTGCAGCTACATATGTCAAAGCGGCGGCATTCAATACTTTCTTCGTTTCTCTTTCTTCATCATTCCTGATGATCCCAGCTGAAACTACCTGTTCCATTGCACGGTTCGATGCATTGAATTCAACCGGCAAAGTTACCAGTTGGAAAACAACAGCTGCGGCCATGAAAAGGATACCTAGTAAAAGCAGTCCGCTTAATTGAGCAAAAATTCCAATGAGGATCAGAATCCAGGAAAAGTTTGAACCTAGGCTTGCTACTGGAACAAGAGCATGGCGGAATCTGAGGAACGAATAGTCCTCAGCATCTTGAATCGCATGGCCTACTTCGTGAGCAGCAATTGCGGCAGCTGCGACTGAATGGCCAAAAAAGTTATCTGAAGATAATCGTACAACCTTTGAACGCGGGTCGTAGTGGTCACTTAAATAACCTCTGGTTTCTTCGACTCCAACATTGTATAAACCGTTATCATCGAGAATCTTACGAGCCACCTCTGCACCCGTCATTTGGGATGAAGAAGCCACCTGTGAATATTTCTTGTATGCTCCTTTTACCTTGAATTGAGCATAACGGGATCAAAATAATAAGCGCAAAGTAGATTATTATAGACATCTAATACCTCCCCTTACATCTCATGATGTTAACACTATTTTATAAATAGTAGAATACTTTGTCAATTCCTATGTTCTTTTTGGACGTCTTTCTTTTTATCATGGTCGCCTCGATATTTTTTCCAGCCCACATAGGACAGTGTAAGGATTATGATGCTTCCTGTAGAAATCATTACCCACCACAATGAAGGATCTGCTTCATCCTCCGTCATATCATCAAAGATATTCTGTAAATCTGATTCTAACCCTTCAAGTTCTTCCTGGCTTGAAGCTTCTTGCAATACCTTTGGGCGGTACTGATCGATAAAGCTGACTTTAGCATCAACTTTTTGGATTCTCTCCGGATTGATGTCAATCTTCATGCTTGGATAAATCACATTGTATAATGACAGGAATGAATTAAGGTTCGAATGAAACTGGTCATTGTCACCCTCATATGCAGCAGTCTTCATATCATTGAAAACAGTCATGATGGGCCCTTCCATCTCTGTCCATAACGGCTGGTGGGTGGATGCAATTGCGTCAATTACAAGCCTGAATTTTGTAACTCTGTTCATCCTTTCAGCATGTCCCAGATCAGCGTTTGCTACCGCCTCAACTGCTTCATCATGTGCCACAGTAATAATTCGCAGTTCATCCATAGTGAATGGCCGTCCATCCCCTGTAACTAGTAAGAATTCTTCTGAAAAATGATTCAACAATCTGTTTGCATCATCATAACGGTGCAGTTTCACCATTTGCAGTGCTTGGTCTGATATATTATTCAGTTCTTCAACAGGCGACTGTGGTTCTGCGTATGCTGCAAACGGTGCAATCAATAGCAAAAGCACCGAAATGAATATAAAATATTTTGCTCTCATTCCTGTCCCCCCTCTAAATACTATTAAAATGTATGAGTGGGTGGACAAGGTTAGACCATAATTCAAGTGTTATCTTGAGTTTTTTAATGAAAGTAAGAACCGATCTGGGCGCAGCGCGAAGTAATACCCGACAGCGATCGAGAAAATACTTAACCAAAACGTAAAGTAACCGATCTGGTCCATGTACAAATCTAGCGTATGGTATCTTGGCATCATTTTAAAAACATAATCAATGATTTCATTATGAAGAAGTACAACTGCAGCTACAATCAAATGCCAAGGTTTTATTCGATAAAAAGGAGCATATAATACACCTTCCACTGCCATCGCAAAATGGGATGCCATCAGCATAAGCCCAATCCAATCAAGCTGACCAGAAACGAAGAATACCATTAAATTCATGACCACCGCCCAAAGGCCATACTTGACCAAGCTTACAATAGCCAATGCTTCCATAAGCGGGCAGTTTTTCCCCATCAGGAATGCCCCTAAAACGAAGACAAAGAACAAGCTTGCAGTCGGGCTATCGGGTACGAAAAAAAGAAAGTGCAGCGGCGTATCGACAAGCTGCCACTTGTACCAATAATACCCGTATGCAGTCCCGAACACATTTACCCAAAATAAAAGCCATAATACAGATCTATCCCCTAGTAAAGGGTATATTCTTTTAATCATTTTGACGATCTCCATTTCCAAGTTTTCTATCACTATTATTACAGTTTATAGAAAATAAACCAAGTTTTCCTTATAGGTTTTCATGATGTGCTATATGTTTCTAAGCATTACCTGTTCAATCTTCAATTTTCTTATGTATGAAGAGAACCCAAGTCAAAGTAAATACAATTTGCAGAACAAAAAGCGCAAGCGCCTCGATCAGCCCCGACAAGCGCTGGAGGGCCGACCAGTGAAGTCGTTCTTTGACTTCATTGGGCGGACCGAAGCGTCTCGAGGGGCCAGGCGCTGGAGCTGGATTAAGAAAACTTCATGAAGTTATCCAGAACTCAAAAATTTTATAGTTTCCTTAACTATAAAAAAGAACCTGCAAGTTTCCTTACAGGTTCTTTGACATATTACTCGCTAAGACCGTCGATGAATTCAGCAAGAGTCTGAAGTTCCTCGTCCGTTCCTTTGAAGACCGCAGGCATGCTTCCTTTACCATTCTTAGCAACATCAGCAATTTCTTCGGCGCTCATTTTTGAATCTAACAAACTTGGCGCTGCAGCACCGCCGGCGAGTTCTCCGCCATGGCAGGAAGTACAGGTTTGAGCTTGTGCAATTTTGTAACCATCAGAGTTCTTGTCGATTTCGACATCCACAATCTGGCCTTGTTTCTTGGCTGCTTCCCAGTCATGGTGGTCAACAGATTCCCAAGTGAGATAGAAAACAGCAGCGATTGACAACAGCATAAAGCCAGTTGCGAGCGGTCGCTTTGATGGACGGCGTTCCGGACCGCGGTCAATAAATGGAGCAAGCAAAAGCGCTCCAAAAGCAAGACCCGGGATAACCAATGCTCCGATTACAGTATATGGACCCGAAGCATATGAATATTTAAGCAATTGATATAAGAATAAGAAATACCAGTCTGGCAGCGGGATATATGCTGTATCCGTAGGATCGGCAATCCTCTCAAGCGGAGGCTGATGAGCAATTGTCAGGCTCAAGAATCCGATTAGGAAAACAGCACCAACCATCCATTCCTTCAACAGGAAGTTTGGCCAAAACGCTTCCGTTTTGCCAGGGTATTCCGAGTAATCTTTCGGAATATTAGGCTTACGTTCTGCAGGGACACGTGAGTCTCCTACGAACTTCATACCTTTACCACGATGCATCGAGCAATCCCCTCCTTTTTTCGTATCATTGGCGAATCTCTATTCGCACAACTATTTCATTCATATTTTACAATGGACCAGAAATACCTTGCTTACGAATCATCAGGAAGTGCGCTCCCATTAAGCCTAATAATGCAGCAGGCAAGAAGAATACGTGGATCGCGAAGAAACGAGTCAAGGTTTGTGCACCAACGATCGTTGAATGTCCGGAAAGCAATGTTTTAATGTATGGCCCAATCAATGGGACAGCTTCGGCAATCTGCAATGTAACCTTTGTTGCGAATAATGCTTTCATATCCCATGGAAGCAAGTATCCTGTCAAGCCAAGAGCTAACATTACGAAGAAAATTAAAACTCCGACAACCCAGTTCAATTCACGAGGTTTCTTATAAGCGCCCTGGAAGAACACGCGAAGCGTATGTAAGAACATCATAACGATGACAAGGCTCGCACCCCAGTGATGCATTCCGCGGACAATTTGTCCAAACGCTACCTGGTTTTGAAGATAATAAACAGATTCCCATGCATTCTTGATGTCCGGCACATAATACATTGTCAGGAACATTCCGGAAAGAATCTGAATGACAGTGATGAAAAACGTCAGACCGCCAAAGCAATACACGAACGCAGAAAAGTGGTGCGCCGGGTTAACGTGCTCAGGAACCTCATGGTCTGCGATATCGCGCCACAAAGGCGTAATATCCAAACGCTCATCTACCCAATCGTAAATTTTGTTTAACAAAGATTACGCCCCCTTTCGTGGTTCGGCTTTTCCTACATAAAGGAACCCGTCTTTTTCTTTGGTTGGATATACATCCAATGGTGCCAACGGCGGTGTGCCTTTGACGTTCATTCCGTCCTTTTCATAAAGGCCGTAGTGGCAAGGGCAGAAGAACATGTTTGGATTTTTCTTATCCGTATTCCAGTCTACAACACATCCAAGGTGTTTACATACTGGTGACAGGGCAACAATCTCCCCGCCTTCGTTCTTGAATACCCAAGCAGTTCCAGTTTCTTCAGATTCATACCATGCATCTTTTTGTGTAAAGCTAAAGTTTACTTTTTGCGGTTCATTTGCAATATCTGCGATCTTCAATGGAGTCGCGATAAAATCTCCCGCATCTTCACCCTTAAGTACAGGATCCACGGCAAATCGAACCATTGGCATCAGCATCCCTGCAGCCATGAAACCGCCTACACCTGTTAGAGTATAGTTTAAGAATTGACGTCTTGAAACACGATGCTTACTCACGCTATTCCCCCCTCTATTCCCAAGTTAAGTCCCCAACGGACATAATTTAAACACATTTCAAAACTAGGACATAACCATGATATATCAATCTCATTACAAAATCAATATAATACTATGTTGAAAACATTTTTCGCAGTGATAAAAATAACATCGGATTAATACTATTGCCATTTCTCAGTGAACAAAGATAATAGCTGATTTACCTGATCCTCCACGATGGCCATTTTCTGCTGCTCCTGCATATGCTCAAAGGACAATGACGGCAGCCACAACAGGTTACCAGTTAACTCCTTCTCTTGCTGCCTCCAGCTGCTGTCAGATGTAACATAAAACACATGCTTGAATTGCTTGTCCAATAAAGTGTTTTCCCATTCTTTCAGGGTTTTCACATTAGCTTCATGTCCTTTTATGTACGCAAAATCGGGAAATAAGAAGATACGTCCCTTAAACTGCTTTTCCAGCTGTGCAGTAAGGATTCCTATGAATTCTGCCATCGAAGCATTTTGTTTCATGTCATCACCAAAAGAAACTGGCAATAATGGCACGATTGCCGTGTCTACATATTCCGCAGCTTTCTGGTACATATCTACATCTGCTGCCACCCATCTCATAAAACCAACTCCATCATTCTATTAGGCTCCTGTCGTTTCTACCTAAGTAATTAACATAAGTACTCTACGACTTAAAGCCCCGCCATTCAATCCATCCCTATAATATCACGATTAAAACTCGTTTTCGAATGGTTTGTTAGGTTCAGGCATTTCTGCTACTCCTCCTTAGAGTTTTGCCCGAAGTGAGGTTCGGTTCGGACATTTCAGCGACTCTACCTTGGGATTTTGTCGGAAGAAGGTCCATGTTCGAATATTTTCTTGCCACACCGTTAAGTTCTTGTCCATAAGAAAATGGTTTTGGCACAAACCAGCGACTCAAGCCACAATAACAGGCAAAATAAAAAGCCTGCTATCAATAGCAAGCTATAACGAATTAACTGCGCCCAATCTTTTTAATTGTTCTGTAAGATGTTCGAAGGCTTCCTGGTCCTGGCTGTCCAGTGCCTCGTCGATCATGGTGAGCAGTTTGTCTTTTTGGAATTTTTGAATACTCTCCTCAAGAAATCTCTCTGCTACCATCTTGTCACTTTCACTGATTTGGAGCTGGCCTGGAACATAAGGGTTTTCTTCCAGCACGGCCGCAAACTGGTGGGCTTTGTTTGAAGCGTGGAAATTCAGTTGGATGTAGATTTCTTCTTCCCTGTTCAAACGAATGTCGTGGAAAGACTTTTCAGCATCTGTCGTCATCACGTTTTCTTTAAAGAAGCGGAATGGTATTGCATCCACGCAATGGGTCGACATCACTAATCCCCTTGGACAATATTGTGCACTTTCACAAAGTGCACCTTTTCCATCAGCTGGTCATGGCTCATCAAGTAGTTAAGGATCCAAACGCATTCCCGCCTTTTAAGCTGGTAATGGTTTAAGAACCAGCGGATAAAATCCTTTTTCTCGTTGACAGATACAGGGGTTGTCATTTTTGAATCCCTCCTCTGCATAACTCATTTTTTTTGTTAAGGCTACAGATTCTCCGTCATGCGTTCCAACAATTCACGGAATTCTTCATTGCCAGGTTCTTTTTCAACTAACTTACTAAAAATTTCGGCGGCGTCGGCCATTTTTCCTTCTTCAATTAAAAAATATCCGTAGTCTGTCAAAAATTCCTTGTTGTCTTTAAAGAAAGTATATGCGAGTTGGTATTTGTTTAATGACAGTGAAAAATCTTCAATTTGCTGGTAAGCCACTGCCTCATCCCAAAGAATTTGTGGTTCCTCTTCTTCTTCGTGGATGTCAGCCGCCCGCACAAGCTCAAGTACATCTTCATAGCGCTCCTGCTTAAGCAGCAGTTTGTTCAGGACAAGGACTCCTTCCATGAATCCTGGATCAAGAGCGATTGCTTCACGAAGCAATTTTTCGGCAGCTTCCTCGTCGGGAATTTTCAAAGCTAATTTGCCGCCATAAAAGTACAAATCCTTATTGAACTCATCCTGCTCGATTCCCTGCTTCACTGCATCGAAGGCCTCTTCGACCATTTCTTCGCGCTCATAAGCTTTGGCAAGGTAAAGATAAAGGGAATGGTATTCAGGATCAAGGGCTTTTAATTCCTCAAACTTTTCAATCGCTGTTTTATTATAGCCTGCCTGCAGGGCTGTAAAAGCAAAGCCAAACAATGTATTAATTTCCAGTTTTTGCTCAAGCGCTTTTTCATAAAAATGGAGTGCTTCCTCAAACGATCCGCAAGCACTTAACGCCTCTGCCATTCGCTGGTTAATGTTCACTCCGCCTATCTCTTCATGTGACTTAAGAACTGTTTCGTAATACTGGATGGCTTCAACAAGTTTTCCCTGGGAAGCGTACAGCTCACCAATAGCAAAATCGATGACTGGCTCATCCGGTAAAAGCCTTTTGGCTTCAAGCAGCTTCTTTTCACTCACTTCAAACAGACCTTCCATCTGATACAGGTCAGCCAATAGAAGCAGCGCTTGAGGAAAAGAAGGATCCTTTTCGTCTACTTTTTCAAGCGAAAGCATTGCCTCTTCCTCTTTGCCCATTTCGATTCGGGTTTCAGCGAGCAAAACATGCAGTTCGCCCTCATCTGGATATTTCTTCAACAAACTCTCGATCAATGCCTCCGTTTCTTCCATGAAACCGAAGCGGAATAATTCCTCGGAAAGCAGGAATTTTTCTTCGTCGCTGCCGTTTTCGAGAATTCTTTGATAAGCAGCCATAGCTTTTTCAAGCTGTCCATTTTCAATATAATTTGTTATTTCTTCTACTCCGACCATTTCTATCATCCTATCCTTACTTTAGGCTAATCTATATTTGCCAGTTTGCATAGAGCTGATTAACCAGCAATGCCTGAAGGTTTTAGTAATTGTCTGTAAAAAATCCTGGTGTCTTAATTATAACATTCTCTCCCTTTCCAGGCCGATAATAAACCTCGGCACCCGCGCGAATGACTTTCCCCTTATCCACAGTCACTTCAAGATGATTCGATTGAAAAAAAGCCCGTGCTCATCACGGTATTTTGTTTCCGGACTTATATTGTATAAATTATAGCTAAGTTCTCCACCACTATGCAGATTTGACTTTTCAGGGAAGATTCCGTCTTCTTTAAAATAGACCTTGACACAGGGCCTGGATTCGCTAAGTCTTCATATACTGCGGGAACCTTCTCTTTTTTCATCAAATCGCTCCAGACATTGAGCTGCAGCTGCCTCCCTTTATTATGCTTACTTTCAGGAAGGATTGGAATGACTGGACAGTTATATGGAAACAGCGCTTCCTTGATCCATCCCCACGGCATCGTCTTCAAAGAGTTCATTTCGTCGATCTCCAGAAAAATCGCTGGGACTTTCATTTTCTTACACTTCCGGATAAATCCTGGATTCAATAATCGCGGCGGAATGCTGACCCCCAGAACAAAATCGATTGGGCTGTCTAACAAATTACTTTTCGCCTGCTTAAGCTCTTCTTCAAGCTGCCGTTCAAATTGGATCTTTACTGTTGTGAATACAACTGTGCACCCCTTTAGAATAAAATTTCTCAGGTAATATTCTTTTCTCTCTTTAAAAGATTCTTTTATAGGGATGTTCGTATCAAAGAGGACATGGGTTGGGGTCATAATATAGTTGTCAGCATCCATCCTCATGTAGTTATAACGTTCAAATTTGGATGTTGTCGATATGATTCGCTGGTCCTCCACCAGTATACTTGTTTCTGTGAAAGCTTGTCCCTTCAAGAGATGGACATTATCTATAATGTATGCCATAAAACCACTCCTTTATCGGTCTTATGACAAACTATGCAGAAATTCCGAGAATATAACGACGGCAGTGCTTTTTATAGTGAAGGCAACCTTATTCAAAGACAGAAGGCCATCCATTTATCATGATTGGCCTTCAAGACAATATTTTATTCATTTTCTCACCAGCAAATACAGGTCATCAAAAAAACCAGGATATGAAACAGCGACCGCTTCGCTCTGTTCAAGGATGACATCCTGTTTACAGAGCAGGGCAGCGATGGCCAGCATCATCCCGATCCGGTGGTCGCCATGTGCTGATACAGTCCCCCCATCAAGGCTTTGTTTTCCCTGTATAATCATGCCATCATCTGAAGCCTCAATGTTTGCTCCAAGTTTCTTGAGTTCATTCACAACAGTATCAATTCGATTTGTTTCCTTAACCTTTAATTCCACTGCATCCTTAATGACCGTAGTTCCCTCTGCCTGAGTTGCCAGCAAAGCAATGACCGGAATTTCATCGATTAATCGAGGAATCAGATCGCCTTCGACTATTGTGCTCTTCAGCTTAGAATGCTTAATTCTGATATCCCCAGCAGGTTCAGCTGATTCACCTTCGTATGGTTCGATAGTGAAATCTGCTCCCATTGCTCTAAGCACATCAATTATTCCAGTTCTTGTCGGGTTTAAACCAACATTCCGGAGTATGACGTCACTCCCAGGAACGATTGCCGCTGCCGCCAGAAAAAATGCGGCAGATGAAATGTCACCAGGAACATTTATATGTGTACCCTTTAGTATTTGTCCGCCAGTTACCTTTACGGAATGCCCTTCACGTACAACTTCGCCGCCAAACTGCTTGATCATGCGCTCAGTATGATCCCTTGTTTTCACTGGCTCAACAACATTTGTCTCACCTTCAGCCTGCAATCCGGCAAGGAGGATTGCCGATTTCACCTGCGCGCTTGCGACTGGCAGTTCATATGTAATTCCATGTAATTTTCGGCCTTTCACCGTCAGCGGAGTGAATTCGCCATTATTCCTTCCCGTAATACTTGCACCCATTTTGCCGAGAGGAAGAGTCACTCTAGTCATCGGCCTTCTGGCAATCGATTCATCACCTTCAAGGTTTGATGTAAAAGGCAATCCCGATAGTATTCCCATCATCAGCCTGATGGTTGTCCCAGAATTCCCAACATACAGTGTATCCTCAGGCTGATTCAACCCGTCCACACCTTTTCCGATAACTGTTACATCGCTCCCATTCCGGACAATATTAACGCCTAGCTTGCGGAAGCAGGAAATTGTACTTAAACAGTCTTCTCCCGGCAGGAAGTTTTCGATACGGGTGATTCCATTGGCAATGGAGCCAAACATGACTGCTCTATGCGATATTGATTTATCGCCAGGTACTTTAACCTGACCTTCCAAAGTGTTTCTATTTGTCATAAGTGTTTTTACGGACATATTTCTGCTCCTTCAGTCTACTTTGCAAGAGACATATCATAGTCTGTATTTTTCCCGATGCATTCCTTTGCCCTGGCACGGTCTTCAGGTGTCTGGAAGCTGATCACGAGGACCCCATAAATATCTTCACGAGTTTCTATGATTCTTATATTCGTTATACTGATGTTTTCAACCGCCAGATAACCCGTGATTTCAGAGATCACTCCTGGATAGTCGGGAACATCTACGAAAAGGTCATAGAAACTAGGGATAGCTCCTTTGTCGCTTACAGGGAGGCTATCCCGGTATTTTTTCGCCGAATCAAAGAAATCATAGATGCTATCTCTATCTTTAGTAACCAATAATTCTTTTACCCGCCCCATTTCATCCTGCCAGTCAGTTAACAGGGAAATTAGGACTTCCCGATTCTGAAGAAGGATATCTCTCCACATCCGCGGATTGCTTGATGCGATTCGGGTGATATCCCTGAAACCGCCAGCCGCCAGGCGGTTGACAAGAGGATTTCCTTCATCAGCCCTTGACGCCTGGTGGACAAGGGAAGCAGCTATGATATGCGGAAAATGGCTGACCACCCCTGTAAGATAATCATGCTCTTCGGGGGTAACATCGAGGAACTTGGCCCTCGTACCAGAAAGCCATATTTTAAGTCGATCTACACTCTCACTTCTGACCAATGGATCAGGAGTAAGAAGATAAATGCATTTTCAAACAGGATTTTCTTCGCTGCAGCAACACCACTTTTATGAGAACCAGCCATTGGATGGCCTCCAATGAATACAATCCCTTTTTCTCTCAGACGGGATGCCTTCTTTGAAATGAATCCCTTCGTACTGCCTGTGTCTGTAACAATGACATTATTTTTCAGTTGCAATTCAGCTAAAGATTCAATAATGCTTCCGGTGGTCAATACTGGAGTCGCTATAATGATTAAATCCGCCTTTGGAGCTTCGATTTCAAAACTTCCAGCTGCCCGGTCAATGACACCCAGCATCATGGCCAGGTCCATTTGGTCTCCGTCCGCATCAAATCCGATGAGCTCTGCCCCCGGATGCTGCTCTTTAATACACATCGCCAGAGAGCCGCCAATCAAACCAAGACCAATGATCAATACGCGGCCTTCCATAAGTTCCACACCCCCTAATTAGTTATTACAGAATTAACACTTAGAAATTGTTTAATAACATCAATTATGCCTTGATTTTGTTCCTTTGAGCCAATTGTGATCCTGACACAAGTAGGAAATCCAAGCGCTGTTCCGGAACGGATGATATATCCTCTTTCAAGCAGGTATTGAAATACCTCCTGACCATCCCTTTTAAAGTCAATCAGGATGAAATTTCCCTGTGACGGATAATAACTCAATCCAGCACTATCACAAAATTGGTAAAATTGCTCTAAACCAGCTTGATTTTCTATTTTGCATTCTTCAACAAAATTCTGGTCATCAAGTGCTGCCATGGCGGCAGCTTGAGCCAATGAGTTTACATTGAATGGCTCCCTGACAGGTTCAAGTGCTGAAATTGTTTCCTCATGGGCAATTCCATAACCAACCCTGAAGCTGGCAAGCCCGTATATTTTTGAAAAAGTTCTTAGGATAATTAAATTTTGGTATTGTTTAAGCAATCTCAAAGAATCATGATAATCTTCCGCATTCACATATTCGAAATAGGCTTCATCCAGCACAACAAGCACATGACTTGGCACACGTGCCATAAAAGCTGTCAATTCTTCTTCAGTTATATAAACACCCGTTGGATTATTCGGAGAGCATAACCAGACAACTGTGGTCCGATCATCAATAGCAGCAGCCATCCCATCTAAATCATGTGCACCATTCACCAATGGGATCTCCGCTATTTCACAACCTTCGATAATTCCATTATGTTTATACTGTGGAAATGTCGGGGCAGCCATCACAGTTTTTGTCTCAGGTGTGAGCAGGCCGCGGGCAATCATCTGGATAATTTCATCTGATCCGTTGCCAAGAATGACCTCACCTTCTTTAACACCAAGATGGTCTGCCAGATGTGTACGAAGTTCGGTGGCATAGCATCGGGATAAACTGAAAATTTACCAGCATATCCTGCAATTTCGTTTTTTACTTTTTCTGAAGATCCAAATGGATTCTCATTAGATGCCAATTTCACAATTTCTGATAGACCATACTGCCTTTTCACTTCGCTAATCGATTTACCAGGCTGGTATGGTTTTAGTTTTAAAAGCTGCTCTTTCCATCTCATCTTATCCACCTCGACTATTTTACTCTTTAATTCACTATCTAATTAAAGTGATAAAGAAGATGTATTTATCATACACTGTTTAGTGCTGCAGAAAAAGTATAAAGTTATAAATCAGGTCTAAGTCCAGCAGCTCCCTCAAGATAAATATGCCTGATTTCTTCCTGTGTTTTTTCAGTGTTGAAATGGATCATGACTCTGATGCACTTCTGTAGCGAGCCGGGGACGGATAATTCTTGCATGCACATGACTGGAACATAGGTCCAGCCATCCAAATTTCTTAAAGCTCTTGCCGGAAAGGCTGCATCAACATCATGAGTAGCAGAAATGAAAATGGAAGCAACTTCTTCCGGGGCAATATTATTGGAAGCGATAGCTTCTTTTAAAAGCCTTTCAGTCGCAGAAATGATTTCTTGCTCATCATTGTCGTTTACTGTAATAGCGCCTCTTACTCCCCTAATCATCTTACTCCCCCTTTTCTACAAACTTCTTCAGGTTCATCATCAATACTTTTTCATCTATTTCAATGAGTGCAGGAACTCCAATCTTCTCTAATAAAACGAAACGAATTGTATTGTTTACAGCTTTTTTATCTTGTTTCATCCTTTCGATCAACTGCACATTAGAAAGTCCGGCTGGGATTGAAGTTTCATACCCAAGATTCTTAAGCCAGATTTTGAATGCTTCTGTATTAAAATCAAGGCCAAGCAATTGTGTGCTCAGCTTAAGGGCAAATAGCATACCAATAGCTACTGCCGCACCGTGAGTTACTTTTCCATAACCTGCTTCAGCTTCAATTGCGTGGCCCAGTGTGTGCCCGAAATTTAAAAATGCACGGATTCCAGTTTCTTTTTCATCCTCTGCGATAACAGAACCTTTAACTTGGATGCCTTTTGTCAAAAACTTAAGCAACTTTGAGTCATTCATTTTATCCAAAGACTGAATTTCTTCCCTAAGCCAGTAATAGAAGTTTTCATCGCTTATCAACGAGTGCTTGATAACTTCAGCAAAGCCCGATCGGACTTCATGTTCAGGAAGTGTCTGGAGAAAATCCAGATCATAAATGACAGCCTCTGGCTGATGGAATGCTCCAATCATGTTCTTGCCTAATGGATGGTTGACCGCTACTTTCCCTCCCACCGCACTGTCATGTGCAAGAATAGTGGTCGGGACTTGTATGAAGCGAATGCCTCTCATATAAGTAGCGGCGACAAATCCTGCTAAATCTCCAACTGCCCCTCCACCAAAAGAGATAATCAGTGATTTCCTGTCAAGTTTATTTTCAAGTGCTGAAGAAAGGCAATCATTATATACATCGAAAGTTTTCGCTTGTTCACCTGACGGGACGATTTTTTCAACAATTCCTTCCAGAGCAGTATGTTCATGGAATGAATCAAGATGATACTTCGCCACTGTTTCATCAGTAATGACCATGATAGATGTGTAACTTTCTTCAGCATCTAGAATAATATCGCGTAATTGCTGAATAGCACCTTTTCCGATGTATACCGGATAGGATTTTGTGCTTGTATGGATATTCACTTTCTCCATCTTTAAAAATCCCTCGCAGTCCTTCTTTGCTCTTCAATTGATGCCTTCAATGTGTCAAATCGATCGGCGTAGAATTGTTCTACGATAGCAGAGGCAAGCTCCCAGGCAACAACGCTTTCCGCAACCACTGCCGCCGCCGGGACGGCACATGCATCAGAGCGTTCAATGCTCGCGGCAAAAGGTTCCTTTGACTCGATATCGACACTCATCAATGGCTTGTAAAGAGTCGGGATTGGTTTCATTACACCACGGACAACAATTGGCATGCCCGTTGTCATCCCGCCTTCAAGTCCTCCAAGCCTGTTCGTTTTCCGGTAGTAACCGCTTCCCTCTTCCCAGGCTATCTCGTCATGTACCTGGCTTCCAGGCCTGCTGGCAGCTTCGAAACCGATCCCAATCTCAACTCCTTTGAAAGCATTGATGCTCATAATGGCCGCAGCAAGCTTGCCATCAAGCTTGCGGTCATAATGAACATAGCTGCCCACTCCAGCGGGCATACCCTCTGCAATCACCTCGACAACACCGCCAATAGAGTCTCCATTTTGCTTAGCATTATCAATTGCTGCCATCATTTTCGTCCCTGCATCTGAATCGAAGCATCTGACTGGAGAAGCTTCTGTTATTTCTTTAAGCTGTTCCAGTGATGTGAAGTCTAGCTTTTCAGCTTTTACACCACCGATTTCAACAACATGGGCAACTAACTCGATGCCCAGCAGTGACAACAGTTTCTTTGCAGCAGCACCTGCTGCGACTCTGACGGTAGTTTCCCGGGCAGATGAACGTTCAAGAACATTTCTCATATCCCGATGTCCATATTTAATCGCGCCATTTAAGTCTGCGTGACCAGGACGAGGACGGGAAATTATCCTTTTCACTTCATCAGCGGATTGGCCTTCGAGCGGTTCCTGTCCCATAATCCCGGTCCAATGCTTCCAATCATTATTTTCAACAACCAGCGCTATCGGGGAACCTAATGTCTGTCCATGGCGAATTCCTGAGGTAATCTGCACCTGATCCTTTTCGATTTGCATCCTTCTTCCGCGTCCATAGCCTTTCTGCCGGCGGGCAAGCTCTTTGTTTATATCTTCTGCTACTAGCGGCATGCCTGCTGGCATCCCCTCTATAATGGTTGTTAGCTGCGGTCCATGTGATTCTCCCGCTGTTAAATATCTCATATACTTTCTCCCTTCAACTCGCTAAAGGATTTGTTTTACTATATCATACAGTTCAACAGAAATAAATTAAAAATTTCGAAATATGTATTATTCCTTTTCAAGAATGAAGTCATTTTATCATGAAGCATGTTGACTCGCAAAAAACAATCTTGCGTTAATCCAGTCTTGGCGCTTAACCTGCAGAAATTGAATCACATAACTTCAGCGAAAAAAGCAAGAAGGAGCAGGGAATCCCGGCTCCTCCATTTATTTCTTCCTGTAAAAGAAAGTATCTGCGGTTTCAAAATCATATGTAATAGGATTGAAAATCTGTTCAGTGCTTCCAACAAACAGAATCCCCCCCGGCCTTAATGCTGCGCTGAATTTTTGGTAAATGCTTTCCTTGGCCTCTTCGGTAAAATAAATGAGGACATTCCTGCAGACAATCAAGTCAAAAGGACCCCCGAAACGATCGGCAAGCAAATTTTGCTTTTTAAACGTAACAGTCTTCTTAATGTCATCTTCCACCGTGTAATAGGAACCATCCTGCCGAAAAAACTTTTTAACCATATCCTTAGGGGCTTCATTCAGCGATCTTTCTGCATAAACTCCGCGCCTCGCTTTTGCCATGACGTTTTCATCAATATCAGTTGCCAGGACCTGGATTCTCGATAATGGCATATGTTTTGACAGCACCATCGCCAATGTATAAGGTTCTTCTCCAGTGGAGCAAGCTGCACTCCAGATTTTCGGGTTCGGGTTTCTGCTTAACAACTCAGGCACTATCGATTTATCGAGGACTTCCCATCTTTTTGCGTTTCTATAAAACTCGGATACATTGATTGTCATCCGATCCAGAAATTCGTTCATGAGCTGCTGGTCTTTATCAAGTACCTGAAAGAATTCCTTGAAAGATGAGTAGCCTTTCTTTTGATAGAGTGAAGTCAACCTTCTTTTCATCTGGGCTTCTTTGTATAGAGCAAGGTTTATACCTGTCTTCTGATAGATTCTCGAGATAAAGTGTTCATAGTCTTGCGTCATCATTTTGCTCCTTATTTTTACTAGAAAAAGTTGGACATTTTCATTATATCGAAAAATAGGATTTTGGGTGATATATTTTTTCATATATCCGGAGTGCTATAAAACGTCCCGAAAAAGAAAAAGGACACTTGCTTTTCACAAGTGTCCGGAGTTTATTTATAGAATTGTCCAGCTCCAGCGCTTGTCAGTGCTGACCAAGCCGCTTAAGCTTTTCTTAGTAAACCCACTCGTTAATTGATTTGCTGTATTCAGCTAGTTCTTCTTGTTTGAAGAATAGTCCGATTTCACGCTCAGCGCTTTCTGGTGAGTCAGATCCGTGAATTACGTTCTTGCCTACAGTCACGCCGTAGTCGCCGCGGATTGTTCCAGGAGCTGCATCTTTAGGGTTAGTTGCACCCATCATCTGGCGTGCAGTAGCAATTACATTCTCTCCCTGCCATACCATAGCGAATACTGGTCCTGAAGTGATAAAGTCTACCAATTCGCCGAAGAATGGACGCTCTTTATGTTCGCCATAATGCTCTTCAGCAAGTTCTCTTGGGATGTTCATAAGTTTTGCGCCAACTAGCTGGAAGCCTTTCTTTTCGAAACGAGCTACAACTTCACCGATCAGGGTGCGTTGTACTCCGTCAGGCTTGACCATCAAATAAGTCTTTTCCATGAGTTCCACTCCTATTTCTTATATGTATGTGAACCGCTTACAAAAGCAATCCTTAGAAATAGTATCATTTTTTTGAAAAATCCGCAACTTGCTAATACCTGCGTTTCCCAATGAATTTTGCAATATCACGCAATGTCTTCTTTGCCTTATTGGATGGGAGCTCTTCAAGGATTTCAAGAGCTTTATCCAGATAGCGGTCACTGATCGCCAGTGATTTTTCAATCGCTCCTGACCCCTGAACAAGCTTCAGGATTTCATTCAGTTCTTCTCTTGGCACACCTTCATGGACAGTCTTGATTCGGCTGTTGATATACTCATCCTGCATTGCATACAGAACAGGAAGAGTAATATTCCCCTGGAGAAGATCTCCGCCAGCCGGCTTGCCTAGTTCCTTTTCTGTACCCGTGAAATCCAGCACGTCGTCAGTGATCTGGAAGGACATGCCGACATAGTAGCCAAACTTATATAATTTACGATGATCCTTCTCGGGAACTCCTGCCGCCACTGCACCAAGCTGGCAGCTCGCAGCAATAAGAAGAGCAGTCTTCCGCTTGATCCGCAGCAAATAATTACGCAGATTTTGATTAAAATTATATTTATCTTTTATTTGTTCGATTTCCCCCACACTTAATTCGACTATAGTATCTGAGAGAATCTGGTGTGCTTTCGGATTTTCAATGTCAGTTATAAGCTCCAGTGCCCTGGCAAAAATGTAATCCCCAGTATACATCGCAATCCTGTTATCCCATTTTGCTTTGATTGTCGCCTGTCCTCTACGCAATTCAGCATCGTCGATGACGTCATCGTGTACAAGGGAGGCCATATGGATGAGCTCCAGGGAGACTGCGACGTCCTTGATGATTTCAATATCATAATTACCGAATTTCCCGCCAAGGAGAACAAAAACGGGCCTAATCCGTTTCCCGCCAGCCTTAAGCAAATGGAGGCTTGCCTGTCTGAGCAGCTGGGAATCCGCCTGGATTGCTTTTTCCAGCTCTCTTTCAATCAATGTCAGATCAGAATTCAAATATGTATATAATAGCTTCATCTTCATATTTATCCACCCAGCTTTTACATCCTCGATATCCATTGATGTAACTGCAACATTTTCCTTTCCGCAGCCTCAATGCAATCAGGAGATTTCTTATATGCTTGGAGCTTTACATCGAGTCCAGCTAAAAAGTTTACTTTCTCTTGAAACCAATCTCGATACAGGTCACTCCGTTAATCCGGAAAAAAGCGACAACACTAAATTAAAACAGGCTGACCTTCCTTGCCGAGCGAAAAAGAAAAAGGCAGCCATTGTCTATTGTATATAGTATCAGATTGTCTATTCACCTGAAAGAATGGTCCAGCTCGAGCGCATTGCCAGCTTTCGGCTTAGAAACGGCTTCGATTATCGAGAGAAGCCACTCTAGGCGTTGTTTTTTACCAGTACGCATGCGCTTTTCTTATTTGCGGCCGATATGCACGGCTGCTACTCCACCGCTATATGGTTTATATTCAACGTTCACGAATCCTGCTTCAGAAAACATTTTCGCCAGTTCTTTCATGCCTGGGAAATCCTTTGCGGATTCCTGGAGCCAGGAATACTCATCATAGCTCTTCGCGAACAGTTTGCCGAACATCGGCATGATAAACCTGAAGTACAATCTGTAAGCCTGCTTAAATCCTGGCATTGTTGGCTGTGAAGTTTCCAGGCATACTGCCATTCCTCCCGGCTTAAGGACTCTGTACATTTCACGAAGCACTTGATTGTAATCAGGGACATTCCTTAAACCAAAACCAATTGTGACATAGTCAAAGCTATTATCCTCAAAAGGGAGCTCCATTGCGTTCCCATGGATTAGTGTTGCCTGATCCAAATTGCGGGCCCGCAATTTCTCTTCGCCAATCTTAAGCATATTTTTGCTGAAATCAAGTCCGACCACTTCGCCATCTTTGCCTGCTGCTTCTGCAAGCGCAATTGTCCAATCAGCGGTGCCACAGCACACATCAAGTGCTTTGGCTCCTTTTGGGACATTCATCTTTTTCATTGTGTCATTACGCCATTTAATATGCTGCTGAAAACTGATGACAGAATTCATCTGGTCGTAATTTTCATAGATTTTTTCAAAGACTCCATGAACACGTTGTTCTTTCGATTGCTGCATTGCATTACCCTTCTTCCGCGAAATTTTTAGACATGGTCTGGTGCTGCCCGGAGATCAGGTCTAACCGTTCTATCAGCAAGCTGTTCATCCCTGGCAGCTTTTTTAACGCTGCATTAATCTTCGTCATTGAAAATTCAATATATCGTGTGCAAATTGTTAAAAGGTATTTTTGCTGTTCAGAAGAAATTTCAGTTGGACTCTGGTCCATTATTGGCAAAGCAATTTTTTTCAGCGCATTGAAAACCAGCGAACTGCCGTTTTTAATGAACTTCGTTTCTTCAGATAGCATCCTCTTGACAAAAAGCCAGTTAGAAGCAAATTCAAACCATTCAGCCGCATCAAAATGATCAGCGACCTTGCCTAAAAGAGACGACTCAATTAATTTAACACTTTCCATTAACTTATCGATCGCTTCAGTTTCTTTTTGATACAGCGAAATTTTATGCTCATTGACTTCTTTTACACCTGAAGCCAATCGCTTGATCATTTCTATATCATCCATATCAGCCAACAGCTTGTAATATAGTCCGCTGAAATAAATCCCAGCTAGAACTGTCAACTGGCGGCGCTTATGGGTTTCATCATCTTCACCTGCTTGTGAATTGCGGACATGCTCATGGGTATCAAGGGCAATTTGCAGGAGCATTGCGGTCACAGTGTAATTCTTTGCTCTTTCCTGATCTACTTCCTGCTGTTCCAGCAAGGAAGTAAGCAACAAGAGCCGATCATCATCTATAAAAGGTGATTCTACATACTCCAGCAAATAAGGATGTGAAAGTTTTTCGAGAAGAAGCTCTCTGGTGCCGTCTAATTTGTTTTGTAAATCTAGCAAATAAATCACCCTTGTTCCCCTTATTTATATTGGATTGCCGGCGACGTGCACAACATTGTTTTAATCAGGAAAGCCAGCCGTATATGGTGAGCTGGTCTATTTCAAAACAGACATAAAAAAAGCGCCTAAATAACTAGTTTGCAGTTGTACCGAACATTCCAAGGCAGTGACAATTATAACACAAATAGTGAAAACATGAACGGGATATTATAAATTAAACACTATTTGCGATGAATTGAGCTTGATTTTGTAACAAAATAGTTGATTTTGGATTTAATTACTTCTTCTCACTCACTATTTCACCGAATGGTGTGACAATTTTTGCATGTCCCCTGATTTTAATGGCTGATGTATGTTCTGTGAACTGGGCAATCATCACTTCTCCCTGATCAAGCTTCTCTGAATGGTGGAATCGAGTGTCTGTTCCTCTTGTTAGACCAATCACGTTTACACCGTCCTCGATGGCTTTGATTACTACATAGTCCGTGTTTACACCTTGTTTCTTATCCATTATTATCCCCCTTACAGGAAAGAATATGTCGAGCCTGGGACGTATCCGTTAAGTCACAGTTATGTTTTTTAAGATATAGCAAAAGGCTAAAAGAATTCCTTTCAGCCTTCGACAACTTTTGGGTATTGCTTACGAAAAACTTTATTGGCAAGAATCTCTAGCCTTTAATCAAAGAGAGAATTTCAGCCCTTGCGTATACATCTTCTGCTAGAGTTCCTCTTACAGCAGATGTAACTGTTTTTGAGCCAGGTTTCTTGACTCCTCTCATTGTCATGCACATATGTTCCGCTTCTACCACTACCATGACACCATGGGGATCTAGCTTTTCCATTATGGAATTCGCAATAGTAGAAGTGATCCTTTCCTGTAACTGAGGTCTTTTCGCTACTGCTTCCACAGCTCTTGCAAGCTTGCTGAGTCCTGTAACCTTGCCTCCACGCGGAATGTATGCGACATGTGCTTTGCCGAAGAAAGGAACCAAGTGATGCTCACACATTGAATAGAAAGGGATATCCTTAACCAGGACCAGTTCCTCATGGTCCTCACCAAAAATGGTGTCAAAATATTCCTTAGGATCCTGATTCAACCCCGAAAAAACTTCCTCATACATCTTCGCGACCCGCTTGGGAGTATCAAGTAAACCTTCCCTGTTTAGGTCTTCACCGACTGCCTCTAATATTAAACGCACCGCTTCTTCGATTTGGGCACGATTGACGTTTGACATCTGCGTTCCTCCTATGATCCGACAAACTCATTATAATCTTGCATAGTTAAGCAACTAATTGATTATAATATTTTCATCTTAGCATAACCAATTCTCAGCAGGCAAAACTTAATATTCCATAACATAGAAAAAAGGCCGCGAACAGGTCACGGCCTTTAGGGTTTAGCATACGCTCAGTGCGTCGTATGTAATTATTTCACTGCATCCTTAAGCGCTTTGCCAGGTTTGAAAGCAGGCACCTTGCTTGCAGAGATTTCGATTTCATCACCAGTTTGTGGGTTGCGTCCTTTACGGGCAGCGCGCTCACGAACTTCGAAGTTACCAAAACCGATTAATTGTACTTTGTCCCCATCTTTTAATGCATTTAAGATTGAATCAAAAACAGCGTCAACTGCTTTGGTTGCATCTTTCTTAGAAAGCTCACTAGCTTCTGCAACTGCATTGATAAGTTCTGTTTTGTTCATGCCATTCACCTCCTCCCAAAGAAATCCCATTGCTCAGAAATTAAGCACCTTACTACATTTCTAAACAAAACATATGAATTCTATACGTTGCTGGAAGATTTTATTATCAAAGTTTTAAAAAAACTATGATAAAGAAACCATAAATTGCTTGAAACCCTGATATATAAGGGTTTGTAAGCTACAACGCTAATTCTGTTAAAAGATTATCATAATGTTTTACTCTTATCAAGATAATTTCAAGAAATAATGGGAATCTTTTCTTCTTTGAAACATAATTGTAATATGTTGACCCTCATTTATTACCCGTAATAGGCTGTATCAAACATACAATAATGAATTTTATGCCTTTTCTCCTAATTCCGCAAGCAGCCAACAAGGTCTTTACTCATAATTCACTGACAGGAAGTTATATTAGAAGATTAATTTTGGTCCAAAGTTACTTGTAAATAACTAGATAGAGTGAATGTCTTTATCAGACAAAACAAAAAGACTCCCAAAAGGAGTCCAAATTATAATATGATTGCTATTAGTCCACCGGAACCTTCGTTGATGATTCTTTCCAGCGTCTCTTTTAATTTATATCGTGCATTTTCTGGCATCAGGCTCAATTTTGCCGAAATTCCTTCTCTGACAATCGAGCTTAAGCTTCTTCCAAAGATATCAGAATTCCAGATTGACAGCGGATCATCTTCAAAATCCTGCATCAAGTAGCGGACGAGCTCTTCACTTTGTTTCTCAGTACCAATTATTGGTGAGAATTCGGATTCTACGTCCACCTTGATCATATGGATTGAAGGGGCTACGGCTCTTAATCGAACACCGAAGCGTGCTCCCTGGCGGATAATTTCTGGCTCTTCCAGGCTCATGTCCGTCAGTGAAGGTGAAGCAATGCCATATCCCGTCTGCTTAACCATTTTAAGCGCATCAGAAATCTGGTCAAACTCTGTTTTTGCATATGCAAACTCCTGCATCAGCTCAAGCAAGTGATCCTTGCCACGGATCTCTACGCCTACAATTTCTTTAAGAATCTCGTCATAAAGATCATCCGGAGCAAACAGGTCGATTTCAGCTATACCCTGGCCCATTTCAATACCCGCCAGACCAGCCCTATCGATGTACTCAAAATCGCTGAATTGATGGACAACCCTGTCTACATCACGCAGCCTCTTAATGTCCTTCACAGTCTCCTTGACAGCTTCCTGATAGCTCTCACGCAACCAGTGGTTTTCGCGGAGCACCATTACCCAGCTTGGCAGATTGACGTTCACTTCTAAGACAGGGAATTCGTAAAGTGCTTCCCTCATAACGTTGAGAACATCTGATTCCCGCATGCTTTCGACACTCATCGCAAGCACAGAATATCATATTTATCAGCCAATTGGGAACGAAGAGTTTCCGTATTTGGGTGATACGGCTGGGCGCTGTTGATTACCATAATGAACGGCTTGCGACTTCCTTTAGTTCCTCAATTACTCTTTCCTCTGCCTCAATATAATCTTGTCTTGGGATCTCCCCAATTGTCCCATCAGTCGTAATGACGACACCGAGGGTAGAATGTTCCTGAATAACCTTCCTTGTTCCAATTTCAGCTGCTTCATGAAAAGGGATTGGTTCTTCATACCAAGGCGTATTGATCATCCTTGGCCCATTCTCATCCTCATAACCCTTCGCTCCCGGCACTGTGTACCCTACGCAATCTACGAGCCTGATATTTACATCCAGACCATCATCAACGTGCACAGATGCTGCCTGGTTAGGCACGAATTTCGGTTCAGTGGTCATGATTGTTTTACCTGCTGCACTCTGTGGAAGCTCATCAAGAGCTCTGGCCCTTTCAGCCTCGTTATTGATATTAGGTAAAACCACCAGCTCCATAAATTTTTTGATAAAAGTGGATTTTCCAGTGCGGACCGCACCTACAACCCCCAGGTAAATATCACCGCCAGTCCTCTCGGCAATATCCTTAAAAATATCTACCTTTTCCAAGTGATCCCCTCCCGATCATAGAGTTAGTGGGAATAAATTCATCCAAATTAATAATCTGGGACAGTATATATTTATGATGTTGTCCTATATCAATATGACAATTTTTTATTTTTTTACCCCCTTAATTTTAATTTCAAAAAAGACTCCCTCAATTCCCATTTATGAGAACAATCGATATCTTTTTAAAGACAAAAAAACCCTACTTCTACAATATATTTTGCAGAAACAGGGTTATGACAAATTTATTAGAAATGCCAAAGCTCATAGTTCGCCCATACAATCGTAGAGCTGTGAACTTCCTATCTTATTCCTTTATTAAAAAGACCGGTTCATTGGTCTCTTTATCAATCGTATATGGCAAAGAGTATGCTGGTACGAACATGGAATTATCTACGAGAATGTCTCGGATATCCTCACCCTTTGCCAGCTCTTTCTTTGACGATTTAATAGCCTGGTAAAGGTCACTCCGGTAATCTACATAAATTTCGCCATCAGTCGAAATGATAAAATGCAGGTTCTGGTTTGTAAATGGGCTTACAACGACAGGCTCTTCTTTATAGCCAATCTTTTTAAAATCAAGAGTATACACATTTTCTGCGATCTGTTCCTTAAAAGGTGGATATCCAGATGCATTGATTCTCATTTTTATCTCACGGATTGTCTCTGCCATTCTCAAATCGAGGAGCTTCACTGTTGGATCTGTTTCAGCATCTACAAGGACATATTGAAACAAGCCTCCATTTTCATATGCGTTACCTGGTGCCTCAGCAATAAATCTTGGAACGATTTTTTTGAAATCTATTGGATACTTTTGATAAATCGGTGTCTCTAAATCCTTTGTCTTGATTGGCAGCAAGCCGCCATTTGCATCCTTGTACTGGTCTACAGCAGACTGGACACTATCAAGCTGGTCCTTATAGGGAACCTGATTCTGTACAAGTTTTTCTTCCGGATATATACAGCCAGTTAATGTGAGTAATACCAGGATGACTGGCATAAAAAGACGGATTTTGTTCATTGATCCCAACCCTTTAATCCTATGTATTTTATTCGCTCGTCGGACCGCTGAAAACAACAAAAAAGATTATCAGCCCTGCCAAGATCATCAACACATAGGCGATGATCGCCGTTGCAATTTTGAAGAAACCTTTTAACTTATAACGGCTTAAATAGATGGCAAACAAAGACAGAATCATACTGCCCATGCCAACAAAAGAAATATACATTTTCAATAATGCAGGTGACAAAATAAACCCCTCCCTTTTCCGAGAAGTATTATATCATATGAAGCAATTATGGAAGCAAAAAAGCTGAAGTAAAGAAGGGGCGGACAACTTTACCTCAGCCTACATGACTAAATACCCTAACACCCAGTTCAAACCACCAGTTTGCTTCGTTGCATCTTATGCAAGCGGTGCAGAAATCGCATCCTCGAATGCCTATATTGGCAATATTATTCATCAGAAAATTTTTAACTTAGATTTTACCTCCGAGGATGTCAGCCAGGTCTTCCATCTCGTGGGTTTTTTCTCGGGACATCAACCCATCAACAGCGTCCTTCGGATTGATGTCATTGAAAAGGATATTATATAGCGCATTAGTAATCGGCATATTGACTGCATATTTTTCAGCGAGCTGGTATGCCGCCTTCGTCGTCCTTACACCTTCTACGACCATCCCCATGTTCTCAAGGACCTCATCAAGGTTATGGCCCTTGCCAAGCAGATTTCCAGCCCGCCAGTTCCTGGAATGGACGCTCGTACAAGTGACAATCAAATCCCCTATCCCTGTCAATCCTGAAAAAGTTAATGGGCGGGCGCCCATTTTGACACCAAGCCGGGCTATTTCAGCGAGTCCCCTGGTAATCAAAGCAGCCTTGGCATTATCTCCGTAACCTAATCCATCTGAAATCCCGGCTGCAAGAGCAATTATATTCTTAAGTGCCCCTCCAATTTCCACACCGATTAAATCCGGATTTGTGTATACTCTAAAGTTATTGTTGATAAACAAATCCTGGATTTTTTCGGCTTCTTCCATATTTTTCGAGGAAACAGTAACAGTCGTCGGATGGCGCAAGCTCACCTCTTCGGCATGGCTTGGACCGGATAAGACTACAACGCTTTCTAATAAGCCCTCAAGCATTTCTTCTTCAATCATTTCAGAAATGCGAAGCAAGGAGTCCGGTTCGATCCCTTTGCTGACGTGGACAATTACCAAGGATTCAGAAGTAATCTCAGTCATCTTTCGGATTACTTCACGGATTGCTTTAGTAGGGAGAGCCAAAATTACTGTTTTGATCCCTGCCAGTGCCTCCTGAAGTGAAGAATACCCAATGATGGTTGCAGGCAGAGAAATTTCAGGAAGGTATTTCTTATTGGTATGGTGATGGTTGATTTCATCGATTTGCACTGGATTGTGCCCCCAAAGACGAACTTCATGACCATTGTCAGCGAGGACCATAGCCAAAGCCGTTCCCCAGCTTCCAGCACCAAGAACAGCTATTTTCTCACTCTTCCTTTCCATTAAATCACAACCTTTATATTATTTTCTTTGTCTCGCGAAAATCTTGATAGGAGTGCCTGTGAAATCAAAGGCATCCCTGATCCTGTTTTCAAGGAATCGCTCATAAGAAAAATGCATTAATTCAGGTTCGTTGACAAAGACAACAAAAGTAGGCGGTTTTACCGATACCTGTGTAGCATAATAAATTTTAAGTCTCTTCCCTTTGTCTGTTGGTGTCGGATTCATCGCAACAGCGTCCATGATGACTTCATTCAGGATATTGGTCTGCACCCTCATTGCATGGTTTTCACTTGCCATATCAATCATCGGCATCAATGTGTGGATCCGTTTCTTTGTTTTTGCCGATAAGAAAACAATTGGTGCATAGCTCAGGAATTGGAAGTGAGCACGGATTTTCTCCTCAAACTCCTTCATTGTCTTTTCATCTTTTTCAATTGCATCCCATTTGTTTACAACAATGATAACTGCGCGGCCTGCTTCCTCGGCATAGCCGGCGATGTGCTTATCCTGTTCGATAATACCTTCTTCGGCATTAATCACAATAAGGACAACATCGGAGCGTTCGATCGCCCTTAAAGCCCTTAAAACACTGTATTTTTCAGTCGTTTCATACACTTTTCCTTTTTTGCGCATACCCGCGGTATCAATAATGACATACTTTTGCCCATCGTAGGTTACTTGCGAGTCAATCGCGTCTCGAGTTGTACCCGCGATATCACTGACAATAACACGGTCTTCTCCAATAATCGCATTGACCAAAGAAGATTTCCCTACATTTGGCCGGCCAATCAATGAAAATTTGATCGCATCTTTATCATACTCGTCTTCCTTATACTTTGGAAAATACTTTGCCGCTTCATCCAGCAAATCACCTAAACCCAGCCCATGGGAGCCTGAAATCGGGAAAGGTTCTCCAAATCCCAGAGCATAAAAGTCGTAAATCATGTCTCTCATTTCCGGGTTGTCAATTTTATTGACTGCGAGGACAACTGGCTTGTTGGAACGATAAAGGATTCTGGCCACTTCTTCATCCGCAGATGTTACTCCCTCCCTGCCATTCACAAGAAAAATGATAACATCTGCCTCATCAATCGCAATTTCTGCCTGCTGGCGGATTTGATCCAAAAACGGCTCGTCCCCTAAATCAATCCCGCCAGTATCAATAATATTAAAATCATGTGTCAGCCATTCAGCTGAACTGTATATACGATCCCTCGTTACTCCAGGAATATCTTCAACGATCGAAATACGTTCACCAACGATTCGGTTAAAAATCGTAGACTTGCCGACATTCGGACGCCCAACGATAGCTACCACTGGTTTCGTCATGAACATCACCCTTTCAAAATTCTATTGTGCAGGTCAATGACCTGAGCCATAACAATTTCAAACTCAAAATTCTATAGTTCTCATTATTAATTTAATGCCTTGAAGACACTTATAAAATAAACCCTTCTTGATATACAGAAGGGTCTGGCTTAATCAGTTTATCAAAAGATGCTTTAAACAGGCAATAAAAACATTTCTTGTCAGTGTTTTACGATAATATAAAGTTCCTCCGTGAGGGCATGAGCGATTCCATCCAGGATGGCTTCGAGGTTGGCAGCAACCTTCTCCATTTCTTCCTTTGAATCGCAATGAAAAACAGCGGTTCCGGATGGCATTTTTTTAGGGTTCGTTGTGATGGCCGCAAGGACGAATTTCTCAAGCATCATTGAGCCCCACTCCCTTCATTGCTCTTTTTTTCAGAAGGCATCCTGATGGCGTTTTCAAGCGTTGGCACATCACCAATCACTGTTATCGCGCGCTCGATATCCCGTTCCTGAGGCAGCACGAACACCCCTACTCTGCCATCGTCCAGATCTCTTTTGGCCAGAGGTACAAGTGCAGGTGTTCCTGAATCACGATAAACTCCAAGCGCGGTTGACAAATCATGCAGCACTGCCTGTCTTTGTCCCAAGTTCGCAATTGTGGAACGGGCATTCATGTTTTTCGGTTTTAAAATGAAACCCATACCATAACGCAGTACCTCTTTCTGCCTTTCAGGAAGACCAATATTCATAATATAAATATTATCAACATATAGGCCCGCGCCATCAAACCTTGGTTCCATGTATTCAATTTCAACAATATCCTTCAGCTTTCCGCCTGACATAAGCTTATGGGAAATAAGCACCGCGATGATCGCGGCAATGAATCCAGCCCATATGTTAAAAATCAAATATGCGAGCGTGCTGACAAGCGAGGTGAAAATCACAAGATAATTGCGGCTCTCAAAAGCAATCGCAATTCCCTCAATATAGGTCTTTCCCCGGGAAACGAGTTCATAGCTATCGAGTTCGGTAAGCGTATTCCGCTCCATATTCCTGACTTCCCTGAATTGTGACGCAGCAAGGGTCAAGAAGGTAATCGCTGTGAATTCCTCTTCCATGATTGCTGGGCCTGCAACCGTGCCAAGTCCCGCCGCAATGAACCCGAGAGCTACATGAATGATTTTCCCATGCAAATACGTTGGATACTGACGATAATCGGTTCTCAGCATAAAGAGTCTCGATAACGTTCCTATTGCAATTCCGAATACGATTGGTAACGTGTATTCATTCATGAAGTCTTTTGTTCCTCCCCTTCGACTTGGTTTATTGTACTTCCCGACATGACTGCAATCATCGTTTCAATAGCTGACCAGACAAGAAGCAGTCCCAGAGATATGAATAATATGTCCATAAAAACCATGGATGCAGCAGCATAGGGAAAGTTAAATTTCCACAGAATCGCAGAATAGAATATATCACCCTGCAAAAAACCTGAAATCAACGCCAATATACGATCATATCGATCTTTATGTAACAGGACTGCCAGATAAAAACCTGCTGCTCCAAGCATAATTTTCCGATCGAATAACACCCATACCGGGTCGAATAATTCGAACATTAAAAAACTAGTGTAGGCAAGCATGATAATAAATGCAGATAAAAATAAATATAAAAATGAACCTGTCTTTTTACGCCTTGTTTCCAAAAAAATAAAAATGGCAATCGCAAAAGCAGATAGGTGAAGCTCAAAAATAAGAACATCAACTGTAAATGGCGCCGCAAAAATGACGGCAAGCAACATAACAGTCCATTTCAACCGAAGCGGATTATATTTATTCATGAAGAAAGTAGTCCAAACCCATCCTATCCATGCCAGCCAATAAAAGTACAACCCTTCCATTCAACCCCTCCTATCATTTCCATTATGGTAATCGCTTATGTAATTTAATCTTTTTTGCATAAAGTTTTTTAGCTGTTCCATGTTAAGAAAAGCAGTACATTTATTACAGCTGAAAAACAGTTTTAGATTGGGGCAATTCATAGGAATAGACCCGATTACACTGACAAATCTCTGTAAGGCTTTTATTTTAATGACCAGGAGGTAATGGTATGGGCAAAGACAGACAGGAAAAAAAGCTTAAGAAGAGCGGAAGAGTGGAGTCTGACCGTGACCAGGCACTGCACTACCCAGGATCTGCTAAAATGCAAAGCCCCGAAGAAGCTCGTTCCTTAAATGACGGCAAGTATAGCTAAAAGCGAGGCCACTGGACAGGTAATGACTTGCTGACCATTATGTTACGTTATCATGAACAAACAAGCAGAAGGGCCCCCTGCTCTTGCAGGGGGCCCTTCTGTTTTTATTCTTAGATCAATTTTCCTTCCTTCTAGCAAAAGCCTTCGTATCTATGCCTCTTTGTTCGAGCCAATGATGCGTATCTCCTGAAATGACCATGGGTACGTTTTTGAGTTCCTCAATCGTATGTACACCTAGTGCTGTCATAATAACAGTAATTTCATCTTTTAGCAGATGGATTTCCTTGATTAGATCTTCAGTCCCATTTTCCATCAAGGTCTTTAGCAAGTAACCAGCCATTGCGGCACCATCGGCACCTAATGCAAGTGCTTTAACAATATCAAGGCTAGTCTGTATTCCACCTGAAGCAATTACGGAAAGTTCCGGTGATGAAGATTTTGTTTCGATTATGGAGGCTGCAGTCGGAATACCCCAAATCCTCGAAAAACGTTAACAAACGATTTCTTCGTTTATTTTCAATTTCCGCAAAATTGGTACCTCCAAATCCGCCAATATCAATATAGCGTATCCCTGAAGAGAAGAGCTCGGCTGCAGTCTCGGCACTTATGCCAAACCCAACCTCTTTTACAAATATCGGGATTCCGATACTTTGTTGGATTTCAGCAATTCTTTCTAACGCGCCTTCAAAATCCCTGTCTCCCTCAGGCATGGTCAATTCCTGTACTACATTCAAATGAATTTGCAGTGCATCCGCCTGGATCATATCGATTGCGGCCTTTGCCTGTCCAACAGTTGCCTCACTGCCCAGATTGGCAAGGATAATACCGTCAGGATGCATTTCCCTGACTATTTCATAACTTTTTCGTTCGTCTGTATCCTTCAGTGCAGCCATTTGAGATCCAACAGCAATCGCAGATCCTGTCTCTCTTGCCGCCACAGCCAATTCACGGTTTATACGGCAAGTTCTCTCTCCGCCGCCGCCTGTCATTGCATTTATAAATATTGGCGAACTTAAAGAAAGTTCGCCAATTTTAGTTTCCAATTTTACTGAATCAAAATTTGATCCAGGCAGGCTTTGATTTACAAACTTAATATCGTCAAAACCGGTTAGCCGATTCTGGCCTGTTTCGAGGGCATATTGTATATGGTCCCATTTACGTTTTGATCTTGACACTATTTATCACCATTACTGTTTAAGATTCTTAAGCTTGTCTCCGATCATATCACCTAAGCTGAAACCTTTTGTTTCTTCAGGAAGTTCATAGTCAAATGCTTCACCGCTTCCTCTTTCCTCAAACTCTTTCATGCTAAGGGAAAGTCTTTGGTCTTCCTTGTTAACGTCAAGCACCTTTACTTTTACAGTCTGCCCTTCCTGAAGGACTTCATGCGGTGTGCCGATATGCTTATGAGAAATTTGTGAAATATGGACAAGGCCTTCAACCCCAGGGAACACTTCAACAAACGCACCATAAGAAACTAAACGTTTCACAGTGCCTTCTAAAGTGCTGCCCTTTGAAGCCTTCTCATTAATGTCTGCCCATGGTCCAGGAAGTGTTTCTTTGATAGAAAGTGATATACGCTCATTGTCTCGGTCAACGCTCAATACTTTCACTTGAACCTGCTGGCCTTCCTGAACAACATCAGATGGCTTTTCAACATGCTCATGGGAAAGCTGTGAAATATGGACAAGGCCATCAACTCCACCGATATCCACGAACGCGCCAAAGTCTGTGATTCTTTGTACTGTACCTTCAATAACCTGTCCAGATTGGATAGCCGCAAGCAAGTCTTGCTTCTTCTTGCCTTGCTCTTCTTCCACGACAGCGCGGTGTGAAAGGATCAGGCGGTTCTTCTCCTTGTCAAGCTCCACGATTTTGAAGCTGAGTGTTTTCCCTTTGTAATCAGAGAAGTCTTCCACAAAATGGGATTCTACTAGAGATGCCGGAACAAAGCCGCGAACGCCAAGGTCAATTACCAGGCCGCCCTTAACGACGTCTTTTACTTCTGCCTCGAAAACTTCTCCGCTTTCAAACTTGCCTTTTAGTTCTTCCCAGGCTTTTACAGCATCTACTTTTCTCTTTGAGAGAATTAAAGCTTCTTCCTCAACCTTTTGAACTTCAAGCTCCAGCTCATCACCGACAGATACTGCATCTTCAGCTTTTTCAACATGAAGGCTTGATAGTTCACTAATCGGGATGATGCCATCGAGCTTGCTTCCTTCGATATCTACTAAAACTTGCTTTTCTTCCACTTTTGTTACCTGCCTTTGACACGGTCGCCAGCCTCAAAGTTTTTTACTTCGATTTGATTCATATCTTCTGACATATGTACTCCTCCTTAATCCATGACTGCTGCAAATATATGCTTTGTGGCGAAATGCCACGTAAAAAAACACATTAATTAGCCACTAAGTGAAAATTCTAATAATATCTCTTCTTAATAACTTCTTACAAACAGACATTTTTGTCAAGCAAGAAACATTACTTATATTTGTTAATAAGTTCCTGGATTTCACTCATGATCAAGTCAGTTGTCTGTTCTGCATTTAACTTTTTTTTCCTTGATTGATACCATATCGATAGGCTTTCCATATACCACCTTCAATTTCTTGAATGCTTTGTATGGACCGATGATTGCGCATGGAACGACATGAGCATCAGACCTGAGCGCAAAGAAGCCTGCCCCTGCAAGTCCCTTACCCATTTCACCTGTCTTGCTTCTTGTTCCCTCTGGAAACAATCCTAAAACCTTTCCATCCTTTAAAATTCCGAGGCCTTTCCTTAAAGCTTCCCTGTCGCTCATACCTCTTTTGACAGGGAAAGCATTTAGGTGAGGAACAATTTTCCCAAGTACAGGTATAGAGAAAAGCTCCTCCTTCGCCATGAAATGGACGGGACGGGGTGCGGTGATCCCGACAACCGGAGGATCCAGATTATCAATATGATTGGCACATAAAAGCACACCGCTATCTGCAGGCATATTTTCTCTGCCAATCACTTCAATCCGATAGATTGGTTTTAACACTGTATTTACTAAAGACCTTGCAAACGAATAAACCGTCAATTTCATCCGATCCTTTCAAGCGCCAAACCCATGATTTTCTCTACTACATCTGTAATCGACATAGATGTTGTATCAATTTCAATAGCATCATCTGCCTTTTTCAAAGGAGCTACTTCACGCTCCGAATCAATTTTGTCACGCGCGGCAATCTCTTCTTTCAGTTTATCCAGATCAGATGGGAAGCCTTTCTGGATATTCTCTGCATGTCGGCGCTGTGCCCTTTCCTCAACACTTGCAAGTAAAAAGACCTTCACCTCTGCATTCGGCAATACATGAGTGCCGATGTCCCTTCCATCCATAACTACACCGCCATCCACAGCAAACTGCTGCTGGCGTTTGACCATTTCTTTCCTGACAAGTTCATGCACCGCTACATACGATACTTGATTGGTAACTTCCGCACTCCTAATCTCATTGGTGACCTCGATACCATCAAGCAAAACCTTTTGGCCTGATTTTCCAGGCATTAGCTCTATTGATGTATTGTTTAAGATTTCAATCAACTCTGCTTCGTTGTCCAGGCTGGCTCCTTTATTCAAAGCCTTGTATGTAAGTGCTCTGTACATCGCACCTGTATCGATGTAAATATAAGTCAGTTTTTCGGCTGCAATTTTGGCAACCGTACTTTTTCCTGCTGCTGCAGGACCGTCTATGGCAATTGAAATTCGTCTATTCATATTTCCTCCTGGTACACTACTTGTTGTTCCTAGATATACTCTTATTTTAACACAAAAATCTATTAATCCTCGTCATTCAACACTTTTTTTGAGGCACTTTTCTTAACTTTGCCTGCACCCTCGGCATTAAATGTTTTTTGGGCTTCTGCATATTAAATAACCTTATAAAAGCCGCCACATAAAAAGTAAGCAGGCTTAGCACCTGCTTACTCTTTTCTCCTGAATGAATTCAGGACTTCTGAATGATTATTGTCCGTAACACCCTCGTATTGAGTAATCTGTTTAAGTTCAGGGAAAGCATTGAATTCATGGAAAAATACTTGGGCAATAACCAAAAAAATAAATTGAATGATAGCGATCTTGATTAAGATTCTTTCAAATGTTTTCATCTTTAATGCTCCTTAAAAACTTTTATTCTAGTATTGGAGCATTTCCAGGTATTTATTCCTTTTAGACAGGAAGTCCTTTTTTCTTCATATCAAGTTGTCTTTCGAAGCAGAACCTTAGGAGTAACTGCCTGTCTGTGCCCGATGAGTCAAAAAACTGGACAGACGCTTTGTTCATATCTCCTGAACCGTCGATGATCCTGACTACCTTACCATGGAACTTCCTGTATTCATATTCCCTATTTTGCATTGGAAGGACAAACCAGCACTCAATCTCCATCCCCTGCTTCACACTGCTGTTTTTATCAATCAGCAATGCTGTCCCTCCTGCACTGATATCATCGGTGACTGTAGTAAATGGAGCGAATTCTCCCTTGCCAGAGTATACAGCAACATCTACAGAGGTTTCCACCCGTACAAATTGCCTTCTTTGGACCTTGATGAGGCGTTCCTTTCCTGGATATGAAAGAATCACCATCGGGATGTTAAGCTTGATTCTTCCTTTTACCTCCGTGTCAAAATAATAATGAGACCCTGATTCGGTTACAAAATTAGCTTTTAAAGGTGTACCCTCGAGCAAGAACACTGTTCTGTTAGTATTCAAGTTTACAGGATAATCAATATACAAATCATTTCCTTTCTGCTCAACCAGTTTACATTTATATTGTTCAAAACTGTCAGAATACTTATGTTCAAGGATTATATTATCACCGATTTTTATCATAGCTAATCCACTTCCCCAATTCTGTCATGCTGTTTTTAATTTTTTGTTTGGCAAACTGTCCTCTCTATATATTTTCTCATATTTATTATGACATGGCGGACTCATCTGGTGCAATAGTCCTTTAATGGATTATTTTTACAAAATTTTTCAACTGTATTTCAGCCTTTATACAAAAAAACAGGGAAAACGCTTGGCTTTCCCTTAAACAACATCTTCATATACTGGTTCAGCATTATGAAGTTTTTCTACTTTTTCTTCTGTACCGTCTTCTGCATTGATATAAATCCTGAAGGTATCATTGTCTAGAACTCCGGTGAATTCATAACATAACACCTCTTCATTCAGGTCGTTCATGATTATTGCTTTCTTCTCATCCATCACTTTGAGGTTCGGATTTACTTTCTTTTTTGCCTCTTCTATGTCAATGCCTGCTTGCGGGATTTCCCTTGTTTTATGGGATTTCAAATAATCCTCTGCTGAAAAGCCGATCACATCGCCGTTATCCAATGCGACTTTCATATTGATTGCATCTGGATAAATCCTTACTCCGTCCTGGGTCCCTACGAATGTAAAAACTCCAATGTTATCATATTGAGCGCTTTCAAAGAGATCAAGGTCTGCAAAATTGTGATCCTTTAAAAAGGCAATTGCCTTATTAGAAGCATCATTGAGACTAAGCTTTTGATTCTTCACGTCCCGATCAAGCAAGAACCAGATTGGATAGCCGCCTTTTTTGGTTATATCCATGCTCGCTTCCAGCTTTGATTCTGGATTTTGGATCGAGACACTGAAAAAACCATAATCCGATCCTTTGCCGTTTTCGGTTACTTTTACTTTACCGCCGTCTTTGACCGGGGTATATTGTTTGGTAATCTGGACCGCTTTTTCTTTTGATATCATTTCGCCAGGCAGCTTTTTAAAGTTTTCGTCCTTCTTCTGAAGGTTAATCTGTGCTGGCCCGAAATCTGTTTCCGAATAGCTTTCTACTGTTTTTTCGACAGTCTTGAACCCATCAATGATGGTATTGTCTGTTTGTCCCTTTTCAGTCGCAAGAGCTAGCTCTACATCCATCCAGCGAAGGTTATTTTCCAGTACCATATGCTGAACTTTCCTTAAATCCTGCTGAATTTCCCCAGATTGCTCATACAGGGTTTTTAGCGTCGAATATTCTTTTTCTGTTAAAGGTTCTTTATCCAGATCGCGAATCGCTGCTTTATAACTGAAATTCCCTATATTCGCTAAAAATTCTTCCGTTTTATTGAAAGGCAAAAGTGTCAATGGAAGCTGGCCGACATCAGTATGGGCCTGTGAAGTGATCTTCCATACTTCCGCAAGTTGAGGCGATAATGAACTCCTTGAGTTCATCGCAAGTGTGGTGCCAATTTTATCGTTCAGTAAATCAATTTGATATGTCAAGTCATGAAAAGCCCTTTGATAATTGTTTTCCGCATTGATCAGTACTGCTGTTTTTTCCCTGTGCTCCTGATAACCCCAGAATGCTGTTCCGGCAATTCCTACAACCAGGACTGCTATGGCTATTCCTCTTAGCAATTGAACTCACCCCTATTTACAAAAAATATGTTTTCCAATCTTTTTTATTTGCGGTCGTGACCAAATCCAGGCGCTGGTTGCTGTATCAGGATTAAAATAGTACATAGCATTGCCAGTAGGGTCCCATCCATTGATGGCATCAAGGACCGCTTTTTTTGCAGTCTCATTTGGCGTTAGCCAGATTTGGCCATCAGCACTGCTGTGAATGCCCTCGGTTCGAAAATCACCCCGGATATAGTGTTCGGGAATGTGGCACTGTCCAAGCGATTCAAAATTACCGCAGCAACTGCTACCTGTCCGGTATACGGTTCACCCCTGGCTTCTCCATAGACCGCATTAGCCATAAGCTGAATATCATTCTGCGAGAACCCATTTGGTGTATTTGTTGCAGCCGCTGGTTTTGGTGCTGTCTTGTTTTGAGTGCCGCCACTTGCTGTGCCACCGCCTGTTTTTTCACCGCCCCAGGCAATTTTTGCATTTGGCGTTGCCTTCGCAAGCTTAAGTTTTGTTTGCCAGCCTGCAATTCCATCGATTTTTAAACCGAATTCGTATTGGAAATTCCTTAAAGCCCAATAGGTACCCCATCCGAATACTCCATCGATTTTGCCATTATAAAAACCAATGTGCTTAAGGCGTGATTGGAGTTCAATTACATCTTCACCTACCGAACCCTGCTGCAGCACCTGACTCGTAAAGGCCTCTGCCCTCTGATCGACTTCGCTAAATTGTACAAAAGACATGATCAAAGCCAGCGCGGCCATCACCTTCAAGATAGACCGATAATTCTTCATTGAATGCAACCCCCAAAGATGTGAACATAAAAGATTACTCCTATTTTTTGTTAAGAGTTGACTTTTATTCCAGAAAACAAAAAAACTCTCCATTTTTTAAAAATGAAGAGTTTTTCAGATTGGATATTGCTTTTCGATATGCTGCAGTGTCAATGTTCTCGCTTTTTTTACTTTTCGCAGACCAAGCCACCAAAGGAATATCATAAACGGAATCATCAACACGAGCCAGTCTTCCCTGGTCATCAGGATAAAATCATACATCCCATGCAAAAGGACAGGCAACATTAATGAAAGTACGATCCACTTCTTATGCACATCAGGGGAAAACTTTGCCTTACCTATATAGTAACCCATTATCACTCCAAAGAGCGCATGGCTGGAAACAGGCAACAGTGCCCTGCCCAGTGCGTCCTGAAGTCCATTGGCAAGCAGATAAAAAATATTTTCAGCCGATGCAAAGCCAGGGACACAGCCACACTGTAAATGACTCCATCATAAGGTTCATCGAAGGAAATATGCTGGAAAATCGTGTAATAAAGAATAAACCACTTAAAGAATTCTTCTAAAAGGCCAACCGTCCCGAACGCTTTAGTAAAATCACCCTGGAACAATCCCTCAACAGAGAGTACATATTGAATGAACATAAGCGGAAATACAAGCAATGCACCGAATATAAACATTTTAAACACCATGGAAAGCGGCTCTGACCCATATTGGTCCCTTAAGTAAAAATAACTTAGCAGCGCCAGACCCGGAGCTACCCCAGCAGTAACTATTCCCAGCATATGCTGTCCTCTTTTCAATTTGTTTTATTAATCGTATCATGTAATAAGAAGAAAGAAAATGGATTATTATTCTTTCTCAATGGTCTATCGGAGGTAATAGTTTTGAAGAAGAATATTTTATTGATTCATACAGGCGGTACCATATCCATGAGCGAGGATACAAATGGAGCAGTAAAACCAGGGGCGAATAACCCTTTAACACAAGGAACTGATCTTTTGTCCAGCATCGCTGACCTTGTTGTTGAAGAGCCGTTCAATTTGCCCTCTCCACATATAACACCAAAAGAGATGATGGAGTTAAAATACATCCTTGAGGATTATGATAAAAAGGGCAACATTGACGGAGCAGTAATCACTCATGGAACAGATACACTTGAAGAGACCGCATATTTCCTCGACCTCACCTGCCAGGCCAGCTTTCCGGTCGTCGTTACTGGCGCCATGCGGTCTAGCAATGAGATCGGATCAGATGGACTCTATAATTTAATTTCGTCCATAAGTGTTGCTTCCAGCTCAGATGCAAAGGGTAAGGGGGTCCTTGTTGTCCTTAATGACGAGATCCACACGGCAGTGAACGTCACCAAAACGCATACTAGCAATATCTCAACCTTTCAAAGCCCGCAATACGGCCCAATTGGCATTGTGACAAAAAGGGGTGTTCTTTTCCACCACACTCCTACGAAACATGAAAACTATCCTGTTCAGGACATCGAAAAGAAAGTGTCACTGATCAAAGCGCATGCGGGAATGGATTCATCTCTCCTCAAAGCGTTACTAGAATTAAAAGTTGATGGAGTGGTGATTGAAGCACTTGGACAAGGCAATCTTCCACCCTCAGCACTTGAGGGTGTTAAAGACCTCATTAAAAACAATATTCCGGTCGTCATTGTTTCCAGGAGTTTTGCCGGCATTGTCCAGGATGTATACGGCTATGAAGGCGGAGGTAAGCACCTCAAGGAATTGGGCGTCATCTTCTCAAACGGCCTCAACGGGCAGAAAGCAAGGATAAAACTGCTAGTAGCTCTTGCTAAAACGGATCAGATGGATGAAATAGCCGAGATGTTCATGTTTTAAAAAATGAAGGAATCAGGATACTATATGAAAAAAGCGGTGCCTGTATGTGTGCAGGCATCGCTTTGGTTTTTTATCAGTGTTCAAAAAGGAAATGTTCCCTTATGGACATCGGATAAAATACATAAGGGCACATTTAACTCCTAAATGTATCCTTATACCATGCTAAAACTCTGCATAAGGGTACGATTTTCTCCTAATCGTATCCTTATACCAAGCGAAAGCTCTCCATAAGGGTACGATTTTCTCCTAATCGTATCCTTATAACAAGCGAAAGCTCTCCATAAGGGTACAATTCTCTCCTAATCTTATCCTTATACCATGCTAAAACTCTGCATAAGGGTACGATTTTCTCCTAATCGTATCCTTATACCAAGCGAAATGTCTCCATAAGGGTACGATTCTTTCCTAATCTTATCCTTATCCTTATCCTTATACCAAGCAAAAACTTTGCATAAGGGTACGATTTTCTCCTAAATGTTTTTCTTCATTTAGAATCCCGAATCGCTGTAAAAGGGCCATAAAAAGGCTCCTAGTTGTGCCCTTAGAAGGATTAAACAGCCTTTCCATTTTGTGTAAACAAAGCGTGCCATTCAGGCACCGCTTTCCAACTTTCACTCTAAGATCGGCTTATGATCGCTTCTGCAATCTGACCGCCATGGAACCGTCCGTTTTCGATGAATATTTCATTTGCGTTGTTCCCTGCAGCGATTACTCCTGCAATAAAAATGCCTGGCACATTTGTCTCCATTGTTTCCGGGTCAAAATGGGGCCGTCCTGTATCTGCCTCGATTTTCACACCCATTTTTTGAAGGAAGGCGTGGTCGGGCCGGTATCCAGTCATCGCAAAAACATGATCATTCTTTAATTTCACCAGTTCCCCTTCATACTCGTATGCCACATTATCCTTTTCGATCACTTTTACTTCTGCATTGAATACCATTTTTACAGAACCTGTTTTTACAAGGGCTTCGAATTCCGGCAGCACCCACGGTTTGATGCTTGGCGAATATTCAGCTCCCCGGTACAAAACGGTCACTCGCGCCCCCGCCTTCTCCAGTTCAATCGCAGCATCCACACTGGAGTTTTTGCCGCCAATGACCACGACGTCCATATCAAAGTAAGGATGGGCTTCTTTGAAATAGTGGGAAACCTTTGCTAACTCTTCGCCCGGTATTCCCATTAGATTCGGATGATCATAGTAACCAGTTGCTATGACGATGTTTTTCGCGATGTATTGTTGTTTATCCGTGGAAACCTTGAAAAAGTTATCGCCCTGTTTCTCAACCTCCGTCACCTTTTCATATTTATTGATTCTAAGCTTTTCCCGCTTGACGACTTCCCGATAATAAACCAGCGCCTGATTACGCTTTGGCTTAAGGTTCTCGGTTATGAAGGGTACATCTCCAATCGCAAGCTTTTCACTGCTGCTAAAAAAAGTCTGGTGGGTTGGATAATTATAAATCGCATTGACGATATTACCTTTTTCGATTATAAGCGGATTCAAGCCCTTTTTCTTCAAAGCAATAGCGGCAGCAAGACCACATGGACCGCCCCCGACAATGATGACATCTTCCTTATTCATGTAGCAAAATCACTCCTTATGGATCTATACTATATAAACCGTATTCATAATACAAAAAATCTCCCATCATTAAATGATAGGAGATTTCATCGCAAGATTCAATTGAGAACCCTTTTCTAATGTTAAATCCAGCCTCTGAAGCGGCTAGCTTCAGCCATTTTGCGGACACCGACCATATAAGCAGCAAGACGCATGTCTACTCTTCGTGTCTCGGCTGTATCATAGATGCTGTCAAAGGATTTCACCATGACTTTTTCAAGCTTGTCTTCGACTTCTTCTTCTGTCCAATAGTACCCCTGGTTGTTCTGTACCCATTCAAAGTAAGAAACGGTTACTCCACCAGCTGAGGCAAGGACGTCCGGCACGAGCAGAATGCCGCGCTTGGTCAGAATTTCTGTTGCTTCCAAAGTCGTTGGCCCATTGGCAGCCTCAACGACGATACCAGCCCTGATATTATGGGCATTTTCTTCGGTAATCTGATTTTCTATCGCAGCTGGAACAAGAATCTCACAATCAAGTTCCAACAATTCTTTATTAGTAATTGTATTATTGAATAGTTTGGTTACTGTTCCAAAGCTGTCACGACGATCAAGCAAGTAATCGACGTCAAGTCCATCTGGGTTATGCAACGCCCCGTATGCATCTGAAATACCGATGATCTTCGCACCAGCATCATGCATGAACTTGGCCAAGTAGCTTCCGGCATTTCCGAATCCCTGGACAACCACCCTTGCGCCTTCAAGCTCAATTCCCTTTTTCTTTGCAGCTTCGCGGATACAAATCGTAACCCCTTTTGCTGTTGCTGATTCACGACCATGTGAACCACCGAGTACCAGCGGCTTGCCTGTAATGAATCCTGGAGAGTTAAATTCATCTATACGGCTATATTCATCCATCATCCAAGCCATAATCTGCGAGTTCGTGAAAACATCGGGTGCCGGGATGTCTTTTGTTGGACCTACAATCTGGCTGATCGCACGGACATATCCTCGGCTCAATCTTTCCAGTTCCCTGAATGACATATCGCGAGGATCACAAACAATCCCGCCTTTTCCGCCGCCGTACGGCAGATCGACAATGCCACATTTCAAGCTCATCCAGATTGATAAGGCTTTTACCTCTTTCTCCGTTACGTTTGGATGGAAACGTATTCCTCCCTTTGTTGGACCCACTGCATCATTGTGCTGCGCCCGGTAGCCAGTAAAGACTTTAACAGATCCGTCATCCATTCTGACAGGAATTTTCACTGTCATCATCCTGAGCGGCTCCTTTAAAAGCTCAAAAACCTCATCAGGGTATCCGAGTTTTTCCAAAGCCTTGTGAATAACAGTCTGTGTAGATCGTAAGACGTCATGTTTGTCTTCTATATTTGGATTTTCATTACCGTTTGCGGCTACCATTGATAAACCTCCTAAATCACTTTTGCGGATGTTGTCTGCTTTCATGGATTAGTATACACCTTTGGTTATTTTATGCAAGAAGAAAAAAACAGTTTTCCGCATTTTTTGATTATTAAATGAAAACGCTGCCATACAAGTCCTTATCATTATTGACTTGATAATAAATTGACTGAATAATAAGACATTTTTCAGTACAAGAACTGCATTTTAAGAGTCAGAATTGAAGTTAACTCCATAACAATTATCAAAATATCCACCCTTAGAAATCAGGCATATTTTTGCCTAATAGACCTAAATCCACAAGCACCTTTCAAACACAGCATGTACCATAAAAAAAGCCGAAGCCGTCCATTATTTGATAAAATAATGGACAAGGCTTTCGACTGCACGTTCTTCCATAATCTCGTTCCCATATTCGAGCAGTCTGTGGATGCTCAATATTGACGGAACTCCGTATTCTGCCATCAATGACACTGTCTTACTGGTTTCATCTGGCAATATACCATTCATAAGCAAATAATAATGGTCATTCATGAAATGCAGGCTGCCTCCCTCAATCCCGGCGTCCAATAGTCTTTTTGCCAGCTGGATCACGTCATCGATATTTTCGAATTCAAACAAAATGTCCTCGCTTCCATCGACCGTGACCTGCATTTCTATAATCCCATCATCAAATTGCTCCTCGTCTTCATCCTGTTCGATCATTGTGACGATCATGACCATCCCCTGTGCGTGCAATGAAAATATTTCCACTGCAACTGAACCGATGATTTCCAAATCGAATTCCTCGCTGGCCTCCTCGAGCATATCATGAAAAAGCTGGTGCCACTTCAACGAATCCTTCCATATATCCTCTTTGGTCAATCCCCGGTCGGATAAATCATCTATCGTAAGGAATATCTTGATTTTATTGTTGGTTAATCGTTCCAAGCGCATAATCATGCCCCCTGCCATCGACAAAGCTCTTATTTTAGTTTATGAAAATATCGCAGGTTGGTGAGTTATTTAAATTGATCAATGCGCTTTTTCAACCATTTTTCCCAATCCGCCCTTGTCATGCCTACAATGTTCTCTTGGTATTCTTCCTGCTGCTCTAACGGCATGGAGTCAATTGCTATACCACCAAGCCCAATAATAAGATCTGGATAGATTTTTTTAAGCTCATCGGCAAGCTTCAAAGTTGCCTCTCTATTTTCATCGATTGTGCAGGATAAGAAAAGGAACTTGGGTTTCACCTTGTCCACCACTAACTCTAGATCATTCTCTGCAAGGCTTGTGCCTAGGAAAACTACCTCAAATCCTTTTCGCCTAAGGTACAATGTATAGATCAATAAACCTAGTTCATGTCTTTCACCGGGCCCGCATACAGCAATTGACTTTGGCAGGAAGGAATTGTGCGGAAATGAATTTGATAATCCTTCAATTCTCGAACGTATAAATGACGAAGCAAAATGCTCATGTGCAGTCGTTATACTTCCCTCTTCCCACAAATCGCCCACCTTAATCAAAATCGGGCCTAATAAATCAATAACAGTTTTGTCAATGGTAAACAAACTAAAGGCATGGTTAATCAATTCATGAGCTTTGGAACTATTGAACTCAAGAAGTGCAGTCAACAGCTTGTCTCCAATCTCATCTACCATGTCCCTTCTAGCACTTCAGCCTTTTCCATGGGTAAAGCTGAGTTTTCAAGCAAAGACACAGCCTGGCTGATAGTGAAGCCTTGATTTATTTTCGAGATCAGCCACCGTAAAATTTCTACATGTTCCTCGGTATACAATCGATGACCGGATTCATTTCTGACAGGGGCAATCATCTGATATCTTCTCTCCCAAGCCCTAAGTGTCCCGGCTGAATACCAAGCATTTTGGATACTGCTTTAATATTATATTTTCCTGCGGCGTTCCCCATCCTAAAACCTCCGTTAATACCTGTACTACCGATTATAGCCATGCTGCTGCATCTGTGTAAAACCTCAATCTGCTATTTTGGAATCCGCAGCCAATGTAAGTAGATGGGTCTCAGCTCTGGCTCCAAGTCTAAGAGGCACACCAGTAGTGCCATATCCATTACTGGTAAGCACCGTTGCACCATTCTTTATTTTAATGCCGCCTAATTCATAAGGCCCAAACCCGAATATTCTGATTTGCCCCCCATGTGTATGTCCGCTTAAAACGAGGCTGATATTGTGTTCTGGCTTGAGTGTGTTGACGATGGCGGGGTTATGGCTTACGAGAATCCGGAATCCATCTTCACCCGCATCACGCATTGCCAGGTCCAGCCTGTTTTTACCAAGGCTTAAATCATCAATGCCTAAAATATGCATTACATCCCCAGTACTTGATTCAAATTTAACCGCTGTGTTGTCTAGTACTTTAACACCCAAGTGGTAAAGAAGTGAGTCGAGTTCATGGGAATTGAATTCATAATCATTGTTTCCCCAGACGAAGAAAACCGGGGCAATTGTTTTCAATTTTTCTAAATTGGCAGAAACCCTCTCTAAAGGAACGCCTTTTTCCGCAAGATCCCCACCAATAATCACAAGGTCGGCCTTTCCCTTCACCTCGTTGATTACTGAATCTTGAATAATCCGCTTATGGATATCTGATATAAAAAAGAGTTTGACAGATCCAAAGCTCTCCGGAAATTCCTTCAACCGTATTTCTTGATTCATCACTCTGTCTGTAAAAGCCTGGCGATACATATATAGAAGAAGGAAGCTGCCAATCAGCAGCATTCCAAGTATAAAATAAATAACTTCCATTTCTGCCTCCCGCAAATCTTTATCTAGCTTTCATTTGTTTCCTCTGGTGAGCTAAATGACATCATACCATAAAGCAAGCAGAAAACGAAAAAAACTGCTGTCTGCCAGGCTCCTAGGGGTGATAGCAAAAAAAATGAACCTAAACAGGTAACTGCTAAAATAATATCAAATAATAAGTTTTTCTTTCCTCTATACGCACTAATGACAGCAACTCCCCCATCCCTGATCAATCCTCCGATTGCATACATTCCGAATACAAGAGCCACTGCTCCGGCAAGGAACTCAAATGGATTTAAAATAATCTCGCCCAGGACCTCCCTAGAGGAGAGCGGAAATATAGCTGATAGCGACACGACAAACAGATAACCGCAAACCAGTCCAATGACCAGCCTGAAAAATTTCCATAGCATACAAAAACCTCCCATACACAATGTATGAAAGGCCCTTGTCTTTATTTCCGTATTAGAAAAGCGGAAGCGCCTTGGGGAGCCCCGACAAACGCTGCCCGCCTATAACGCCACGTCCTGTGGCTGGCGGGGCTAGCACATCGTGTGCCTCGGAGGGCCGCCCAGTGAAGTCTTTGACTTCATTGGGCGGACCGAAATCGAAATGTATAGCCGGCTGTCCAGAAACGCAGAAACTGGAGACTCCGACAAAGAAGCGCTTTTTGCTTCTGCCGGCGGAGTTGAAGTTTCGGAGTTTCTAGGAGGCGACACTAGACAAACGTCTCGAGGTGCTATGCGCTGGAGCTGGATATTTCTCGAAGTAAAAGATTATCCTTTCTTTGAAAAAATCAAACTTCATGAATATCAAGAATTCGGAATCCTGACTCTTCCAGCTTCTTGACAAACTTGTCAATGTTGTTTTTCTTTTCTATTTTCATGACAATTCTGCGGACGAGCTTGTCTGTCTCATCAAAAGTAACCAACGAGATAATATGTTCATGGAATTGGTGAGCAATATCAGCCAGCCTTGCGATACGGCCTTCCGTTTCTACAGAAGTAAACGCAATCCTGACACCCTCTTTATGGACACCAAAAGCACTCTGGAACTGATCCAGAGCATCTGAGCGGGTTACAGCTCCCTGGAATTTTCCATTCTCATCTATAACCGCCATTAACGGAATATCTTTCAATTTTACTAATGTTGTTTCGAAAACTTCAATGCCATGCAGAATTTGATCCTGTAGAGTCAAAATGTCCTTCGCATATTTGTTTTGCAGAAATTCTTCCTTCTGTCCACCGGTATTGAAGAATTCCTGGTGAATTCCTTGTCTTGTGACGACGCCTACATATTTGTCACCTTCCAATGCCGGAACTCCATCAATCTCATTGTCATCCAACTTTTCTAACACACTTTGCAATGTCTCATCCTGTTGAACAGTAACGCATTTGTACTTCGGTATCATTATACTTTTAACAAACATTCAACTCACCTCAATTTTAAAGTACTGCCATATCTTTATATAATTCTACAGATTCATAAAAATCCCTGCCCCCCAGATAAATTTAACATGAAATGAAATTTTACTCATAAAATAAAATGAAGTTTATTTAGAGGAGGCTTAGTTTGTCTACACATAGAAGAGTATGGTATCCGTACGCCAGTCCCTTCGACCCTTGTCCGCCTATTAAGGCAAAAACGTACTCTACGCCGCCAAATTTATTTCTGGGCTTCCAGCCGCCCAATCTAGAACAGTTCACTCCAATGCAAGCATTAAGAACAGGGACACTGTGGAAGGTTTTTTATGACCCTTGGTATTCGCCATATGAAGCTCCAAGGAGGATGATCACTCATGAAGCAGTTGCCAAATGAATTTTACGCTGCCTTGGAAGAACTCCAGGCTGTGGATTTTGTTCTCGTGGATCTCACTCTGTACTTAGATACCCATCCTGAGGATTATGAAGCTATTAACCAATTCAATCAGTTTGCAAAAGAAAGACGCCGGTTAAAAAAGGTCGTTGAAAGCATGTATGGACCTCTCCAGCAATTTGGCAACAGCTATTCAGGTTATCCCTGGAATTGGGATGACGGTCCTTGGCCATGGCAAATCTAAATTCCAATTAGGAGGGGGTATGAAACATGTGGCTTTATGAAAAAAAATTGCAGTATCCTGTAAAAGTAAGCACCTGTAACCCCATGCTCGCAAAATTCCTGGTAGAGCAATATGGCGGAGCTGATGGAGAGCTTGCTGCTGCATTGCGATACTTAAACCAGCGTTATACTATTCCTGATAAGGTAATCGGGTTATTGACAGATATTGGAACAGAAGAATTCGCTCATTTGGAAATGATCGCCACAATGATTTACAAATTGACTAAGGATGCAACTCCTGAACAAATGAAGCAGGCAGGACTAGACGCACACTACGCTAACCATGATAGTGCCCTTTTCTATCAAAATGCGCAGGTGTGCCTTGGACTGCATCCTATATCGCTGCCAAAGGTGACCCGATAGCAGACTTATATGAAGATATTGCTGCGGAAGAAAAAGCAAGGGCCACTTACCAATGGATCATCAATATGAGCGATGACCCTGACCTGAATGATGGACTGCGATACCTCAGGGAACGCGAAATCATCCACTCACAGCGCTTCCGTGAAGCAGTGGAAATTCTCAGGGATGAACAAGGAAAAAAGAGAGTATTCTAGAGTAAATAGAAGCATCCGTTATGGATGCTTCTATTTATTTTCGTGAAACAAGTTGATATCAAACTTTTTCTTCATCATATCAAACACTAAATGGCGGTTCTTCCACTCTTCTTCTTTTTTCCATAAATCCTTACTTCGGTCTACTATTTCACACCGAAGCGCCTGGTATTCTTTCTCTGCCTTTTCACGCTTCTCCTTAAACAGGATCATCAATCCATATGTCCCGATCGTCAAGATGAGGAAATATAAATTCGTGGAATTCTGTACATACACCGAAAAAATCTCAGCGAAAGAATAAGAATACGGCTTCAACACCGTAATATAAAGATAGGTGAAATAGACAGATATCAACCCAATCGTCACCCATACTGACATAAGATGCCGGGATTTATAGCGGTCAAACTTTTTCTTCCGGTCAATGACATTCTGAAGCATCCTTTTAGTTGCAGGATCAGTACGATCATCCAGGTTCTCGATTTCCTGTTCCATAGCCAGCCCTCCCCTTTTAATAAGGCTCTTTTCTCAAACTTTGCTGCTATTGACAACAAAATAGGATTGAATGACCTATGTTACTTCACAAAAAATTAAAGCTTATTATGAGAAAAGAGCATGCAGACTTAATACCGAACTGCAATATGGCTTTTTATCACGTTAAAATCGGCTTTAGGATTTTAACAGCAATCTTCACGAAAAAGCCTTTTATAATTTTTATGAACTTGTCCATGGAGTTATGATATTGGGATCCAAAAAAACAAAAAACGGATTCAGTCCATAACTATGGACTGAATCCGTTTTTTAAGGTTCAAGAAAATCTAAAAGACAACAGTTATAAACAGCCTCTTTTCACTCTGGCTAATTTTTGATGGGAATCTTTAATACTTGTCCTGCCTGGATTTCATTTCCCTGGATGTTGTTTGCTTTTCTTATGATTTGGATGCCTTCCTGGGATTTATAATATGTCATCGCAACCCGGAATAATGTTTCATTCGGTTTGACTGTATGGAAGATGATTTCTCTACCTGCAGATGTTTCATCCTCTGTGGGTGTAGTACCCTCTGCGACTGCCGGCTCAGTCTCTGGCTCTGAGGAAGCTGGAACTGTTTTTTCCGGGTTTTCTACTTCATCACCGTCAACAGGATTTTCAGCAGTGTTTTTGTCCCCGCTGCTTGATGGAGCAGGCCCGGCTGCCACAACATCGATTTCCTCTGGATCAGCAATTTCCTCATAAGATGGTGCCTCTTGGTCTTCTGGCTGTCCCACACCTTTTCCATCATTCCGATTTTCAACATTGATCATTTCCACTCCGGCACGTTCCAGCGACTTGTTCAAAGGCATCTTTGCGCCATCCAGATAAGAGATGATGCTGAAAAAAGAGATAGGCAGCAAGATGAAAAGCAGAGCCATTAACCTGATGACAGGGTATTTTACTTTGACTTTGGTTTTTTTCTGTTTTTGCCTGTGCATCTCACTTCTTGGAGGAAGAGATTCCTTTTTTTCAACAGCCTGCTCAGATTTGCGCTCTACCCTTTTTCTCAGCCGCTCCGCCTGGTCCCTGATAGGTTTTTCCTTATTCACTGTCTGTACCCCCAATTGTTGCTTGAGTCCTGATTTTAATGATCAAACCTAAAATGAAATCAATGATAAAATGCATCAAAATGGTTACAACAAGGTTATTTGTCATCATATAAATATAGCCAATCAAGAAACTCAATAAAATAATGTTAGTAAACAAAAACCAATTAAACAGATAGCGGTAATGAACGACTGCGAAAATCAAGCTCGATATGATTAACCCAGTGTTTGTCTGAATGACTCCTCTAAAAAGGATTTCCTCACTTATTGCTACCATCGCCGCAATAAGCATGATTTGGAATACACTTCTATTTCTAAATATTCTTTCGTTCAAGCCGCCATCGTCGTAGTGCGACTTTGGCAGATATTTCATAAGATTGAAGTCCAAAGCCACTACTGCCAGACCAGCAACTAACCCGATCGATAAAATGTTCCAATCGGCCCAAATAAATAATCCTTTGAATTCTGCAAAGCTATCAAACAATATCATACCTAATATAGTTGAAATCGTTAATAGTAAAATTTGCGTAGCAACTAAGTGGAAAAGCAGTTCTTTTTCAGTAAGTCCTGCCACTGTTTCCCTATATTCATCTTTCATTATATCCGCTCTCTCATCAATAGGATTGAAGCCAATTCTTGCTTCCAGTCCACCGCAGCTAGCGATTGTTCACTGAATGGTTCAGTTTCTTTATAATGGTCCATATTTATTTCACAGCTGATGCAGCAATTCCGTGGCCGTTCCTGCAATTCTTCACCGAACATTTCTAAAATAGCTTTCCTCTTACATTCATTTGTATGAACCCAAGCAAGCATCTTCTTAATTTTCGTATTTTTTACCTCCAAGCGGTTTTCAATCAATTGGAGGAGGCTCTGTTTGTCTATTTTATAATCCACCGCTTCTATGTTAGACAGGTAATCTTCGACAATCCTCCATTGAATTTCGGTGAAGCCGCATATCATTGATAGCTCTTCCACGCGGTCTGCAAGATTCTTATACTGAATACGGTTATCGATTAAAAACGCAAATAGTCTTTCGATTTGATATTGGTCAGGGAGCTCACCTTCAGCGAGCTGGTAGGCCAGTTGTTCGTCCCCTGGCGAGTATATCAGGATGGCAATTGAATCGCGGCCATCCCTTGCTGCTCTTCCTATTTCCTGAAGGTAGGACTCAATTTGCATAGGCATGTGGAAATGAATCACATATCGGACATTTTCTTTATTTATTCCCATTCCAAAAGCGCTGGTAGCACATACCACATCAAGCTGGCCATTTATGAATTGCTGCTGTATGAGGACCCGGCTTTCCGAATCCAGTCCCCCATGATATGCCATGGCATTCTTGATTCCTTTTTCTCTCATGTGCACTGCAGTTTGCTCAGCGACTTTTTGCTGGAAAAATAGATAATCCCGGGCCCCTTTAAATATTCCACCAGCTCAACTGTCCGGTCCAGCTTATCCTGAAAAGTAGATGCAAACTCCAAAGCTATTGAAATAGCAGGGCGGTCTACAGAATAGACAACCTCATTCCAGTTTCCTAAATGGAGCTTTTCGGCAATATCCTTTCGAACTTCCTTTGATGCTGTGGCTGTTAGCGCAAGCGTCAATGGCTGCCCAATCTTCTCCCTGAATTCTCCAAGCTTGAGGTAGTCCGGCCTAAAATCGTATCCCCATTGTGAGATACAGTGTGCCTCATCCACAACGAACAGTGATACAGACAAATTTCTGATCCGATTCAATACAGATTCAATCCCCAGCATTTCTGGAGATATGAAAATAAATCGAAACTTTTCGAGTTCTTCCAGGGCTTTAGTCTTTTGCTGTGGTGACAAAAAAGAATTCAAAGCAATTACTCTCTTTTCACCCATTGCCATCATTTGCTCTACCTGATCCTGCATGAGTGACAGAAGCGGTGAAACAATCAAGACTGGCCCGTCCACTAGATAGCCAGGAAGTTGGTAGCACAGCGACTTTCCCGTTCCAGTCGGCAGCATAGAAATCGTATGTTTTCCTTTTAAGACGGATTCAATCGTGTCTTCCTGCCCTGGACGGAAATCCTCGAACTTAAAATGTTTTTTTAAATACCTTTTTAACTCCATTCCACATCACCATATTTAGCCAGAACTAGCCTGATTTCAAAATAGGAAGCATCAGCCACTTGTTCTTTTATTTGCTTTAACTTTTTAGCAGAATTACGCTGTGCCGCCTGAAGAATGTTTTTCCTTTTACTCAGAGGAACATAGTGGTCTATATTGAATTCCTTGATAGAAAGAGCAATTTCCACAACATGATCTTCAATAGTGCTTTGTTTTAGGTTGCGGACAGCCGCTATCTCTTCAGGGGTATAACCCTTCTGCATTAATTTATATGTCTTATCTGTCGAAATCGTCAAAGGAACGTTACTCTCTGCCTTCTTGATTAATCCACTAAGTAATGGAAAGGCTTGTGGATTCTCAAGGACCTTCTCGAACATTGCATGAAGGCAATTCAGGAATTCGAAATGATAGTGCGCCGGTTCCATCCCAATCCATTCAGCTGCCTGCATAGTTGTCAATCCGATTTTCCTGTAGCCTGTCAACCTTAAAACAACCAGTTCCGGCTTCGTCTTTTCATTATCCAGTGCAGATATAAGCTCACCATACAGCCTTTCTGCCAGCTTATATCGATCTTCATTTTGTTGCATAATGTATTGTTTAACCCAGGTTAAGGTTTCTCGCTTATTCCTGACAGGTATAAAAGAGCGCTCATGATTAATCAAATTTGAACTCACCTGAATAAACAGCGTCAGCCTCTCCCAAAAAGAATCAGTCACCTGGTGATATTTCCATCCATTAAGATAGTCAGGAAGCCTGTATTCTGACAACTGCTGTTCCAGGGCGGCTTCGCCCTTTCCTGTTAATATTACCTTCGTATCTGCTATTTCCTCTACCAGCCCTCTATGCTGCAACCGTTTAATCATTTTTTCGAGTCCATCTCGAGTAACTGAGGGATATGTATGAAAATATGGGGTGATCTTATATAAATGAGCATCCTGAATCGTCTGTGAGGAACGCTTTCCCTGTAAAAGATGAAATATCGAATAGATGGTTCTTTCACCATTGATCCGTTTCAATATTGACAAAACAACTGTCTCCAAATACGTTATACCCATAACATCACCTTTGAATGAAAAATTAAGCTAAGGGCATTATAATATTCGGCGCCCACTATAGCAGAAAAATAATATAACATTATTTTAACATGAAAATATCTAGTAAAATGTTTTATTTTCAACGAAAAAACCATTCTACGCCTTGTGTGATAAGCATTCTCAATACTTTTTTTATTGAAATGTTGGCGATACAGTTTTACAATAGATATGAGGAATACGTTTTCACTGTTTTGGTGAAAACAGCATATTATTGTTAAACACTTGGGAGGAATTATTTCATGGCTAAGTACACAATTGTTGACAAAGAAACTTGTATTGCATGCGGAGCTTGCGGTGCGGCTGCTCCAGATATCTACGATTACGACGATGAAGGCATCGCATTCGTAACACTTGATGAAAATGAAGGTATCGTTGAGATTCCTGATGTATTAATTGACGACATGATGGACGCATTCGAGGGCTGCCCAACTGACTCAATCAAAGTTGCAGATGAGCCATTTAACGGAGATGCTACTAAGTTCGAATAAAGTAATACATAATTCCCGCTTATAAGCGGGAATTTTTTTGTTCGTTAAAGATTATTGACATGTTTTCATTTTATCTGCCACCAACTACAACTCTTGCATAGATAGGTTAGGATTTACTCAGGAGGAATCGATAATCTATAGCCACCTATACATAAGAAAAGCGCAAGCGCCTTGTTCAGCCACGACAAGCGTTGGAGGGCCGACCGGTGAAGTCGCTCTTTGACTTCATCGGGCGGACCGAAATAGAAATGTATAGCCGACTGTCCAGAAACGCAGAAACTGGAGACTCCGAAAAAGAAGCGCTTTTTGCTTCTGCCGGCGGAGTTGAAGTTTCGGAGTTTCTAGGAGGCGACACTAGACAAGCGTCTCGAAGGGCTAGGCGCTGGAGCTGGATTAAGAAAACCTGGATAGTTATCCACCATTGAAAATATTTTTAATTTCCAATTAAATTAAAAAGCAACGGTGCAGGCCGTTGCTTTTGTATACAATCTCATATGAGCTTATGCACTTTTTAATGTTTGCTGTCTCTCAATCCATGTTTTCATCCTTGTGAACATCAGCATGAATATGACAGACATCAGTATGCCTTTAACGAAATTAAATGGTAGAATACCGGCAACAATCATGGCCCGCGCTTCCGGTCCAGACATTGCTGGCATGTTCAAGAACAATGTATAGGCAGGAAGGAATACATAGTAATTAAGGACACTCATCAGGATAGCCATACTTACTGTCCCAGCCACTAAGGCAAACGTCATTCCCCTATTGGATTTCATCCGTTGATAAATATAGTAAGTTGGCAGAATAAATAAAACTCCCGCAACAAAGTTGGCAGCATGGCCTACTGGAACACCAGTATCACTTCCTGTCATGAAATAATCAAGCGTATTCTTCAAGAATTCTACTAAAATACCAGCTGCCGGACCAAAAATCAACGCAGCAATCAATGCAGGAATATCGCTGAAATCGACCATTAAGAATTTTGGAAACGGCGGCAGCGGAAAATTCAGCAGCATCAATACATAAGAGATACTGCTCAGCATACCAATTGAAACCATTGCTTTTACACTAAATTTCTTCATTTTTCCTCTCTCCTTATAGAGATCCATCTCACATAAAGAAGAAAGGTTCAGCAATCACATCCTATAACAAATAAAACCCTCAAGTTCTAAGCTTGAGAGTTTTATTTGAAGGCATGCTTAATAAACGTTTCAAAACCTGCATTTTTTGAACGTCTGCAGAACCTCCATCTTCTCCCATCCAGACTATACTGTCGGCTTTGGAATCGCACCAAATCCTGCCCATACAGGCTCGCGGCTTAGAGAATCCATCTCATTACCGCCGATCGGGAATTTCACCCTGCCCCGAAGATAGACCATATTAAATTTAACAAGTTCATTATACTGAAAAAAAAAATAATTTGTGAAGGTGTCTGCTTGTGACGATTTTTTGACAGAAATGAGTTAAATCCATTCTGTTCGTGACACGTTTATGATTTTAATACAAAACTTCTGCTAAATTCGGAATAACAGAATATATTTAGTGTTAATCCATAATATTTGATTGCGCTTTCATTCTATTTATGAACAATTATACTGTTTGACAAAAGAATATTCGTCTTGTAAAATAATCAGAAAATTACTACTTTAACAAAGGGAGTGAGAATTAATGTTCCAGGTTTTAGCGGCAGATTCAATAAAGGAAGAAGGCTTACAGCCATTATTAGAACAGGATGGTATACAGGTACATATCGGAAGTGTTGACTCTACTAGTATAGATTTACAAAAAATCGATGCCCTTATCGTCAGGAGCGCAACGAAAGTCACCTCAGAACTGCTGGATAGAATGCCATCGTTAAAGATCGTCGGCCGGGCAGGAGTCGGAGTCGATAATATCGATATTGCCGAAGCGACAAAAAGAGGAATTATCATAGTCAATGCCCCAGATGGAAATACCATTTCAACCGCAGAACATACCTTTGCGATGATGTCCGCATTAATGAGAAACATCCCCCAGGCACACGCATCTTTAAAAAATGGGGAATGGAAAAGAAATCAGTATATTGGCAATGAGCTCTACGGAAAAAACTTAGGAATCATTGGTATGGGACGGATTGGTTCTGAGCTTGCCAAAAGGGCCAGGGCTTTTGGGATGTCAGTTAAGGTGTACGACCCGTTCTTGACGATGGAGCGAGCAGAGGTTTTAGGCGTCCAATTGTCCTCCTTCGACGATGTCCTCGCTGAAACGGACATCATCTCGGTCCACACACCTTTAACGAAAGAAACGAAAGGACTTCTAAATGAAAAGACATTGAGTCAAACGAAAAAAGGAGTTTATCTCCTCAATTGTGCGAGAGGCGGAATAATTGATGAGATCGCTCTTGCGCATTACATTGAAAATGGGCATGTCGCTGGTGCTGCACTGGATGTATTTGAAGTTGAACCCCCAGGGGACCACCCTTTGCTGAAACTTGATTCTGTCATCATCACCCCACACCTAGGAGCCTCAACAAAAGAAGCGCAATTGAATGTTGCCACCCAGGTCGCCAGAGAAATCAGTACTTTTTTTTGAAAATAAACCCGTTGCCAACTCAATCAATCTCCCAGCAATATCTAAAGAAATCTATGAAAAAATCCAGCCTTATCACCAACTTGCGAAAGAAATGGGCAAGATTGTCTCAGAATGTCACAATAAAGGAATCAGTGAGCTGACTGCAACCTATTCAGGTACTGCGGCGGAACTCGAAACCTCCTTCTTAACAAAGGCACTGCTGGCAGGGTTCTTCGAAAACCGCATTGATGTGAAAGTAAACGAAGTGAATGCAATCCATATCGCAAAAGAACGCGGTATCATGGTTGGGGAAAAAGTGACTGGTAATTCATTTGGATACACAAATACCATTACAGTAAAAGCCAGCGGGGATGGAGAAACTTTTACCGCCAGAGGAACTTACATTGAACATTACGGGCCAAGAATTGTCAGCCTGGACGGGTTTAACATTGATTTCCATCCATCAGGAAACCTTCTGTATATCCAGCACATGGACCGTCCCGGTGTAATCGGGCATGTAGGAAAAGTCCTCGGTGACCACGGTGTGAACATCGCGACAATGCAGGTCGGCAGAAAAGAGGCTGGCGGCGAGGCGATAATGGTCCTCTCTTTTGACAAGCCACTTGAAGAAGAAATGATCGACAAGCTGAAATCGCTGCAGGACATCGTCACGACCAACAGTATTATACTCTGAACAAAAAGCGCAAGCGCCTCGTTCAGCCCCGACAAGCGCTGGAGGGCCGGCCAGTGAAGTCGTTCTTTGACTTCATTGGGCGGACCGAAGCGACTCGAGGGGCTAGGCGCTGGAGCTAGACACTAATCTAAGTGGATAAATTTATGCTTTCTTATCCAGTAAAAAACAAACAGGCCTCCTTTCAGTGAGGCCTGTTTGTTTTTAGCCCAAAGGAAATGATTTTCGTTCCCCTTTAGAAAAGGTGATAATTTCTTCATACCCCACCTGCCTGGCAAGGGTCAGAGCCTGATCAAAATCTGCACCGACATGCTCAGGTATATGGGCATCCGATGACAAGACAATCGGTATATTCTTATCAAAGCACAGCTGCAAAAGCCTTTTATCGGGATATAAAGTCTGTGTAGGCTTCCTCAAGCCTGCAGTACTTATCTCCACACAGGTCTTGGATTGTGCCAACGCTGTTGTTGCCCTATCATACTGTTCCAATAGGAAACTTTCATCCTCAGGGACATATTTAAAAATCTTCACAAGATCGATATGCCCGATTATATCAAAAAGATTTGATTGCGCCAGTGTTACTACCTGGTCAAAATAACTTCGATAAATTTCATAAACATCTCTTCTGTCCCATTCTTTGCGATACTCGGCAAGGTCAATCCCAAAATCACCAATCCAATGGATCGATCCAATTACATAATCAAACTCATAGCTCTTGATGAACTGTTTCATCTCCTTTTGCTTACCAGGAGTGTAGTCCATCTCGATCGACATTTTCACGTCAATTTCGTTTCTCCAGGCTTCCTCAAAAAGATGAACGTAATCTGCCATATCATAGAATCTGCGTTCATCCACCAGCTGTTGCGTAAAATATCTGCAGTCTGATAGAAGTGATATGCATGCTCAGAAATCCCGAAATGCTGAATTCCCTTTTCATTGGCTGTATCAGTAAACTGTTTCAAATAATCCAGCGTCAATGTGCCTCTTTCCAAATGGTTGTGGTAATCCGTCAGCATAGAACCCATCCCCTTTGTGACCGTTTTACCTATTATACTGTCAGATCATAACCGGTACAAGGATAGATTATCGGGTAATTAATATTTGCTGCGGTTGTATCGTGTCAGATGTCAGATTATTCAAATCTTTTAATTTCTCAATAGAGGTGTTTGTCTTTCGTGCAATTGAATGCAGTGTATCCCCTGATGCAACGACATAACTCTTATCATCTGATTTCTTTATTACTAATATATCACCTCGAGAGATGTGGCTATTATTTATGTTATTCTTTTGCTTAATCGCTTCTACCGAAGTGTTATATTGTCGTGCTATTGACCAAAGAGTCTCACCTCTTTGGACGGTATGCTTTACCATTTTTTCTTTTGACGGAGGGACCGCAGCCACTGAATTCTGTCCTTTTATTTTTTCACTTTCAACAATTCCCTTCTCACCATGACTACCAATGATGGTATCATCAGTAAGACGCAGTTTCGCGATTGTTTCCAGCGACACATCATTACTTTTTTGGTCCATAGCTACTACGGGCTGTCCTACAGCTGCTTCTCCCAAAGCCAATACGGGATCTACAGCATTTTCCTTTCCATATGTCCATTTTTTTTCATGGATTTCAAAATGAAGATGAACACCAGAAGAATCCCCTGTGTTTCCCATCAGGCCGATAATATCACCTTGCTGAACGGTTTGTCCTTCTTTTACATTCCTTGTGTTCAAATGGGCGTATACAGTTTCCAGATTGTTATCATGCTTAATGAACACAACATGTCCATATGAGCCCGAATAATATGACTTTGTTACTACTCCTTTATCAACACTATGTATAGGTGTTTTGAATTCTCCTGCAATGTCAATTCCCTTGTGGTGGCCATGGCGTGTTCCATATAAATCCGTAACGACCCCCTCGGCTGGCCAAACCCATTCTGAAGTCAATTCTTTTATATCGAGCATTTCTGCCTGAGAGTGCTTTCCGCCAAGAAATAACAAGCTGATACAGAGTGCCATTAACCCAGCAATGAGTAAACGCTTTATGTAATCCTGCATTTTCTTCCTCCTTAACTTTCTACTCCCTTTCCATCCCTATGACAGCCTGTACGAAATTAGAACTGTATGGCCGGAAAAGCAGCAACTAAAAAAGCACATTTGTTATAATTGGTGGGAAACTGCTTTTTTATGCAAAAGAAGGAAAATTTGTTTTTGTCTAGTGTTTGCGGCCGGACTCCAATCCAGAACAAAAAGCGCAAGCGCCTCGTTCAGCCCCGACAAGCGCTGGAGGGCCGACCAGTGAAGTCGTTCTTTGACTTTATTGGCAGGACCGAAACGTCTCGAGGAGTTAGGAGCCGCAGCTAGACAAGCGACTCGAGGGGCTAGGCGCTGGAGCTGGATTAAGAAAACCTGGATAGTTATCCACATTGAAAATATTTTATAATTTCCTATTAAACAAAAAAAGAAAGACCTGTTGGCCTTTCTTTAGTTGATATTTTTCTTGTTTGGAGCGAGTGGCAGCGGTAGGACTTCATTCAGATTAAAAGGTCCCAGCTGATCGATGTTCGCATTTATGAACTGAACACCAGAGTAATCAAATTCACTCGCCGTCATTAAGATCGCTTCAAGATTCGGCAGGAAACTTTCGTCCAGTTTTGTATTTTTTTCTAGGGTGATTTCTAATACTTTATCTTCGTTTCGTTCTGTTTGAGCCAGCTCGAAATTTTCGGGAAGCGATGCTGATAGGTATCCTGTTTCATCACCTTTCAACATCTTCGTAAAGGCTTCCCCTATTGTTTTATGCTGTTCTTTTGTCGGCACAAGGTAAGGATTGTGGATACCTTCTGCTTTTAAAAACAAGTACGCTCTTCTGTTTTTTGTTTCTGCGTTGATTGAGAGCTCCTCCATTGGGCCATAGTTGCCCAAGTCAATACCCGGTTTTCCTTCTGTTGTAAGGATAATTTTATTTATACCCGCTCTGGAGAAATTCTGCGTCATAGTCTCAACAAATATTATGTTTGGTGCACTTCCGTCTCGATAAGGGTGATTTTGTTTCACATCTATACCCAATGTCTCGGTCGCTTCGTCATAGCTCCAGCTAGCATCCATTGGATAGTATTCGGCCAATCCCCATTCCTCTTCCTTGAGCATCGGCATCGTTTCCGTATAGCTTTCTATCCAGGACTTTCCTTCTTCCTCGGTGTTGTTACGGTAACTGGAACGATCACCATAGCCTGGGTGTCAGGAATTACATAAGTGAAGATTTCTGAAGTCTCGATGTCTGCCTCTTCTGGATATAAAGAAATCAGACCGTCATATGGATTGGCTTCATCCAGCGCACTGATTTTTTTCCCTTTTGATTCTTCATTATCTTCTGCATCCATCATGATAGTGCTATCTTCCTGCTTGCACTTTCATTTGCCGTATCATCTTGTGGCTGTATTCATATCCATGGCTGATTTTTCTCCAGCAGCGCTGCTGTCCATGCTTTTTTCTTCAGAATAGTTAGTTCCCATCAATCCCGGTGAAAGGATAAAGGCAAGGAAAAGTGCGGCTGCCAGCGCAGCACCAGGAATGACCCATGCTGGCATTTTCTTTCTTTTTTCAACACGATGGGCGATATTCTGATAAATGTCACGAGAATCGCGATGATCTTTTACCTTAGGCATTTGCCCAAGGATTTCTTCTAGCTGCTTATCGCTTAGCTGTGACTTTTTCACTAGTCATCCCTTCCTTTTCAATCATTTCTTCCATCAGCTTTTTCAGTGTCTTTAAAGCACGGTGCTGAGTCGTCTTTACCTTACTTTCCGTCCAAGATAACGCCTCTGCTGTTTCGCTGATAGTTAACTCATGTATATAGCGCATGATGATGACCATCCGCTGGTCAACCGTGCATTGGTCAAGGCATTTGTACATCATTTGGATCTCTTCACTTTGAAGTGCCATTTCTTCAGGAATGGGCTGATCGTCCCTAACCTGGCGTGCAGACATATCAAAGGATTCAAGCAATCGCTGCTTCCAGCCCTTCTGTTTTCGGTAGTGGTCAATCGCGACATTCTTTGCAATCGAGAACAGCCATGTCTTTTCGCTGCTCTTGCCCTCAAACCGGTCATATGCCTTCAATACGCGAATGTAGACTTCCTGTACAAGGTCTTCAGCCAGCTCCCTGTTTTTTACCATATAAAATAAAAATCGAAAAACGTCATGATGATATTTTTGATACAATTCATCAAAAACGGAGTTCATAGCTCTGTTCGCCTCCGTATTCATTAAATTAGTCGTAAAGTATTAATAAAAGTTTCATAATAACTATATTATTTCTAGAATGGAAATGGAAGGAATTTTCGAGGACAAAATATTTGATGAAGTTACGTAAAATTAAAATAATTTTCCAAATTGAAGGAGGCATGGAACTAACGGACACTTTTCCCCTGATTCTCTTTGCGTTTGTCTGATAAGTCACTTTATGATACTTTACTTACCAAAACACAAACAAGTCCATCCCCAAATATGAGATGGACTTGTTAATTGTTCCTCGTGAATCAAGAATAGTCGGCAAGTTATACAATAATTCGAGGGATGAAAAAGGAAAATGTCGTTCCTTGTCCGAGTTTGCTTTTTACCGAAATATTCCCTCGATGTGCGTCGATAATATTCTTGGCAATTGCTAGTCCAAGGCCGGTGCCAGATACACCCCGAGTCCTAGATTTATCGCCTTTATAAAACCTCTCGAACAAGAATGGCAAGTCATCCTCAGGAATACCAGGCCCCTGGTCGCTCACCTCAAAATATATTCCTTTTTCATCAGTCCTTCCGCTAATGATAACAGCCGCTGAATCGGGAACGTGCCTGATTGCGTTATCGATCAGATTGGTAAGGACCTGTTCGATGCGGTCAGGATCAAACCGGAAATCCCGTTCCTCTGAATCAAATTGAACTGATAACTCAATTCCCTTTTCCTTCGCCAAACCATGGAATTTATGGATAATTCGATTTACATAAGGATTAATTTCAACAGCTTCAACGTTCAGTAGAATATGACCTGCTTCCATACGGGCCAGGTCAAGAAGTTCATTAACGAGGCGGCCCATTCTTAGTGATTCATCGTAAATGACTTTAGCCATTTCCTTTTTCTCTTCATCCGTTTGAGCGATGTCATCAACGATCGCTTCACTATAGCCTTGCATCATGGAAATTGGTGTCCTTAATTCGTGTGAAACATTGGCGATGAAATCTTCCCTCATTTTGTCGAGCTTTCGTTCCTCAGTCATATCCCGGACTACTGCAACAGCACCCCGGATGAATCTTTTATTATATAGCGGGCTGACAATAATTACCCAGGTTCTTCCCTGGGCAGTAATCTCACCAACCTGCTCTTTCTCCGTATTGACTGCCATCTGGAATAACTCCATGACTTCAGAAGGGACGGCATCTGTATTCTCGGAAGCCAGGCCCTGCTCATAATACCAGTATCTAAGGAATACTTCAGCAGGCGGGTTCGTAATCAGGATTGTGCCATCACGATTGAATGTGATTACTCCATCTGCCATGCTGCTAAGGATGCTTGTCAGTTGTTCTTTTTCCTGACTCAATGCATTCATGTTGAATTTCAGCTGTCTGCCCATCTGATTGAAAGCAGTTGCTAATTCCCCTATTTCATCATGAGTGAGGATTGGTACCTTTGTGTCAAACTTGCCTCTGGCGACTTCAAAGGCTGCTTCCCTCATTTTCCGCAATGGAGCAGTGATCCTGGTGGACAAGAAGAAAGCAAAGATTGTCGTAAGAACTATTGCCACGCCCGCTGCAAGCAAGATGAACTTGGTCGTCAGCCTGGTTGTCTCTTCCAACACTTCAAGCGACTGATAAATGAATACTGCCCCGTTTTCTTGCTCAAACTGGTGAAGCGGAACACCGATCATTAAATATTGAGTTTCATCAACCTCGTTTGAAATGCCAGGCAAGGGAGTGATGATATCAACAGTCTTGTCCTTGCTAAAAACTGCAGAAAGATCCCGATTGTTCATGAAAAATGAAATCGGTACATGTGTCGCGGCTTGATCACCTGATGAATAAAAATAAGTTTCCTTATCTTTAATGACAGTCACTTTGGAATCATCATCAACCATTCCCCATGCAATCTCAAGACCTAATTGTTCCTCCTGGCCTGGATGGTCTTCCAGTACCCTGGCTATTTTTTCTGCAGTATTGGTCATTCCTTTTCTGGTTTCATTAATGTGATAGTTTTCAAAGAATTCCATCAGCATAACTGTCAGGATGAATAACACAAATGAAACCAGCAATAGGATGGTAATCCAAAGTTTACCTACTACACTGCGCCAAAACATCATTCATTGACTACCTCGAACTTGTAGCCAACCCCCCAGACTGTCACGATCATCTTCGCAGCCTGTTCTGATACTTTATTCAACTTCTCACGCAATCTTTTCACATGTGTATCAACGGTTCGCAAATCACCGAAAAATTCATAATGCCATACTTCTTTCAATAATTGCTCTCGATCAAAAACTTTATCTGGAGCTTTCGCAAGGAAGTAAAGTAGTTCATATTCCTTAGGCGTCAGACTGACTTCTTTGCCATCTGCCAAAACCCTATGGGCATCATTATCAATGGTTAAATGAGGGAAAACAATTACATCTTTAGCAGTCGCCTCTGTCTGCAAGTAGCTTGTGCTCGATGAACGGCGCAGCATTGCTTTGACTCTTAGGACAACTTCACGGGGGCTGAACGGTTTGACGATATAATCATCAGTACCTACCTCGAAGCCTTGTACCCTGTTCACTTCCTCGCCTTTCGCGGTTAGCATGATAACAGGTGTTGACTTCTTTTCACGGAGATCACGGCAAACCTCGATTCCGTCTTTCCCAGGCATCATCAAATCAAGAAGGATTACGTCGTAATCGTTGGCAAGCGATTTTGCCAGCGCTTCATTTCCATCTTCAGCTTCATCAATTATATAGTTCTCTCTTTCAAGATACAACTTCAATAATCGTCTAATTCTTTCTTCATCATCCACTACTAAAATCTTCACGTCTTTTTCCATAAGGTATATCCCTCCCTGCGATTATTTTACATAAACATGCGTCTACTTGCCACGATTTTTTAAAAAAGGCCTTCACTTAACACAGTGAAGGCAGACATAAAATTGACACAATTTAGGAACCTGCATAAGAATGCAGACCTGCAATAACAAGGTTAACTGCAACCAGGTTGAACATGATAATGATAAAGCCAATAACCGCGAGCCATGCGGATTTTTCACCATGCCATCCTTTTGAAAGACGCAGATGCAGGAAAGCCGCATAGAAAAGCCAGGTTATCAATGCCCATACTTCCTTTGGATCCCAGCCCCAGAAACGTGTCCAGGCAATCTGTGCCCAAATCATTGCAAAAATCAGGCCGCCAAGCGTGAAGACCGGGAAGCCGATTAACACGGAGCGATAGCCAATCTCATCAACGAGATCCATATTGATATTCTTCGTCCACGGCTGCAATGCAGCAGCAACGCGCTTGCGCAGGATAACTCTTAATAATACATATAATACTATACCCGCCGCCAGTGACCAAATAACAGTATTCAATTGCATCGCATTGATGATTGCAGGAGTCCCGAACAATGGTTCAAAACGATCCTTGTCAGTCAGTTCGTACTGATGCGGTCCTACTAAAGCAGGAATTGTATACTCCTCTACAGCAGCTGTCCATCCTTGTTGATATAATTAAATTTCGCTGAATAATCTGTTGCTGCAAAGAAACTTGAAACTAAAACGAAGCCTAGTGTACTGATCAAGCCAAACAAGACAATTTCAAGCCATAAAGTACTTTTGGTTTTCTTTGTCTGGTCAACACTTTTCACAAGATAAATCAGCCCTGCAACAAAACTGATCGCCAGGATTGCTTGTCCGATCGCTGTAGTCGTGACGTGAATATGAAGCCAGTAACTTTGAAGTGCCGGAATCAATGGTGTCACTTCCCTTGGGAACATGCTTCCATAGGCGATGATCAAAGCAGCCACAGGCAATGTAAACAGTCCCAGCAATGGAGTTTTATACATAAAATAAATGACGATAAATGCCCCTACCAATGACATGCCGAAGAATGTCGTGAATTCGAACAGATTGCTGACCGGTGCGTGTCCTGAAGCAATCCATCTTAAAATAAAAAATGTCATTTGAGAAAGGAAACCCGCAATTGTTACAACGACTCCAATATTCGCCCATTTATTTGGGGCATTTTTTTATCAGCATGCCTTTTATCCTTAATAGCTCCCCCGAAAAACAAAATGCCGACTAGATAGAGGATAAATGCTGCAAACAGAAAGTTAGAACTCCACTCAACCATTAGTTTCCCTCCTTACTCCTTATTTTCTTCTGCCGCCTGGTCTTCCGGAGCATCTATCCTGAATCGGAAAAGACTTCTTCAAGCTCTCTCTTTAAACCATGCCAGTTTTTATTTGTATGTGCGGCAGTCCATACCTGGTTATTTACTCTTCTTATCCATACACGTCGATGATTCCAATATGCCCCCTGGATTACACCTATCATAAAGATTAATCCGCCAAGGCCAATTATCCATAGTGTATGGTCCTTTCTGACAGTCAGAGCCGTTACATTCTTCGTTTCGATCCCTGCGAATGTCATCTTGTAATCATTTTCACCTAAAGGCTCGAGATTCTGCCTGATGGCTACGAAGCTGACTTCACCTTCAGGCTTTTCAGGGCTGAACATCTTGAAGATGAACGCAGGATTATTCGGGATGCGTGACTTTGTCGCAGGCTCCCCATCTTCATTAAACTCGAAATCCGGGAAATAACTCATCACTTCGACTTTGTATCCATTTTCTAAATCGTACTCCATTTCAGGATCATACAAGTCTACTTCTACATCACCGAATTGTTCTTGTGTTTTTTTATTCTCAAGTTTGAACGCCATTTTGTTCATTTCATCAAGCTTGTAATCAACCTGGTATAAAGCAAAACCATCAATTTTCAAAGGCTTGTTTACCTGGATTGCCTGGTCGCGTATTTTTTCAAGTTCAGGTTTTTCACCTGGGACAATTTCTCCCTGTCTCTGGTATAAAGTAGCGTCAGTCTGATAGTTTTTAACTACCGTTCCTGCTTTGTTGATTGCATCCTGGAAAACTTCCTCATCTTTATTTTTATCATACACTTCAAAGATGAATTGTTTATTTTCAAGATAATAGCGGCCTTCTGTGCCAGGGATCGCTTTTGTTTCGCCTTCCCTTAGCCAAAGGATTTCATCCACATACATTCCAGGCACGAACCTGAGCATACCGCCAATTAAAAAAATGATCAGCCCCAGGTGGTTTACATATGGGCCCCATCGTGAAAAACGATTTTTCTCCGCAAGGATATCACCATTTTCCTCTCGCAGCTTATACCGTTTTTCCGTCAGATTTGCTTTGATTTTACCTACTGCTTCATCTGATAATACAGCATCTGACACACTGAACACTCTCTGGCGTTTTAAAAAGCTTTCATGCCTTGATACTCTCTGTTTTTTCAGAGACCTATATAATGGAATTACCCTGTCGAGGCTCGCGATAACAAGAGAAATACCGAGAGCAGCGATCAGCAGCAGATACCACCATGAACTGTATAGGTTATGGAAACCAAGATCATAATAAAGCTTTCCCATCCAACCATATTGCTCCTCATAATATTCCCATGCTGGCATGACTGGCGGGATATACATTTCCTGTGGAAAAATCGTTCCTAAAGAGGATGAAATCAAGAGGATAACGATCAGCCACACCCCAACTTTTACCGACGAAAAGAAATTCCATATTTTATCGATAATTGTCTTGTTATAAGTTTGTGAACGGCGCGCGCTACCTTCATAGCGCATATCAACTAGCTGCTTTTCTTTCTCTTTTTCTTCCAGCACTCGTCCGCAAGATTCACATAGGATCGTTCCCTGCGGATTTATATGGCCGCACTCACATTTTACTTCGTTCATAGTAAAAACTCCCTGTTCCCCTTACTTTTAAGGTTTAATCTGTTCCATGAATTCACGGACTGTTTTTTCTGATAATTCCCCAGTATGGCTTTTTACGACATTTCCTTCTTTATCAATCAAAAAGGTTATTGGCAACGGGTTAATCCATATGCTGCCTGGACTGGTCCATCGTCAATCAGGACCGGAAAAGTCATCCCTTTTCGCTCAATAAACCTATTAACAGCAAGTTCTGATTCACCGGAGTCAATTGCAAGGACCTGGACACCTTGATCCTTGAACTGCTGATACTGATTTTCGATATAAGGCATCTCCCGCTCGCATGGCTTGCACCATGTTGCCCAAAAATTAAGGAAAACTCCTTGCCCTTTATACTCAGAAAGCCTGTGTTTATTGCCTTCCATATCAACAAGGACAAAATCAGGAGCAGGTTTTCCAATCACAATCTTTTGGTTTTTATCCTTATTCATGTTAGCGTACAAAGTGTAGCCAACAGCCAGGGCCATAACCGCGAGAATAATAGTTCTAGTGATTAGACGCTTCTTTTTCATTCCCTAAACCTCCTACCGTATTTCTCCCTCATTATAACATTTCAACTACACCCATGTTAGGAAACCTAAGACTTTTTCATCGCCAGGACACGAAGCTGCTTTACTTCATGATGTGTAAGCTCCCTGATTTCCCCAGTCCTTAAGCCATTCAGCGTCAGGAATCCGTATTTTTCTCTTTTCAGTTTCAAAACAGGGTGCCCGATCGCATCGAACATTCTCCTGACCTGTCTATTCCGTCCCTCATGGATTGTGATTTCAACAATTGCGGTATCCTTCTTTTTATCAACACTCAGCAATTTAGTTCTAGCCGGTGCAGTTTTTCCATCTTCAAGCATGACGCCTCTAGCCAGGCTAGTCAGCTTTTCTTTTGAAGGAATACCTTTTACCTTTGCCACATACATCTTATCAATTTCATTGCTTGGATGCATGAGCAAGTTTGCGAATTCTCCATCGTTCGTCAGCAAAAGCAAACCCGCTGTATCATAATCAAGGCGTCCAACTGGATAAATCCTTTGTTCGATTGTTTGGAAATAGTCGGTAACAACCTTCCGGCCTTTATCATCTTGTACACTTGAAATAACACCGCGGGGTTTATAGAACAAGAAATAGACAGGTTCTTCCCCTTCAATCTGAACTCCATCCACTTCAACTTTGTCAGACGAGGTTACCTTCCGCCCAAGTTCTTTGACAACACTTCCATTTACCTTGACTCTTCCTTCGAGGATCATTTCCTCGGCTTTTCTTCTCGATGCTATTCCTGCATGAGCAATAACTTTTTGCAGTCTTTCCATAAGGTCACTCCTAATTAATATCAATTAACTATGGTTAATATTAATATCTAATCCATCCTTATGAATTATGACATAACTCACGCTGTTTTCAAAGTAAGCAATGGTGTAAAAAAGTGAAAAATAAATAAGAAAAGTTAATTGTTCTTTAACAAAAATTCGTTCTTTAAACGTTGCTGCAATATTATTTTATACTAATAATTAATTAGTTTGCGAATAATGAGTTGATCTGTTTTTAAGCTGTATTTTCAAAATTCGGGTACTGTTAGATTAAGGTATTAGTTTATGATTTTTTGAAAACAAAGAAGATACCTGCAAGAGGTATCTTCACTTTATGAGAAAAAATATGAAAATTCACTTCGAAATTGTATAAACATTTTGCTAGCCAACCCTGATCATGTCCTGAGCTTTTCTTGTCAGAACATGAATGTAACGACGACAATAGCTGTTATGATGGCTACTGCGTCTGCAAGTAGCCCAACTTTGAGTGCGTCTCCCATTTTTTTGATCCCAACAGCTCCAAAATAAACGGTAAGGACATAGAACGTTGTGTCCGTACTTCCTTGAAGGGTGGCAGCAAGTGTTCCAATAAAAGAATCCGGACCATGTACCCCGATTATGTCGCTGGTAATACCGAGCGCCGCTGTCCCTGAAATTGGCCTGATCAGAGCAAGCGGTACAATTTCAGCAGGAACTCCTACCATTTCAAGTGCTGGACGGATCCAATTCACCATAACATCAAGTGCACCTGATGCCCGAAAAACCGCAATGGCCACCATCATCCCTACCAGGAACGGCATGATGGATACAGCCATTTTGATACCTTCCTTTCCGCCTTCTACAAAACTTTCATATGTGGGGACTTTTTTATAGGTTCCATAAATCAGGATAAAGGCAATCATGACGGGGATGAACCATAGTGATATGGCTGATACAATTTCCATTTGGATTTACCCCTTTTTGCTTCTTCTGTAATAAAAGAAACGGTCAATTAATATCGCTGCAACTGCAGAGACAGCAGTCGCCACAAGAGTAGGACCAACTATATCTGTTGGATTGGCTGATTCATAATTCATCCTTATCGCGATAACCGTCGTTGGAATGAGGGTAATGCTCGCTGTATTGATCGCAAGGAAAGTGACCATCGATCGGCTCGCTTCATTCTTCCCATCATTCAGCTCCTTCAGTTCTTCCATTGCTTTGATCCCAAGAGGTGTAGCTGCGTTCCCAAGGCCGAACATATTGGCAATCATGTTTGACAGTATATAGCCCATCGCTGGATGATTGGAAGGTACTTCAGGGAACAACTTTGAAATCAGCGGTTTAAATAAAGTGGAAAGCTTTGATAATAGACCAGAATCCTCCGCGATCCTCATCATGCCAAGCCAGAACACAAGGATGCTAATAAGGCCGATACTTAGAGTGATCGCTTCCTTCGCACCGCTAAAAACTGCTTCATTCACCTCAGCCATTGTGCCATTCACCATTGCAAAGCCAAGGCCAATTAAAATCATTACCACCCAAATATAATTAACCATGATCCTTGATTCCTGCTATTGTGGTGAAGATATTCTTAAACAGATTGAAGAAAGACTTTTTCTCCTTTATCTCCACTTTGTAATAAACAGGCAAACTTGCAATCTGCTTCTCATCCAAGTAGACATTTGCCCGCCCTGCAATCGAATTTCGCATATTCTCCTCGTTTTGTGCAGCCTTTTTCAATCTATATTCTACTTTGACTTGGTCTTCTTCTTCTGAAGTTAGCGGGTAAACAAATGAATGGTCAAGGTAAACTTTATTCTTATAATGCGAATCCTTTATCCCTTTCACTTTACCTTTGGAAAGAATTTCTGCAACGTCATAATTTGAAAATGCATTTTCAAACATCTGGATATGGTCATTCCAATCATCAGGTGCATTCAGTGTAACTGCGATTAACCCAAAATCGTCCTTTTTAGCTGTGGAAACTAAAGTTCTCTTCGCCCGCTTTGTATAACCAGTTTTCCCACCAGTGCTATACTTATATTTCTCTGTCAGGAGCCTGTTTTTATTTTTCCAGACCCTGTCCCAAGATTCTGTTGGATTAGGAGCTGTGTATTTTTGTACCGGCAATTTCTTTGTAAATCTCATTTTTCATTGCATAGCGTGTCAGAATAGCCATGTCATACGCTGTGGACATATGATCCTCGTGATCATCCAACCCGTGTGGATTTGCAAAATGAGTATTTTCCATACCGATTTGCTGCGCTTTTTCGTTCATCAAGTAAGCAAATCCTTCAAGACTGCCGCCTACATGTTCCGCGATTGCGACAGCAGCATCATTACCCGATCTAAGCATTAATCCATACACCAGATCCTCGAGCCTGATTTTTTCTCCGGGCTTCAAGTAAATTGAAGATCCTTCAGTACGGACAGCATTCTCGCTCACTTTCACCTTTTCATCCAATTGGCCAGATTCTATCGCAAGGATGGCCGTCATGATTTTAGTTATACTGGCAATCCTGCTAACTCTGTACGCATCTTTTTCATATAACACCCTGCCAGATTCCTGTTCTATCAAAATAGCACTCTGGGCACTTACCGAAACTGATGCCTGCGCTGTTTGAGGAATGCAATATATTAACAGAGTGGCGATTAACAATAATTTCATCCATTTCATTTTCATTGACAGACCCTCGTCTCCTTTGGCAGTTTGTACAAGTTTATGCAGGACAAGGAGTGTTATGACACAAAAAGGTGAATGCCGAAAGGATGGACTTACAGAGGTCCTAAGTTACAACCAGAACAAAAAGCGCAAGCGCCTCGTTCAGCCCCGACAAGCGCTGGAGGGCCGACCAGTGAAGTCGTTCTTTGACTTCATTGCGCGGACCGAAGCGACTCGAGGGGCTAGGCGCTGGAGCTGGACACTAATCTAAGTGGATAAATTTATACTTTCTTATCCAGTGAAAAAAGAAACAGCTATAAATAGCTGTCCCTTGGTTTACGTTATCTTGATTGGAGCATTTTTGTTCGGTAATCTGTCTCGTAATATTCCAGCTCTTCCCGGATTCTTTGAAACCCGCTCTCAAGGCTGACCATCAGTTCGTTTACTCCAGTTGACACTGGTTGTCTGAACTTGATGGCATTCTTTCCTGTATAAGCAGCCCTGCTGTCTTCATACCATGCATCACTTTTAGGAGAGAAGAATTCTTCAATGCATTGATAGTAGATTCGGTATAATGTTTTTTCAGCTGCTGGTTTTGAAAATACCTCTGCCTGAAGGATCACCTTGCAGGCATCAAATCCTTCCTCACAGTAAACAGCCAGCTTGCGAAGGCTTGAAAGAATCGTTTTATAGTATTCTTCGTCTGCCTGCTGCCCTTGTTTCAGCACCTCAAGAGTTGTTTCATTCAAGTAGTTCTCCAGCTTCACTACTGTGTCTGCCAGGAATTCCCTAACTTCCTCGATTTGTGTTTTAACTATTGTATTCCCCAAATTGACACCCCCAATGGATTTTTACCATAACTTTTCCGATAGTTGTTGCTTTCCCATTGATTCGAGCTTACGATTCTATCCTGGAACCGGGTCTCTTGTGGGTATTTTCCCGCAACCAAGAATCCAATGAAGCTGAAGGAAAGGCAACAAAAGTTCACGAAAAGAGCCTTGCTCTAAACCGGCTGGACAATATAATCCAAGGGAGAGCGCACTTCAAAGCTGCCTTTTTGCCCGATACCTTCAAATACTCCAGGAATTTTGCTGTAATCCAGTCCTGTGAAAATATCCGCGAACTCTCTCTGTTCATTTATATATACCCTTTTACGATGGCGATATCCCGGATTTTTCAATAATGCAGCAAGTGCTACCAAATCCCTGATATATACATCCTTCGTTCCAGCCTTGAAGATTGGATCCTGTTCATATGGAGTGATACTTCCAGCCAGCTCATCAAAATACCTTACATAAAGGACATGCAGGGTCTTCTCCTTGCCATCTTCCACAAAAGTCACTTCGCTTCGGTTGAAAAAATCCTCAGAGGTGTTTGATTTTTCTTTTTCAAGTTCATAACCAATACATTGCTTTATAAGCATGGTATTCCTCCCGTTGGACATTAATTCTTAAATAGTTATGTAGAAAGAAATGCTTTTCCAGAAGAAGCCAGAAGTTCGGCATCCAAATTAAAGCATTTCCCAAATAATTATTTTGATTTTATCATAAATTCCAAACTTTGTGCACAAAAGCTATTGATCTGTTTCCATTGTTTCCTGGAACTTCTCAAAGAATAGATCCGCGTCATCCTGCAATTCGTCATCCTCAATATGATCCGGCAGTGGAGGCAGTTCGCTAATATTTTTCAATCCAAAATAATCAAGGAATTCTTTTGTTGTTCCATATAAAATGGCACGGCCCGTTCCTTCTGCTCTTCCAACTTCTTTAATCAAAGCCCTGGAAGACAGCGTATGGAGCGGCCTTTCCGTTTTTACTCCGCGGATTTCTTCGATTTCGGCCCTTGTAATCGGCTGCTTATATGCTACAATCGCCAAAGTCTCAAGGGCTGCTTGCGACAGATGCGCCGTCCCTGGTGATTCGACAAGCTTCTTTAAATATTCAGCATGCTCTTTTTTCGTAGCCAGCTGGTAAACTCCTGCCAGCTGGACGATTGTTATGCCGCGGTTTTGATCACTTTCATAATCCCGTTGAAGTTCAGCTACAATTTCATTTGCCTGTATTTCATCCACTTCAAGCACAGAAGTAATCTGCTTCAGGCTCAATCCTTCATCCCCAGCTGCAAAAAGTAGGCTCTCCAATATCCCTTTCCACTTCACTATTCCCACGCTCTTACTCCTTTCTGGCTGTCATATATATTTCAGCAAAGTTTTTCTCCTGTTCGACGTCGATTTCTTTCCGTTTGATAAGCTCAAGAATTGCCAGGAAAGTAACGACAATATGCTCACGGTCAGATTCAGGAAACAAGTCGTAGAACTTTTTCCTTGTACCGCTTTTTTTCAGGAAGCTTAAGACTTCGTCCATCCTTTTCTCTATGGAAATTTCTTGACGGGCTATCTTGGTCGACATTGGCCTTTGCAACTTTTTTCGTCTTAAAAGCTTTTGAAATGCACCAAGCATGTCATATAAAGATATATCAAGATTAGTATTGTCGCCTTTTATTTCATCTGCATACTCCGTGAGGTCACTTGGAGGTTTGGTATACATCAATCCCCGTTCCTCCTCAAGGATTTCAGGTCACTGGCTGCCTCTTTGAACTTCTTATATTCAATCAATCTTTCCACGAGTTCATTTCGTGGATCCTCTTCGTGATCAAACTCAAATTCATCTTCCAGTTCTGCTTCATGCTTAGGAAGGAGCATCTTGCTTTTGATTGCTAACAGCGTCGCTGCCATTACAAGATATTCACTTGCAACATCGAGCTGCAATTCCTTCATCGCATGGATATACATTAAATATTGTTCAGTTATTTCCGCAACCGGTATATCATAAATATCAATCTCCAAAGTATTGATCAAGTGCAGAAGTAAATCCAATGGGCCTTCAAAGGCCTCGATTTTCACGTTATATTGCATTATTTCCCACCAAAATTCCTATAATGAACTGCATCATTATATAAGTATAGTAGATAAAGTGCGTGTTATCCATTACTAATTTTAAGTACAAATATCTAGTTCTTCCTTATAAATACAAGTTTGCGCCCAAACCCTTCTCTTCGTGAATGCATATGCTGAAATTGTATATTAGGCTATTTCACTAATAGGAGGTAATGGTAAATGTCAGATAAAAAAGGTTATGGACACGGAGCGGGTTTTGCTTTAATCGTCGTGCTATTCATTTTGCTCATCATAGTTGGTGCAGCCTGGTTATAAGGTAAGGCAATTTAAAAAGCAATGAATGAATGCCCGGCACCGGCCGGGCGTTTTTTAGGTTTGCTGTTTCGCATCCTCTTCCAGTTTCATCATTTTATTCAATTTATGCTAAGCTAGTGGTACTTGATTGGGGGTTATTACATGACAAAATTTCCAACATCCTATATACAATACCTCGCTCATTTCCATGGAGACAGGGATTATTTTGAATGCCATGAGACTTTGGAAGAATATTGGAAAGCAACTGACGCTGGCAATAAAAAATCTATCTGGGTAGCATTAATCCTTTTGGCTGTGTCAACTTACCACCATCGCCGCAATAATTTTCCTGGTGCAATAAGGACTTTAACTAAAGCAGAGGAAATCTTTTCAGAGACAAAAGAAGCAACTGCCCGATTAGGAATCGACCCTGAGCTATTGACAGAAACACTGGCTATAAGAAAAAACAACTTGCTTAACAACGTTCCATACACGAGCTTTAATCTGCCTCTAAGCGACACCGAACTTAAAAAACTTTGCTATGATGAGTGCAGACATAATGGTTTTACATGGGGAACAAGCAGTAATCTGCAGAATCCTGACTTGGTCCATCGGCACTCAACAAGGGATCGAAGCGATGTCATTTCAGACCGGCGGATGGCTCTCGAGGAAAGGAAAAGCAGAGAAAAATAAAAAGGCAGTCGGACTTAACATCCACTGCCTTCTACGCTATTGTCTTCCTCGCTGCACTTTTCAAAAAAGGAAGCCGTCTCAGCATTTGCAACTGCTGTCCATTCAGGAAACATCTCCTGCAGGGAATTGACCATACGCCTTCCAATCCCTTGATGGCGGTGTGATGGATTCACAGAGATGTGAAGAAGCTGCATCATTTTATCATTAGTGAAGTTAACACCCAGTAGCCCAATGATATCTTCACCTTCCTTCCATAAAAACAGTTGCCATGAATCATCTGTTTCATAATTCTTCATCGTCTGCTGAAGTTTTTTCAAATCCTTCTCATTTGGCATGAAAGATAGCAATCCCATCGCAATCTTTTCATATGCTTTTTATATCGAATTAACATAGATATCCCTCATTGTGGTTTGACAGTAATAATGGAATGATAACAAAACCATTTTTTCCATTTTTCATCCAACTTAAACCTTAGCTTCCTGTAAATAGAAAGCGACAAAAAATAAAATGTTAAAACATCATTTTGATAATATATGTTTTTCCGTCATTTATGGTTCTTCATTTTAATTGAATTGATAATATCATACATAATCTGTACGGATACTTCAATTTTTTTTGTGGGCTATTGTCCTGGTACGATAAAAAACCAGTAGTAGGCTCCCCATCCAATAGACATCAACAATAGTAACACAAATAACAGCCAGTTGTTCTTTTTCAAACCGGAATCCCTCCCAATCTGTAATTCTACAATAAGACCGGGTATTTAGCCAACTTAACATATAATCAATAAAACCAGATAAAAAAGCTGCGGGAGAGCAGCTTAATTTTTCACCTTTTCTTTAAAAGGAAGATCCAATTTTACCATGTCTTCAAATGTTTCGCGGCGGACCACCAGTGTGTCCATGGAATCCTCCAGGAAAACGACCGCAGGCCTTGGAAGACGATTATAGTTATTGGCCATTGAATACCCGTAGGCACCAGTACAAAAAACAGCCAGAAAATCCTGGTCACCAGACTTTGGCAGCGGAAGGTCCCAGATTAGCATATCTCCCGATTCACAACACTTCCCGGCAATCGATACGGTCTCTTCAGGTTTGTCCATTACCCTGTTTGCAAGGACTGCTTCGTATTTAGCCTCGTACAATGCCGGGCGAATATTATCGCTCATTCCGCCATCGACAGCTACGTACTGGCGGACATTTGGAACATCCTTTCTCGAACCGATGCGGTAAAGGGTAGTACCGGCATCCCCAACAAGGGAACGTCCTGGTTCGATCCATATTTCCGGGATATTCATCGAATAGTGAGAAGCTTGCTTTTTCACCTCGGCAATAATCTCTTCTGCATATTGTGCTGCTGGAATAGGGTCATCTTCATCTGTATATCGAATCCCAAAACCACCGCCAAGATTGAGGACTGTAGAGTCGAAAGACAAATCCTTTTTCCACCGATGCAGTTTTTCAAAAATTTTCTGTGCAGCGAGGATGAATCCTGTTGTTTCGAAAATCTGTGAACCTATATGGCAATGCAGGCCGAGAACATCGATATTCTTGTCATCAAGGCAAAGTTTCATAGCCGCATCAGCCTGTCCATTCTGCAAATCAAATCCGAACTTCGAATCTTCCTGGCCTGTTAAAATATAATCATGTGTATGTGCTTCAATACCTGGTGTAACTCGTAATAAAACTTTGACTGCCGTATTCTTCACTTTGCAAATATCCTTCAGCATGTCAAGTTCGTAAAAGTTATCGACGACGATACAGCCAACATTGTTGTCAATAGCCATTACCAGCTCTTCCCGGCTTTTGTTGTTGCCATGGAAATGGATTCTTCCTGTAGGGAAGCCAGCCGCTATTGCTGTATAAAGCTCTCCGCCAGAAACGACGTCAAGAGAAAGATTTTCTTCCGCAGCCAACTGAACCATCGCTATGGTTGAAAAAGCTTTACTGGCATACGCTACTTGAGCGGTAATTCCTGCAGTCTCGAAAGTTCTTTTAAACGCTCTTGCCCGTTCCCTGATCAAGGCAACGTCATAAACATACAGCGGGGTTCCATATTTTTCAGCTAATTCGATTGTATCGACACCGCCAATTTCCAAATGCCCTAGTCGGTTAACCTTTGCAGTTCCATGAAATTCCATGTTGTCCCCTCATCCCTTGCCTATCATTTGATTTAAGCTTGTTTTCTTATTGTTCTGTTATTTCAGCATAAGCTTTATCCTGCTAAGTGCCGTTAATAAATAAATAAATAAATAAATAGACAGTTCACTTGATGAACTGTCTATTTATTTTTCACTTTAAGTCTTTAGTAAATTAAAAACACTTTATCATAATTTGAGGGAACGCGCAATTGTAACATAATCAGGACTTTGATGGCTGCTTGTAGCGATTCCTTGCATGGACAATGCTTGGCCGGATTTTCGATCCTGGTACAGCTCTTCTGATCAAAATCTGCATAAATGCTACAGGATGAAAAGGAATGAATGGCCAGAGGTAAGGAGTGTTCAGGGATTTAATACTAGCAAGCAACAGCAGCCAAACTGTGGTTCCTGCTACAAATCCCGGTACATGGAATATAGCAGTCGAAATCAACAGGAACACCCTTCCTAGTTTGTTTGCTATACTAAGTTCATAACTTGGTGTCGCATATGTCCCGATTGCCGCCACAGCAACATAGAGAATGACTTCTGGCACGAACATCCCTACGTCAATTGCGATCTGTCCAATCAGGACTGCAGCGATTAAGCCCATTGCAGTTGAAAGCGGCGTCGGCGTATGGATGGCTGCCATTCTCAGGAACTCAATTCCTCCATCTGCAAGCATTATTTGCAAGAAAATCGGAATATTGGAATCTTCATTAGGTCCGATAAAGGAAATTTTATCAGGGAGCAGGTCTGGATTCTGCACAAATAAGTACCACAACGGCAAAAGTAATAGTGATGCAAGCACTCCAAGGAATCGTACCCAGCGAACCATCGTGCCGACACCTGGCGATTGCCTGTACTCTTCTGCATGCTGAAGATGGTGGAAATAGGTCGTTGGCGTAATGATGACACTCGGAGATGTATCCACATAAATCAGGACATGTCCTTCTAGCAAATGGGTCGCGGCTACATCGGCCCTCTCCGTGTACCTTACAAGCGGGTAAGGGTTATAGCCTTGTTTCACCAAAAATTCTTCAATTGTTTTATCAGCCATCGTAATGCCGTCTATTTTGATTGTATTGAGTTCCTTTTTGATGACCTTGATTAAGTCAGGATTTGCGATATCTTTTATATATGCTATGGCAACGTCTGATTTCGACCTTTCTCCCACCTTCATCATCTCAAAACGCAGATTTTCATCCCGGATACGCCTTCTTGTCAATGCCGTATTGACAATGATATTTTCAACAAACCCATCCCTCGATCCACGCACAACCTTTTCTGTGTCAGGCTCCTGAGGCTGTCTTCCCGGGTAGCTTCTGACATCAACTACTAACCCTATTTCTTCCCCTTCAACCAATATGACAATGAGTCCCGAAAGAACCTGATCAACAAGCTCATCCATCGTCTTGATTTTTTCGACAGACTGGTGGGTAATCCGATTCTCTACAATCTCTTGCAGATGTGTAGAAAGTTTCTCGTTATCATTGATGTCCACAAGTCCTTCAACAATATGTACGATGAAGCTTGTATCGCACAGACCATTCACATAATAAAAATGGACATTCTTTTTAAGAATTTTCAGCTTCCTGACTCCAAGGTCAAAACTGGCTTCCAGGCCAACGTTTTCTTTCATATATTTTTCAGCTTCGTCCAATGATTTCGGGATGGGCAGCTTGTCATTGTTCTTTGGCATAGAATCCGCTCCTTTCAAGGATGATTTCCACTGCTTTTTTCGTTATTGGCGAACCGATTTTATAGTGGTCACGGCGTGCCATTTTTCCGATATCCCCTATTCCGATTATTAACGGAACATCAAGCGTATCCAAACAGTACACTGTATCTCCGTTGATTCTCCCCATTTCCAGTTCTGGAATTCCATGTTTGTCCACTCCATAGGGGGTGAGATCACCTTCCCGGTCTATGCAAAAATCCACACGGCTCCATTCCGCCATATGAGTTTTCGAAGCGACAGCAATCGCTCCGAGCACCTCAATGTCATCATGGTCAGCCACGTATTTCAGGGCTTTTTCCCCTGCTCCTTCTCCAAGAAAACCACTATCATCGAACATAACAAGCACTGGATCCTTTGCAGCTTTTTTGATTAATTTAACAAGGTGCGGCCCCGAAAGGACAGAAGGATTGCCATGTGAAAGAGAGATGCACCGCCCGCCAACTTCTGCAGCCACAAGCTCAACTGCACGCCTGGCATAATCATCACCATCTGTAATTAAGATTACCTTCCTTTTTTCGGCCATTCTCTGCCGTCCTTTCTGCAGCTCATTTTTATACTAAACACGGTGGTTGTTGGAGCTCAAAAGTTTTTTAACGTCCTACGAAGTAAATCCAATGAAATAATGATCCGAATACTTTTCCCAGTACTATTGCCATCAGCAAGGTTTCAAGTTTATCATCCACCCTGACTCTTTTAGCAAGGATTGGAAGGACATTCAGTACCTCTGTCAAAGCCGCAGCCAGCATACCTACAAATATGCCACCCGCCAATCCAAGCGGAATGGTAACCAGCGGAGAAAAACTGAGCAGCGGGTCCCTTAAGCTGCCGACAGTTCCCAATAGAGCCCCCAGGACAACAGCCCATTCATACCAGGATATCAATTTCATTGTCTTCGTTAGCTGTGTAAGTCTGGGTATCACTCCTAGAACGGACAAAAACGCAACAAATCCAGAACCTACCGCAAGCCCACTCGCCAGTCCTATCAGAATTATGAATAAGATACTAATCGTCATCTATATGCTTCACGCTTTCCTTGTTTTCATGCAGGATGACATATTGGTCAAGTGATTGCTGGTAGTTGAACATTTCAACTTCAAGAGGACTGGGCTCTTCATTTAATCTCTTTTTAAATACATGGTTAAAAAATAGTACCATGCCAACCCCAATACCGATTGAATAAGGAATTTGAAATAACAGCGGCTTCTCAACTTCTTTTCCTGTCATGATGTAATAAAGTCGCTCATGGACTGTTTGCATACTGACATCCTCATGGAAATTCATAATGGTCAAAGCTGCTCCGAAAAACAACAGGAACCAGACGAGGATAAAAAATGGAATCGACATTCCTTTTTTCTTGTAAATCACCTCGATAATCGTTTGCGGCGGCCCAACTGCTTGAACCTCATGATCCCGGTATATGCCGGTGATAAATTCAATGACCTTCATGACATCAACAATGTGGATATGATCCTTAGGCGTAACTTTAAGGACCTGAAGTGCTGCCAATTGTTCATAAATATCCTCACTGGCAATGATCTGCGCTATATCCTTTAACAAAAGTGATTCCTCAGGCTTGACCTGGACGCGATTTCGCATGCGGATATAAATCGTTTTTTCCATCAGATTCACTTCCAACACATTGTTTTCCTCGTATATTTAGTATGGATTCCTTCAGTTTTTTCATGAAGTCCAATAATTGGTTAAGAAGGGATTATGTATGAATGGGGAAAGCAGATAGGAATAACTAGTTGGTTTTATTTTTATTGGTGACCTTTTTTTAAAATCTCGACTTTTCGGGCACCAATACGCTCCCTCTTTCCAAAATCCAAGCATTCCGGGCGCCTATATCCTAATACGGGTAGATAAACATTAAAAAAGCCATATGGATTTAAAGATCCATACGGCCTTTCATTTGCTGCAGTATTTTCTTTTCAAGGCGTGAGACCTGGACCTGGGAGATTCCCAGCCGGACTGCGACCTCAGATTGGGTTTGATCCTTATAATATCTCAAATACACGATCAGTCTTTCCCGTTCGTCCAGTTCATTTATTGCCTCTTTTAACGCGATTTTATCGAACCAGCGGCCGTCTTCCCCGTTATCGATCTGGTCTAACAGGGTAATTGGGTCGCCGTCGTTTTCGTACACTGTTTCATGGATGGATGCTGGGCTGCGGCTTGCTTCCTGTGCCATGATCACATCTTCAGGCGAAAGCTCCAGAAACTCGGCTATTTCATTGACAGTTGGTACCCTGCCCAATCTTTTGGAAAGCTCATCCTTCGCTTTCCTGATTTTATTGCCAGTTTCTTTTAGTGACCTGCTTACTTTCACGGTACCGTCATCCCTGATGAAACGCTGAATTTCACCAATGATCATTGGAACGGCATACGTCGAAAACTTCACGTCATACGAGAGGTCAAATTTATCAACTGACTTCAAGAGGCCGATGCTGCCGATCTGGAACAAGTCATCAGGCTCATATCCTCTGTTGAGGAAGCGCTGGACGACAGACCATACAAGTCGCATGTTTTTCTGGACGATTAGATCCCTTGCGGCCTGGTCCCCTTGCTGGCTTCTCAAAATCAGTTCTTTGACTTCATGGTCCTTAAGATACGTTTGGCTATTATCCTTTTTTACCTCCACATCCATAAGCAGAACTCCCTTAATTGCACAGCGCTTTGCTCTTTGACAGGTGCTTTTTCAAACGAATCTCTGTCCCAAAGCCGGGCTCTGATCTCACTTGTACTTCGTCCATGAAATTTTCCATAATCGTAAAACCCATACCGGACCTTTCAAGTTCAGGCTTGGATGTATAGAGCGGCTGCATTGCTTCATCGATATCTGCAATTCCTATTCCTTCGTCTTTAATCAGCATTTCCACAGTTCCATCCTGAATCATCACAGAAATAAACACTCTTCCATCTGGATTACTTTCGTATCCATGAATGATAGCGTTTGTTACCGCTTCCGATACTACCGTCTTTATTTCGGTCAATTCATCCATCGTTGGGTCCAGCTGTGCAATGAATGCAGCAACTGTAACGCGGGCAAAAGATTCATTTTGGCTTAATGCGCTAAAATGAAGATTCATTTCATTCTTCATGTATCAAGCAACCCCCAATCTCTCTAATGCATATTCTTCTGACGGTTCAAGACGGATGATCTTGAATAGACCCGACATGTCAAATAACCTCTTGATTGGCGGAGAAATTGCGCAAACTACCATCTCTCCATGGAGCTGCTTGATTTGTTTATACCTTCCTAAAACTACCCCTAGACCCGAACTATCCATAAAGGTGAGGTGTTCAAGATTCAAGACAATGTGGCGGACTTCTTCGTTTTCAAGGGCTTTTGTTGCCTGCTCGCGAAGCTTGTCTGCAGTATGGTGATCTAATTCACCACTAACTCGAATCAATAAGACGTCATGCTTCACTTCAATATCAATGTTAAGACTCACTATCCAAAGCCTCCTTATCTGGTATAGTGAGTCAAATTCTCCATTGATTCAGCCAAATCCTTCTAAAGAACAAAACTAGTGTCTATTCGCTAAAACTAGATGGAATGGCAGTGTTTTCGACAATTCAGTGCGGAAATTTTCACTATTACTGATTTCCAGCCCTCGTAAACATACCGAATGAGCGTTTATACAGTACCCACCAGCTTGCTTTTTCCACCTTGGCATCTGCAACAAGAGGTGTTTCCGCAAGGGTCTTTCCGTCTTTTATCAGCTTCAGGGTGCCAACTCTGTCTCCTTTTTCGACTGGTGCTTTAAGATTTTTATTCAAAGTGATACTCTGCTTTACATCCTTTACGTCTGCTCCTTTTTTAGTTAAGAGGGAGACATTTTCAGATGTAACGGCATTTATTGTCTTCTTGTCACCTTTGCTGATGGCTGCCTTTCCTAGTGGATGTCCTTTCTTGAACATAGGATGCGTCTGGTACTGGCTGAAGGCATAGTCCAGCATTTTCGTTACCTGTGCATTCCTGGCCTTGGAGGTAGGTGCTCCAAACACAACAGCAACCGCACGCATGCCATCCTTTTCCGCTGTAGCAGTCAGGCAATATTTCGCTTCATTCGTAAAGCCTGTTTTCAGGCCATCCACTCCAGGGTAAAAACGAACGAGCTTATTCGTATTGACTAGCCAGAATTTCTTATCAGAATCCTCACGGAGATAATCTTCATACGTTCCAGTGAACTTGGTTATTTTTTCATACTTCAGCAATTCTTTTGCCATCATAGCCATATCAAATGCCGAGCTGTAATGGCCATCGACAGGCAATCCGGTGGTATTTTTGAAAAATGTATTTTTCAAGCCAAGTTCCTTTACTTTATCATTCATCATTTTTACGAATGCTTCTTCTGATCCGCCAATCCGCTCAGCCATTGCAACTGACGCATCGTTTCCAGATCCAATTGCTATTCCTTTCAACAACTGTTCAACTGTCATTTCTTCTCCTGGCTCAAGGAAGATTTGAGAGCCACCCATTGATGCTGCATATTCACTGGCACGGACCTTTTCATCCATTTTCAGCCTTCCTTCATCAAGAGCCTCCATAATCAATAGCATTATCATGATTTTAGTCATGCTGGCTGGCGGCAGCTTTTCATGACTGTTTTTATCTAATAGAACCTGACCTGTGTCACGTTCAATCAAAATAGCTGAACTGGCATCATTGGCCAGACCAGTGTCTCCATCATTCGCATATCCTTTTGGGGTGATGATTGCAGCTCCCATCATAAAAACAAGCAGTACACTCGTTAACTTCTTCAGATTCATGGCCATAACCCTCCTATCTTTATAGGGTCTATTTTTTCCAACTAGTCCAATTTTATACAAACAAGGTATATAAAACCGATATTTTCGTACACAAAAAAGCGAAGAGTCGCCTCTTCGCTTTTTTTGCTTTGTTTATTCTGTAATTTCTTCATGAACCAAAATCGGTGCATCAACATGTTCGCTTGAAACCTTAATATTTTCATACAGCATTTCTTTCACTTCGTTTACATCCTCGAAGTTGCTGTAAATTGTTAGGAGAGAGTCGCCTTTTTCAACTTTATCGCCGATTTTCTTGCGCAATACCAAACCTACTGCCAAATCGATTTCTGATTCCTTTGTCGCCCTTCCTGCACCAAGAAGCATTGCGGCAGTTCCCACTTCGTCAGCAACGATTTCAGCAACAAAGCCTGCATCCTTTGCTTCAAGTTCGAAGGTGTATTTTGCCTGAGGAAGCTTGCTTGGATCGTCAACAACAGAAGCATCTCCGCCTTGAGATGCCAGGAATACCTTGAACGTTTCAAGAGCGGAGCCGTTCTTGATCACTTCTTCTAATTTGCTGCGTGCTTCCCCAAGTGACTCAGCTTTGCCAGCCAGGAATACCATGTGGCTTCCGAGCGTCAAGCAAAGTTCTGTCAGGTCTTCTGGACCCTCACCCTTCAATGTATCGATTGCTTCCTTAACCTCTAAAGCATTACCAATGGCGTATCCCAACGGCTGGCTCATGTCTGATATAACAGCCATTGTCCTGCGTCCAACATTATTACCGATGCGCACCATCGCCTTTGCCAGTTCACGAGAATCACCAAGTGTCTTCATGAACGCACCTGCACCTGTTTTAACGTCCAGGACAATCGCGTCAGCGCCTGCAGCAATCTTCTTGCTCATGATTGAGCTGGCGATAAGCGGGATACTGTCGACAGTTGCGGTTACATCACGCAATGAATAGAGCTTCTTATCAGCCGGAGTTAAGTTTCCGCTTTGGCCGATAACCGCAACTTTATTTTTATTTACGAGATTGATGAATTCGTCATTGTCGATTTCTGCATGGAAGCCTTCAACGGATTCCAGCTTGTCGATTGTTCCGCCCGTATGACCAAGCCCTCGCCCTGACATTTTGGCTACTGGAACACCGACAGCAGCAACTAATGGCCCCAATACAAGAGTAGTTGTATCACCTACACCGCCGGTAGAGTGCTTGTCGACTTTTACTCCTTCAATGGCTGAAAGATCGATCTGGTCACCAGACTTCACTATTGCCATTGTAAGATCTGCGCGTTCTTTTTCCGTCATCCCCTGGAAAAAATCGCCATAGTCAGCGCACTTACCTGATAATCTGGAATCGAGCCAGCTGTATAGCCATCAACAAAAAATTGAATTTCTTCAGTTGATAATTCATGTCCGTCACGTTTTTTCTCAATAACGTCAACCATTCTCATCATTATCACCACTTATTATTATTTAGCCGGTAAGCTATTGATTAATTGTTTCCTAATGTTTTTACGATTTCATTTACGAGCAAAAGGAAGCTTGATTTCACATTTTCAGTTGTTTCAATGACTTCATCATGGCTCAATGGCTGGTCGAGAATTCCCGCCGCCATATTAGATATGCAGGAAATCCCCAGAACTTCCAGACCGGAATGCCTTGCTACGATAACCTCAGGTACTGTCGACATACCAACTGCATCTCCGCCCAATGTACGAATCATCCGTACTTCAGCAGGAGTTTCATAAACCGGACCCGGGTTGCCAAAATATACTCCCTCTTTAAGCTGAAGGTTATTCTTGTCAGCAACCTCTTTAGCAACTGCTCTTAAGTTCTTTGAGTATGCTTCACTCATATCGGGGAAACGCACGCCGAAACGGGAATCGTTTGGCCCAATAAGCGGGTTTGTTCCCATATTGTTGATATGGTCTGTAATGATCATCAAGTCGCCTGGCTCAAAGTTTTCGTTCACACCGCCGGCTGCATTCGTAACGATCAGTTTTTCAATTCCAAGTTCTTTCATGACGCGAACAGGGAAAGTAACCTTATCCATGCTATAGCCTTCGTAATAATGGAAACGCCCTTGCATCACGATTACTTCCTCACCGCTTAACTGTCCGCAAACCAACTGTCCTGCATGCCCTTCTACAGTGGAAACCGGGAAGCCCGGGATCTCGTTGTAAGGAATCTTAACCGGGTTTTCGATATCTTCAGCAAGAACACCAAGCCCAGAACCGAGAATCAATCCGATTTTCGGCTGCTGCTTAAGCTTGTCATTAATAAAAGATGCTGCATTTTGAATTTGATTGTAATCCATGAAATCCTCTCCTTATTTCAATTCCTTCAGGAAACTTGTTCCGTGTTCAGGCATTTTCACATTAAAATTTTCCGCAACAGTTGCACCTATGTCAGCAAATGTTTTACGGACAGGCAGTTCTTTTCCTTCCTTCATTCCCTTTGAGTAAACAAGGAGCGGCACGTATTCACGTGTATGGTCTGTTCCGTGATGAACAGGATCATTTCCGTGATCTGCCGTAATGATGAGAAGATCATCATCTTTCAATTTCTCGAATACCTCAGGAAGGCGGGCATCATATTCCTCGAGCGCCTTACCATAGCCTTCTGGATCGCGGCGATGTCCGAATAAAGCATCAAAATCAACAAGGTTCAGGAAGCTTAATCCTGTAAAATCCTGATCCAAAGTTGGAGCAATTTATCCATTCCGTCCATATTTGACACCGTGCGCAGAGATTCGGTCACACCTTCACCGTCATAGATATCTGAGATTTTACCGATAGCCAGTACGTCATGGCCTGACTCCCTCAATTCATTCATAACTGTTCTGTTAAAAGGCTTCAGCGCATAGTCATGGCGGTTGGATGTACGTTTGAAGTCCCCTGGTTCACCAGTAAAAGGTCTTGCGATGACTCTGCCGACCATGTATTTTTCATCAAGTGTCAATTCCCTGGCAATTTTACAAATATCATAAAGCTCTTCTATTGGAATGATATCTTCATGCGCAGCGATTTGCAGAACCGAGTCAGCAGATGTATAGACGATTAACGCCCCCGTCTTCATATGCTCTTCGCCAAGCTCAACAAGGATTTCTGTTCCGCTTGCCGGCTTGTTGCCGATGACCTTCCTGCCAGTACGTGATTCGAGTTCAGATATCAACTCTTCCGGGAACCCATCTGGGAACATCTGAAATGGCGTCTGGATATTCAAGCCATGATCTCCCAGTGTCCTGTCATTGTATCTTTCCCATTAGAAGATTCTTCCATCTTTGTATAAAAGGCCATTGGCTTTTCTGCAGGTGCGATGCCTTTAATTTCCTCGATATTGCTGAGGCCGAGTTTACCCATATTAGGCATATTCAATCCGTTCATTTTTTCTCCGATATGGCCCAGTGTATGCGAACCTTTATCTCCAAACTTTTCCGCGTCTGGAGCTTCTCCAATTCCGACTGAATCCATAACGATTAAAAATACTCTTTTATATGTATTCAACATTCCTTCTCCTCCTTAAAAGTGTGAATGCGTTACTTACCTTTTTACAATTTTATGATACCCTTTTTTGTTTCAGTTAATCGAATGCTTGCGTTTTCATTTGTCAGAAGTCTGACATCTTCATTGTACTAAATAAAATGAAAAACACAAGAAAAAAAGCCGACTTTCAGCCGGCCTTTTATGACAATTCAATGAAACTATTAAGCTGTTGGGAAAACACACTTCCATATGCCCCCCAAGGTGTGCAGATGCAAACAGTCATGCTGCTATGCCCGAGGATGGAACTTTGTATAAACGTCTTTTAACCTCGTCTTTGTCACGTGCGTATAAATTTGAGTCGTCGAGATGTCCGCATGGCCGAGCATTTCTTGCACAGCGCGAAGGTCGGCCCCATTTTCAAGCAGATGGGTGGCAAATGAATGACGCATCGTGTGCGGAGTCAATTCCTTCTCGATACCCGCTTCTGTCGCAAGGCGCTTGAGAATCTTCCAAAAGCCCTGTCGTGATAGACCTTTTCCATGGTGATTCAAAAATAAAGAGTCATCCTTATATTTTTTGGATACCAGCTTTGGCCTGCCCTTTTCCAGGTATTGCTCGATCGCGTCAGAAGCTGTCTTGCCAATCGGGATGATCCTTTCCTTGCTGCCTTTTCCCATGCAGCGGACAAATCCCATTGTCAAATGGACATCAGATAGCGTTAGTCCAATCAGTTCACTCACACGAATACCGGTAGCATACATCATTTCCAGCATCGCCTTATCACGATAGCCAAAATGGTCTGTCAGCTTCGGGCTGTCGAGAAGTGTCTCGACCTCTTCCATGCTCAATACTTTAGGCAAGGACCTTTCATGCTGTGGACTCTCGATGTGGACTGTTGGATCATGGTCAACAGCCTTTTCACGCAGCAGGAAATGATGAAAAGCCCTGATCGAGCAATATGTCTTGCCAATGTTTTTGATGATTTGCCTGTGTCTTTTAAATGACCCAGAAAATGAACAATCTGCGCACGCTGCACACCATTTAAGTCTCCAAGCTGTTCAATCTTCCTCAGATATGTGATATAACTATTCAAATCTCGTTTATAGGACACAATCGTATTCTTCGAAAGTCCCTTTTCAACAACTAAAAAGTGGATAAAGTCGTCGAGCCTATCTTCCATATTTATTACTCCCCATTCAGATAAAACAGTATCAGCCTTTCAAGCATACTTCCTTTTTCTTCGTCATAAGTACCTGACACCTTTATGGCTGCTCCCTCTGGTGCGTCATATCGATGATAGCTTTCATACTCTTCGTTAATCCACATGATACCATAATAAAATAAGATTGTGCATCCAGTGAACAATATAAATACCTTAAAGGTGTGCATGACCAATCCGAACCACGATTTCATTTTTCACGCCTCCAACTCGACACATAGAACCACGAGTTCTTCTTTTTCCAAGCCGTCTCATGTTCTATTCGACTTTACTTGATTACTAATCTGTATGCCAATTTGGACAAGAATTATACCTGAACCTGGTGCAATTTTAGTTGAAAAATAAAAAAACCCTTCTCCAGTGGAAAAAGGGTCTTGGGATCATTCAGTTTCAGCCGGTTCTTTTTCCTGGCATCTGTGGCAAATACCATGGAAAGTCAGGCGGTGGTCCTTGATTTTAAATTTCCAGTCTCTTTCAACGATTTCTTCAACATCTTCAAGAAGGTCGTCCTGGATTTCATCCACTGCTCCGCATTCGATGCAGACCAGGTGATGGTGGAAATGGGCAGCGCCTTCCTGGCGGAGATCGTAACGAGATACACCGTCCCCAAAGTTGATTTTATCAACAATTTTCAGTTCAGTCAGCAGTTCAAGTGTCCGATACACTGTTGCCAAACCAATTTCAGGAGATTTCTCTTTGACAAGCAAATAAACATCTTCCGCACTCAAGTGATCTTCTTCATGTTCAAGCAAGACGCGAACGGTAGCTTCCCGCTGCGGCGTTAATTTATAGCTGGACGAATGCAGCTGTTTCTTGATTCTATCAATTCTGTTTTCCATTTCGATAACTCTCACTCCCCCGCCACTATTCTTATATTATAACAGAAGGGAAATGAGATTCAAAATAAAATTATTACAATTAAAAAACAATAGTTATTGTTATTTAACACTAATTTTAATTAATTGAATTAATGACCGCTTTCAATAATGCCGGTGATAAATAAGCCTCCACTCCTGCCGCCACAGCCAGGAATACAAGAGCGGCGACAAATGAAAAGATATATCTAAAAAACTGAGGCATGATTGGCTGGTTGATTTTCTTCATGAATTGGTTTCGGATCATTTTCAGTGAAAAAGTCACCGCCATTGCTGCCGTAATAATGAATACCGGTATAATGATGAAGTTTTGCGGCAAGATGGATACAAAGGATAGCAGAAATCCGTCCCATTGCATTTGGTTGACAAGAAAGCCTACAGTGAATCCAACAACCATCCCTTTCATAAAAAGCAGGATCAGTATGACGGGAAGTCCTATGATGGAAACTCCGAGAATCCAGATAAGCCCGATGAATTTACCATTGTGCAAAAAGCTCTGCAAAAACAAGTCCTTTCCGTCTGCTACTTTTCCGGAAGCAGCCTGGCCAAAAAACTGCGATAAATAATAGAATAAATCCTCTTTTTGAGTGAAGCTGAGGCTGTTCACGATTACTGCCCCAAAGATGACCCCCATCAAAAACAGGACAATGACAAAAAGATAGATTGAGGAATATTCTCTTAAATGGGTTACTGCGACGTCCTGGTACCTTCGTTTCTTCATCTCTCTTCCCCCTGCATATTGGTTACTATCATCATATGCAGGGACAAAGAGTCTATGACTGCAAACCTTGTATTTCAAAATTAATAGAAATAAAAATCCGGCCGCATAGACCGGATTAACTTAATCTGATATTTTACCGTACTTGCCTCCCCCGCCTGCGTGAAAGGCGAGTTGGCCTCTTCTTGCTCTATCTATGGTTACGGCTGTCTTTTCCGGAATGACCTGTTTTAAGGAATCGAGATGGACTGAATGGAGGACTGCCATTTCTGTACCAAAATGGTTCATCAGCTTTTCTAGCATTTTCGGTCCAAGACCAGGAATGAATTCGAGCGGCACCTGGTGAATATAGGGCGGCCTTCCATTTTGATTTCCCTCTGAAGTCTTCAATTCCTGTATTCTGTCGGCGACACCTCTTACCTTTTTAACAGATCCGCATTCAAAACACGCTGCATCATATGTTGGACTGTAAGCCAAGCATTCGGCACAGACTGTCCGATGATACTTTCCAAGCTGCGGATCCAGACCATAATTCGCTTTAATACCCCGTCCTGCCGCTTGTTTTAACGCAAGTTCCAGTTCCCGGAAAGAAGGCTCAGCCATTTTAATTTTCTGGTATTCTCTGGCGATTTTCGCAAGAGAGTGGGCGTCAGAATTCGTTACAAATGGATAACGGTGGAGCTCTGCTAGCTGGTCTGCCATGTTCGTATCCGAGCTTAAGCCTAATTCAATCCCATCGATTAAGTCTGCATCAAAAACTTCTGAGAGGGAACTCTCAACACCCTTTCCGTATAAGCTTTTGAAGGGTGTAAATACATGAGCGGGAATGAAGAGCCTCCAAGTTCCTTAACCTTCCTTTGCAGAACACGGCCAGAAATATAGACTCTCTGGGAGCTTAGATGAATATTTTTCATTTGGTTTTCAAGCCATCTTGAAAAAGCTCTCATCGTCTGCAGGGTGGGCAGATAGCATAATACATGAATAGGCCCCTGGGTACTTTCATCATTGATCTCAAGCTCGGAACCAAGGATGATACTCATCCCGCCATAATTCAAACCACCTTCAGGATGTTCCGCCAACTCACCTGCTTTTAGCAAATCTTCCATTTCATCAAGTACTTCCGGTGAATGGCTGTCTATGACTCCTATCATATTCAATCCTTTATAGTCCCTTGCATGGCGGATGATGTTGCTGAACGTCAGTGATTTTGCTCCGGTGATTTTTACAGCTCGTCCTGATTTCGTCCTGCCAATGTGAATGTGTAGATCAACGAAGTATTCCTGCATTTACTTATCTAATACCTTCTGCAACTGCAGGTGCTGTACTGCATATGCTGTTTTGGCGTCAAAGATCTTTTGTTCTTTCACAAGCTGGATCGCCTCTTCTAAAGTAATCTCCATCAAGTTAACAAATTCGTCCTCATCCGCTGCTGCCGGGTTAGCTTTTTTAGTTAACCCTGTTGCTTTATATACATGGATGATTTCATCTGCGAACCCCGGAGATGTGTAGAAGGAGATAAGCCATTCCAAATTTGCGCATTCATAGCCTGTCTCCTCCTCAAGTTCACGGGCAGCACAAATTTCCGGCTTCTCGCCGGCCTCAAGCTTGCCTGCCGGGATTTCGACAATCGTCCTTTCAAGAGCCTTCCGATATTGTTCAACCATGATGATTTTATGATCAGCTGTGACTGGAATGACCGCAACTGCCCCTGGGTGCTTGACGATCTCCCTTTTTGACGTTTTTCCATTCGGCAATTCTACATCTTCTACCTGAAGGCTAATAATCTTACCTGTAAAAAGCTTCTCTGTCTTCAATGTTTTTTCTTCAAGAGATTTCATACATTTCCACTCCTGTTCTAATCTCATATCAAATTCCCATACATTTTACCATACTTATCTGAAAGGAGTATGCCGATGAAGATATACGTCCATGGCCATGGAATCACTCTTGCAGGGAAAGCGTGGGAAATCAAAACCATTTTGAAAGACTATGGCAAAAAGCATGAGTTTGTAAAAGATTGGGTTGAGACAGTCAATCAGCCGGTCCGTCGTCCAGAATAGTTGAATGCACTCCTTTCCTTTCGTTAAAATGAAACCAACATTGGAACGGAGTGATTTTTTATGAAGAAAAGGAAACTAGGTACATCTGATTTGTATATCAGCGAAATCGGCCTTGGCTGCATGTCGCTAGGAACAGACTTTTCAAAGGCACAGGCAGTGATCGAATCTGCACTCGAGGAAGGAATCAACTATTTTGATACCGCTGATTTATATGATTTCGGTGAGAATGAAAAGATAGCAGGAAAAGCCTTAAAGAATGTCAGGGAAAAGGTCGTCATTGCCACGAAGGCTGGCAATCGCTGGACCGACACGAAGCTCAGCTGGACATGGGATCCTTCTAAGGCCTACATCAAAGAAGCCGTCAAGCAAAGCTTGAAAAGATTGAATACCGATTATATTGATCTCTACCAGCTGCACGGCGGGACCATTGAAGACAACATTGATGAGACAATCGAGGCCTTTGAAGAATTAAAAGATGAAGGCTATATCAAATATTATGGAATCTCGTCCATCAGGCCGAATGTCATTCGTGAATATGCGCAAAAATCAAGCATCGTCTCTGTCATGATGCAATACAGCATACTTGACCGCCGTCCTGAAGAAGAAGCACTGCCGCTCCTTCATGATAAAAATATCAGTGCAGTCACGAGAGGTACAGTCGCTAAAGGCATGCTTAGTGACAGAATGCTCGAGAAAGCAACTTCTAAAGGGTATCTTGATTACAGCTATGAAGAATTGGAAGAGGTCCTTCCTTTATTGAAAGAGAAGCTTGCTTCAACTAGATCCCTTGCAGAAGTCGCCATCCAATATAATTTAGCACATCCTGCAGTAGCTTCTGTTGTAGCAGGAGCAAGCACACCTGAACAAATCAGGGAGAATGCCAGGGCTGCGAGTTCCGCTTCCCTGTCCCCTGAGGAAATCGATCTAATTCAATCGATTACGAAAGCAAATAAATATGACCAGCACAGATAAGAACCAAAAAAGGAACCCGTTCAGCTTAACGGGTTCCTTTTTTCTCTTTATGACTATTTACTTCATGCCAGCATCAACAAAAGTGTATAGCCTGCCAGTCCAGCGGCAAAGGCCCAGAAGTTACTCTCCCTTTCTTCTGGAAGCTCCTCTTTCATTACATTTAAAATGACTCCGCCTGCAAGCAGGGCAAAAAGCACGGCAATAAGGTTTTCATTCACTTTCCAGGCAATGCCGATTGCCCATCCTGCCAATATGGCGGCAGCGAGCTGCCATCTTCCTATTCGATCATATATTTCCTTGTGCGCCTCCCTAAGTGCATGGTCGCTGGTGATGAAATGGACAGCAAGTGCAATAAAGTAAAATATTAATCCTGAAACTGTTTCCTGTTCACCATGTAGCAATAAATATCCTATCAAACTGTTATAAAGGAAAAACGAAACGATATGGATCCAAAAAACACCTTTAGAAGCCCTGTTTAGGTTATTTTTCTCTTGCTGTCTTTTCTTTGAAGTTTTCACCATACGTTCCAGTCCATAAAATATGGCCAAACCAATCATCGCTACAATATATGTATGGTTTTCAAAGAACTTCAGGGCGTCAGATTGGATACTCTCGTCAATGACCTCGTTATGTTTGTTCAACTCAGGGAGCAAGTGGATGAATACATATGCTACAGAAATGCCCCCTGCAGCTGAAAGCAGTCTGCTTCGAGGTACGTTGTCGAGGAAGGGTAAATATCTTGAATATAAATGGATTGAAACGAATCCGGCCGCCAATATGAAGGTAATAAGTAACAATGCTTTGCTCCTTTGTTTTTTTTACCTAATTGCCCGTTCGCACAGGAAGCAAAACATTTGTTATTAAACCGGCCTCCATTGCATCGCTTTTTGTTCAATATCTTTCACAGTCGGAGATTTTTCAGCTATGTAGGAATCGATATCGAATCCATATTTTCGGGCAGCTTTTTCTTTTACATCAGAGTATTTGCTGGCTTCCTGAGGATGAGACCTTAAGTAATCACGGAATACAAGATGCCTGTATAATTGGCGGCTGCTTTTTTCAAAAGAGTGCAAATGAACTTTTCGCATCCCATTTTCGTCATGTTTTTGAAAATAGCGCCGCCCGGGGATGCCATTCTCCCCCTTCACAACGTAGCCAGCAGCCTCTATGGCAGGTGTTGCCTTTTCAACCTGCTCAAGACTGTCAGCTGCTAACATGATGTCTATGATCGGCTTGGCGCTAAGGCCGGGGACAGATGTACTGCCGATATGGTGGACTTCAACTTCTGCCGGTAAAAAGATGGATTCCAGAAGCTGCTTCTCATTTTCAAAAACCGTTTTCCACTCAGGATTGTATGGAACTACTTCCACTCTTCTTCGAGTCATTTGAACCTCTTCCAATCCATGTCGCTTTCGGAAAGCAATTCTTCAAACGATTTGTTCTTCTCCCTTAAACGCTTCTCTTCCTTCTTGCGTTCCAATTCAGCCTGCTTCTTCTGTTCTTCCTCTGCCTTCAATTGTTGTTGCTGCTCTTTTAGCTTTTGCATGATATCCTGGTTCAGGAGATCACCTAGTGTCGCTGGCTTTTCCTCTTTCTTTACTTGCTGCTGGCGTTTTTGTTTCTTTTTCATTGTTGATCCCTCATTTTTTTTGTTCAGCTGAAGCAGGATAGCTCAGCCTATTTTTTTAAAGATTATATCATGAAAACTTTTAAGTTGAGTATGCATCAGTGCTAACGAAGAAGGAACGCCCTTTTACAGGCGTTCCCGATTAATCAATATGCGTCTAAGACAACTGAGTCGTCTACCTGGAGTTCAGGTTCTGTTGATTTGATGACTTCGTCGACTGTGTAGCCTGAAGCTACTTCTACAAGCTTCAGCCCGAAAGGTGTTACGTCAATGACTGCCATATCTGTGATGATGCGGTTGACAACACCTTTTCCTGTCAGTGGCAGACTGCATTCCTTAAGGATTTTCGCTTCACCGCTCTTGTTCACATGCTCCATGATGACGATGATTTTTTGTGCTCCGTGGACAAGGTCCATTGCACCGCCCATGCCTTTGATCATCTTTCCTGGAATCATCCAGTTAGCTAGATCGCCAGCTTCCGAGACTTCCATTCCGCCAAGGATGGCGATATTGATATGTCCTCCGCGAATCATCGCAAAAGACTCAGCAGAATCAAAATACGCAGCACCTGGAATCGCCGTAACCGTTTCTTTCCCTGCGTTGATCAAATCTGGATCGACGCTGTCTTCGGCTGGATAAGGTCCAATCCCAAGCAAACCGTTTTCAGACTGAAGGACAACCTGCTTGTCGCCGGAAATGAAATTTGCAACCAATGTTGCATCCCGATGCCAAGGTTTACGTAAAAACCGTTTTCGATTTCTTTTTCAGCCCGGCGCGCGATTTTCTCCCGGACATTCCCTTTGTTTTTAATCATATGCCTTCTCCTTTCATGATCAGCCAGAGTTAACTTCTCACTGTCAGCCTTTCTATCCGTTTCTCCTGATTGCCTTCAATCAGTGTCTGGACATAAATGCTTGGAGTATGGATACTGTTCGGATCTAATTCTCCTACTTCATATAAATTCTCGACTTCGGCAATCGTGATCCTGCCGGCCGCTGCAATCATTGGATTGAAGTTCCTTGCCGTTTTATGATAGACAAGGTTCCCCATTTTATCGCCTTTCCAGGCACGGACGATGCTGAAATCCGCAGTCAGCGACTCTTCAAGGAGATACTCTTTGCCATTGAACATACGGGTTTCTTTTCCTTCCGCGATCGGTGTTCCCACTCCTGCCGGTGTGTAGAAAGCCGGAATTCCTGCACCGCCTGCCCTGATTTTTTCAGCCAGGGTTCCTTGTGGAATCAATTCGACTTCGATTTCACCGGATAATACCTGTCTTTCGAACTCTTTGTTTTCCCCAACATAAGAACCTACCATTTTCTTAATCTGCTTGTTCTTTAGCAGCAGTCCAAGTCCCCAATCGTCGACACCACAGTTATTTGAAATGACTGTCAGGTCTTTTACTCCTTTTTCAACAAGTGCCAGGATGGCATTTTCCGGGATCCCGCAGAGGCCAAAGCCGCCAACCATCAAGGTTGCGCCATCATGGATAACCGCTACGGCATCTTGAAAGGATGTGCAAATTGTTTTCATCGTTATTCCCCCTTTGACTATGGATAGCACGTGCTAATGCCAGTGCCAGCTTTCAAATAAAGTTAAAAGATTACTAGGCTTAAGCTAGCTCCACAACTGTCGCGACACCCTGTCCTCCGCCAATGCATAGGGTAGCAAGCCCGGTCTTCGCGTTACGGCGCTTCATTTCATGGATCAGTGTAACAAGGATCCTGGCTCCGCTTGCCCCGATTGGATGACCCAGCGCAATCGCACCGCCATTCACATTGAGGATGTCCTTGTTAAAATTAAGCTCACGATCGACAGCCAGTGATTGAGCGGCAAACGCTTCATTCGCCTCAATCAGCTCAATATTTTCCATCGTCATGCCCGCTTTGTTCAATGCTTTCTTAACTGCGTCAACCGGTCCGATGCCCATGATGCTCGGATCAACACCAGCACTTGCGTTAGCCCTGATCACGACAAGCGGTTTCAGGCCAAGCTCTTTCGCTTTTGCCCTGCTCATGACAACGAGAGCTGCAGCTCCGTCATTGATTCCTGACGCGTTCCCCGCCGTTACGCTGCCGTCCTTTTTGAATGCCGGACGAAGGCCGCCAAGCTTCTCCGCTGTTGTCCCTTTTTTCGGATACTCATCCGTATCAAAAATGACTGGATCACCTTTTCGCTGCGGAATTTCGATTGGCACGATTTCATCCTTGAACTTACCTTCTTCAATCGCTTTTGCAGCCTTTTCCTGGCTGGATGCTGCGAACTCATCCTGCTCGCTCCGGCCGATTTCATATTTTGCGCACAGATTTTCAGCCGTAACCCCCATATGGTAGCCATTGAAAACACACGTGAGTCCGTCGGAAGTCATACTGTCAACGAGCTTCTGGTCACCCATCTTGAAGCCATCACGGGCATTGTTCAATAAATATGGAGCCTGGCTCATATTCTCCATTCCGCCGGCCACGACGACTTCCGCATCACCCGCTATGATCGCCTGCGCTGCAAGATGGACTGCCTTCAAGCCAGATCCGCACACCTTATTGATCGTCATAGAGGAAGCGCTTTCAGGAATCCCCGCCTTAATCGCTGCCTGTCTTGCAGGGTTCTGCCCCAATCCAGCCTGGAGGACATTGCCCATGATGATTTCATCCACTTGACCAGGTTCAACCCCCGCCTGTTTCAATGCATCTTTAATTACCGCGGCACCGAGGTCTGGTGCAGAAATATTCTTCAAACTACCATTAAAGCTGCCAATTGCTGTCCTTACTGCAGCTACGATGACTGCTTCAGTCTTGCTCAAACTGCTCACCCTTTCTCTAGTTCTCACATTTTAATTACTTCTATTGCTTTTGATAAAATCCCTTTTATTTTATCAAAATTTTATTTATTCTTGCATTTTTAAAAATATTCTATTTACAATTAAGATATCTTAAGAGGAGGGTTATATCAAATGCTGCAACTTCCCGAGAAGGTTGAAATAATTGAAGTTGGCCCGAGAGACGGGCTTCAAAATGAAAAGAGTTTTGTCCCTACAGAAGTGAAAAAAGAATTTATCAATTCATTGAAGGATGCCGGAGTCAAAGAGATGGAGCTTACTTCCTTCGTATCTCCTAAATGGGTGCCACAGATGGGCGATGCCGCAGAAATCGTTGCTGACTGCCTTGACAGCAACACGAGGAATATCGTTCTCGCTCCTAATAAAAAGGGAATAGAACGCGTCTATATGACTGACTGCAAAGCGGTCGGTGTGTTCGTCGGTGTCAGCAATACCTTTAACCAAAAGAATATCAACAAAACGACTGCCGAGAGCCTGGCGGAGGTTCTGCCATTGATCGCAGAGCTTAAGTCGAAGGACTATTTTGTGCGTGCATGCATCTCAACTGCTTTTTATTGCCCGTATGAAGGCAAGGTTGAAGAAGATGATGTCCTTGGACTATGCGGTGAATTCGTTGAGGCCGGGGTCGATGAATTGAGCGTCGCCGATACAATCGGCATGGCTGCACCCCATGAGTCCTATTCTTTATTTTCCAAATTGAAGGTTGCCTACCCGGATGTGCTGCTGACAGCGCATTTCCATGATACAAGAAAGCTGGCACTGTCGAATATTTTTGCATCTCTCCAGGCAGGAGTCACCCGGTTCGACACTTCTGCCGGCGGTCTCGGTGGATGCCCGTTCGCCCCAGGAGCTGCAGGCAACGCCGCTACTGAGGATGTCGTCTATATGCTTCACAGGATGGGAATCGAAACCGGCGTCGACCTTGATAAGATGCTCAAGGCCATCGAGGTAATCCAGCCTCATATCTCAAGGCCGATTGAAAGCACCTACTTCAAGCTGAATTCTGTTACTGTTTAACTTTTTTGCATAAGCTCCTGCTCTTGAATCCATCTTATTAGATGAGGTTATTTTGAAGAAGGGAGCATGTCGCATGAGCCAAAAACGTGACAAAGGCTACAGCCAGCAAGGCAAGCCAAACGCAGATAATGTAAAACAAAAGATTGCCGCCGAGGATCTTGAAAAAGCGATTCACCCAACAAAGCGCCAGAACTCACAGCAATAAAGATGTTGGACCGCTTGATTCGGCGGTCTTTTTATGTTTGTATTATCGTTGTGAATGGTAAAATAGAGAAAATGGATGAGACGGAGGGTTCAGCTTGAGAAAGGCATTCCGCGTGTTGTTTTCTTTCTTGCTTGTCCTGGCTTCGCTGGGAGTTTATATATCCAATAAAGTCATGTTCCTGAAAAAGAAAGAGGATGATGAAATCTTTAATCGGGAAAAAGACGCCGGCCATCTTGTGCCAGATGAATATGATGTCCTGCCAAAAAGGGAAGTGAGCATTCCCTCTTCCTTCGGGTATCCGCTGAAAGCAGTCCTTGTCGAACCGCATAAGACAAATCGGTATATCATCATTGCCCATGGGGTTACCCAGAGCAAGACCAATTCGGTAAAATATATGAACCTATTCTTGAACCGCGGCTTTAATGCCGTAATCTATGACCATAGGCGCCACGGTGAATCTGGCGGAAAAACAACAAGCTATGGGTACTATGAGAAGTTTGATCTGAAATCGGTTGTAGACTGGCTAAGGGAAGAGAAAGGCCCAGATTTGCTTCTTGGCATCCACGGGGAGTCTATGGGAGCCGCTACCCTGCTTCTTTATGCGGGCATGATAGAAGACGGCGCGGACTTCTATGTGGCAGATTGCCCATTCTCTGACTTCAGCGAACAGCTCGCTTACCGGATCAAGGAAGAGGTTAAGTTTTGCCGCCAAAATTATTGCTGCCAGTCGCCAGTATGTTCGTCCGCATTCGTGATAAATATTCTTTAAGTCAGGTATCTCCGATTGCAGTTATCGAAAATATTAAAAAACCGATCCTTTTCATCCATAGCCGCATGGACGATTTCATCCTGCCATCGATGACTGAAGCTTTGTTCGAACAGAAAAAAGGGCCGAAAAAATTATTCATGGCTGATAACGGCCTTCACGCCCAATCCTACAGCGAAAACCGGGAACAATATGAAAAGGTTCTTGATGAATTTCTTGAGGAATATGGATTCGCCCAGGCAGGGAATGCAGTTGACGATACTGCTGTTGTAGATCAGTAATGTTATGTCACCAATAGACGATTGGTGACTGTTTTTATTTAACCTGGACCCAGAATCCTATCGAACATTTTTCTTCGTTTCTGGCTCCGGTTTGTCCATTAGAGCCGTTCTATCGGACATCTTTCTCCATTTCAGGCTTCGGTTTGTCCGTTAGGGTACTTGTTCCGATTCCAACAGGCGCAATAAGAAAAGCGCAAGCGCCTTGTTTAGCCCCGACAAGCGCTGGAGGGCCTGACAGTGAAGTCGTTCTTTGACTTCATTGGCAGGACCGAAGCGACTCGAGGGGCTAGGCGCTGGAGCCAGACAATTCTCGAAGTGAAGATTTATACTTTCTTATCTGGGAACAAAAAGCGCAAGCGCTTGTTCAGTCCCGACAA
>NZ_BAUW01000002.1 GCF_000517385.1 Mesobacillus boroniphilus JCM 21738 | reverse complement strand
CCCTTGTTCTCGATCTTCTCTCATTGCAGCTTATAGAATTTTTCTATAGGCCCTTTTTCTCGATCTTCTCACATTGCAGCTTATAGAATTTTTCTATAGGCCCTTTTCCCAGTTCCTGACCCATTTAGGGTTTATAGAATCTTACTTACGCAGCTTCTTTTGTAATTCATAAAGAATATTCATTGCCTGCAAAGGGGTCATATCCAGAATTTCAAGTCCATTTAATTGGTCAAGAACCTGCTTCTCCTTTTTACTTGCACTGCTAGATTTCTTCTTTTCAGGCTCTTCATCAAAAAATGATAACTGAGACGCGGCTGCTGTTTCCGCTGCCTGAAGAATGGCTTGTTTGTCTTGCTCATGCTGCAATGTTTCCCGTACAGAGTCTAAGCTCTTCTGACTCTCAGACCCAAGCGAAACCGGTGTGTCTGTTTGCTCAAGTATGTGGAGGATCTCCGCAGCACGTTCTATCAGGTCTGCCGGAAGTTCAGCAAGCTGTGCAACATGGATGCCGTAACTCTTGTCTGCTGCTCCCTCCCTAATTTTATGAAGGAAAACCACTTTGCCGTTTTGCTCTACTGCGCTAACATGTACATTCTTTAATTTTTGCAATTCACTTTCCAGAGAAGTCATTTCATGATAGTGAGTCGAAAACAGCGTTTTTGCGCTAATTTTATCATGGATATATTCGATCATTGCCTGTGCGAGCGCCATGCCATCATATGTGGATGTGCCCCGGCCGATTTCATCAAAAAGAATCAAACTATCTTTCGTAGCATTGGTAATTGCGTTCTTTGCCTCAAGCATCTCGACCATAAAGGTACTTTGTCCTGAAACAAGATCGTCTGCCGCACCAATCCTGGTGAAAACCTGGTCAAATATAGGCATTACCGCCTCGGTCGCCGGGACGAAACAGCCAATTTGAGCCATGATCGCTGTTAAGGCAACCTGGCGCATATATGTGCTTTTACCTGACATATTCGGTCCAGTAATCAACAATACTTCTCGTTCATTGTCCATATAGCAATCGTTAGGCACATATTCCTGGGCATCCATTACTTTTTCGACAACTGGATGGCGCCCATCCTTCAGGACGATTTTCCTCTCAGCTGAGAACACCGGCTTTACGTACTGTCGCTGTTCGCTAAGCTCTGCAAACCCAAGAAGTACATCAAGTTCACTAAGAGCCCTGGCGAGTTTCTGCAATCTAGGAATATATTCTTTGATTGTCTCGCGGATTCCGGTAAATAGCTGGTATTCAAGCTCGACACTTTTTTCCTCGGCAGCAAGGATCAAATCTTCTTTTTCTTTCAGTTCAGGTGTGATGAAGCGCTCTGCATTCGATAGCGTTTGCTTTCGTTCATACTGGCCTTCCTGTAAAAGATGCAGGTTCGCCTTCGTTACTTCAATATAGTAGCCAAACACCCGATTGTATCCAACCTTCAAGGATCTTATGCCTGTTTTCTCACGCTCGTCACGTTCAAGCATGGCAATCCAAGTCTTTCCGTTCCGGCTGGCATCGCGATACTGGTCAAGCTGGTGATTGTAGCCATCACGGATGATGTTCCTTCCTTGACAGAAAGCGGAGGGTTGTCAACGATTGCCTGTTCGAGCAGATCCGCCGCCTCCTCGCAAGGATCGAGTCTGTCTGCCATCAGGGCAGCTTCCTCATGGGAAAGACTCTCCAATATATGCTTTAAGGACGGTACCTGTAATAAAGATCTCTTTAGCTGCATCAGGTCTCTTGGATTTAAATTGCCAAAAGCAACTCTTCCAGCCAATCGTTCAAGATCGTATACCTCTTTCAACTTTTCACGCAATTCCTGGCGTTCGAAAAACTGTCCGACAAAAAGCTGCACTAGTTCCTGACGGCGGCTGATCTCAGCTTTGTCAATCAGCGGCCTGTTGATCCATTGCTTCAGCATCCTGCCGCCCATTGCAGTCATCGTTTCATCAAGCAGCCATAAAAGTGTCCCTTTTTTTGCAGTAGATCGTATTGTCTCTGTCAGTTCAAGATTGCGCTTCGAAAAATAATCAATTTTCATATACTGCTGAACCTTGTAGACGGATACCTTTTGTAAATGATCCAGGCTGCGTTTCTGGGTTCGGTACAAATAATTGAATAATCTTGAGGCTGTGTTTTTTAATTGTTCATTTTCCAGGTCAGCAAACAGTTCTGAAAAGTTTTCATTGAGATCGGTATTATCCTCAATCGAAAGCGCCAGGATAGAACGCTCCTTCAGCTTTTTCTGGATTTCCGGCGAAAGCGAGCTTTCAATGACAACTTCCTTTGCACCAGAAATCGATAATTCGTTGATAAGCTCTTCGACACTGCCGTTAACTAATGTCACCCTGCTTTCCCCTGTTGATAAGTCACTGCAGGCAAACCCATATGTGTCTCCAGGAAAAACTGAGACGGTAGCGATAAAATTATTTTCTTTTTCTAAAAGACCTCGACCCTCCATTACTGTTCCCGGAGTGATCAGCTGGACAACTTCACGCTTGACGACACCTTTGGCAGTCTTAGGATCTTCTGTTTGTTCACATATTGCGACTTTGTAGCCTTTGTTGATCAGCTGTTCAATATAGTTAGGAGCTGAATGATAAGGAACACCGCACATCGGAATCCGTTCCTCACCGCCGCCTTCTCTGCTGGTAAGTGTTATTTCAAGCTCCTGGGATGCCTTTAATGCATCCTCGAAGAACATTTCATAAAAATCTCCCAAACGGAAAAATAAAAAGGCATCCTGGTAATCCGCCTTCACTTGCAGGTATTGTTTTATCATAGGGGTATATGTAGCCATATTATCCTCCAAAATTCACTTTGCTTTATTGTTAGGGTTATGCAGAAATTCTGCCTCTCCCTTTTGATTAGTTTCTTTCATTTCTGGTAATGCCAGGTGACCTGCTTTTCCCTTTTCACCATATTCTCTCTGTTTCGGGCAATGCAGCACATGTGCTTTTACCCGAATAACTTAATTCCTTCTTATTCAGTCAAACCAAGGATCATTTTTCGACTCTTACTCTAAATATCTATTATAACTCGACAAAATATAATTTTCGATAGAATCCCCTTAAAAAGAATTACCAGTCCAACTATGGACTGGCAAACATCAATCCCTTAAGCTTCGGCCAGTAAGATGGAGGAACACACTCTCGAGATTGGGTTCAACTATTTCAACTGAGGCAATTTCAAAACCGGTCCCTGTAACCGACTGGATCAATTCACTTAGTATTTTTTGTGGTTCCTTATGAAAAATGGCAAGCTCATTTTGATTCATTAAGAGGTCGCGTTCAGGTATCTCAGACGTTAAAATTGACTTTATGCTTTCAAGTTCGATTGCCCCCGAAAAGTTCATGACAATACGAGAACGATCACCGATTGTTTCCCTTAATTGCGAAATAGTACCAGATGTAATGAATTCTCCTTGATCCATAATGCCAATCTTTTCACAAAGAAACTCAACTTCCTCCATATAATGACTTGTATAGATAACTGTCATCCCTTCACCATTCAGCTTTTTTACCGTTTCAAGGATGTGACTGCGAGATTGGGGATCTATCCCTACGGTCGGTTCATCCATGATCAACAGCTCTGGATTATGTAAAATTGCAGCACCGATATTGACTCTCCGCTTCATCCCTCCGGAAAACGTTTCTACTGTTTCCTTTGCCCGATCAGCCAAGCCGATAATTTCAAGTACATCGTCAATTCTTTTTTGCAAGTGGTTCCCCCTTAAACCGTACATTCTTCCCCAGAATGAGAGGTTTTCCCTCGCACTCATAGTTTGGTAAAGCGCAATTTCCTGAGGCACGATTCCTAAAAGCCCTTGCCCACGCTTTGGCTGCTTGACCATATCAATGCCAGCTATTTCAATGATTCCTGAACTCGGGGGAAATAAACCTGTAATCATTTGAATCGTTGTTGTCTTTCCTGCTCCATTGGGTCCGAGGAGACCAAAAGACTCACCCTTTTGTACGGAAAAGGAAACATTCTTGACTGCCTCGAAATCTTTAAACCTCTTAGTTAATTGCTTCACTTCCAAGACTTCCAACCAAAACACCTGCTTTCGGCCTATGTTGATTCAATTATCTCAAAAATTCAAACTTCATGAAATAAATTCCAATTAATATATGAAAATATTTGGAAAAGATTATAATGAAATAGAGTCATTAAGTGATTCATTGGCCAAATAAAAAGCAAGACATCGGTATGTCCTGCTTCTAAGGTTGAAATACATTATATTTTCGTGCTGTTTCTACCCATTCATATCGCTTGTGTGTTCCTAGCTTCTCACCAATTTTCTGACGGTGATTTTCTACTGTTTTGACTGATATATCAAGCCTTTCAGCTATGTCTTTCTGGGAATATCCTTTAACCGTAAGGATGAATACCTCCTTTTCTCGCTTGGTGATCGGCAGGTCGACCGGATTGAATTGGTCACCCTCTGTCTCATCCTCCATATATGTGTATCGAACACCTTTTGGTTCGCTAAAATTTTATCCAGAGATGGATGAGATCGTCACGCTTCAGCTGCTTGATTAGATAGCCGTCAGCTCCAGCTTCATAAGCCTTCTTTTGATACCCGATATCATCATGCATCGAGAAAATGACTATTTTTGCTTCCGGCAGGAGTTTCCGAAGTCTTTCCAAGGTCGTCATTCCATCCAGGCCGCCTGGCATCGAAAGGTCCAGAAGTACCAGGTCCGCAGGGAAGTCGACCGCAGCTTTAACAGCTTCATAGCCATCGCAGGCACAAATCCTCCCATCAATGCAAAAAGATTGCTGCAAAAGCATGCTCAGCCCATCCCGGACAATTTCATGATCATCGATGATCATTAGGTTCATCTTTCCTCTCCCCTTCCACTTTTGTTAAAGAAACAAACCCTTCCACCCGTGTAGGCCCGCCTTCCTTGCTGATCCACTTGATGTCCCCACCAAGCATTTTGCAGCGCTCATACATATGCTTCAAACCGAGCCCTTTCGTTTTACATCCAGTTGATATAAAGCCATTGCCATTGTCGTATAACTGAAAAAAGATATATTGATAGTATGTCTTTAAATGAATGAAGAAATAAGTTGCCTTGCCGTGGCGAACAGAATTTGTGATGCTTTCCTGGATGATCCTGAATAGATGAAGTTCTTTTTCCGGATCCAGTTTCTGTTCCTTATCGAGCTCCATCTCCAAAAAGATATCTATCTGGTACAGCTTCCTCCAATCCTTTACTGCTTGCCGAAGCGATTTTTCCAAACCAATGTCATACACGATTTCAGGTCTGAGGCTTTTGGTCAGACTCTTAATATCTTTAAGTGTTTTTTCCATGACATTGACCATGTTGGTGACATGATTTTGATATTTATCCTCGCTGATATTCTGTTTGATTACCTCAAGGCCAAGGAATATGCTATAGACACTTTGTCCGATATGATCATGCAGTTCCATGGCAATCCTTTTACGCTCTGCCTCCTGGGCGAGCAGCGTTTCTTGTACAAGCAGCTCATGGAATCGTGCCCGCTCACTATTTTCATTCTGGACTGGAGGCCGGATCCTAAGGACATAATATACCTCATCCGATATAGTGATTTTTTTAAAAGACATCTCAAATTCTTCCAGTCCCTCATACACTGCCAGATGGGAGTTAAAAAAAGGAATCGGATTATCAGAGGTTAAGATACAGCGATTCTCATCCTCTTCCAGTTCTCTTTCCTGGCAATATGTACAGTAAGGTACTTTCTCTCCATGCTTCCAGCCGGTCATGTCAACTGCTTTTTCATTAAGATAATGAATCATGCGATCTTTATCCATTACAATCATGCCCTCCGGCAGATGATCGACAATTTCTTCTAAAATTTCCACTTGCATCAACATAATTAATCCCTCGCTAAAACATCACTTCTTCGCAACTCCATTTTAACCTCTATTCCAGCTGATACTTCGCCATGTTTATTAACTTTAAGTGAAATCTCCAGCTTCTTTTCTCGCATAAAAAAAGACCCCACATGGGCCGGAGTTAAGCAAATAACTTTTTTCCGTATTTACTGTGACGGTCTGTTTCACCGAGATAGTGAAACCCGTTAGCCAAATAAAATTGATTCAGTTTGCTGTTGTCAGCAACACAGTCTAATTTGAGATATGTTTTGTCCGTTGAAAAACTCTTCTCAATCCAATTTAATAGTTCTTTTCCAAATCCTTTGCCTATATGTACTGGTAATACTGCGAGCCTATGCAAATACACTGAATCTCCTTCAGTATCCACAGCAAAAATATGTTTGTCCCAAATTTCCTATTAAATAAAAAAGAACAGGCTGAGCTCAGCCTGTTCAAAAAGCAATTCCATCATTTCAACGTTTTAAGAACTTCCTCAATATCTTCATTGGTCATTTCAGCTGCCTGAGTCATTGTCCTGACATCCTTCGATGCCCAGTAATCATATAAACGTGCCAGGTCATTACGATTATATACCTGATTACCATAGTGACTGTAGAAATAGGCAACCAATAGATTGACTACATTCGCCGGTAGTTTGTTTCGGGTTGAAATCGACCTTAGTGCAATATTCTCAAGTCCGCGGATGTTATTATTAGTGAATTTTTCTACCACTTCAATTGGCATAGCGTTTTCACAGAATGAAAGGAATTCTGGATCGGTTAATTGTTTATTCATTTGAAAATCTCCTGCTTAATTTAGTTTCAGATTGTTTCCAGCGCGTCCTCTATAAGTTCAATGTCCTTTGATATTGATTGTTTTAATTTGGCATTTTCACACCGCTGGTATTCTTTATGAAGTCTTCTTAGTTCTACGGAAAAGATCTGATATTCAAAGTTGTTAATCATAATCGCCCTCATTACTTTTTACTGTTCTAAGAAATATTTTCCCATTTATACCTATTGTCAAACAAATAAATAATGAGGATGTGATTATGCTAACATTACCATTAAGCAGGCGAGAAAGGAAAGAGGTAATTTGATTCATTTGATTTTCCCAACAAAGCTGATTACAGACTTGTAACAAGATGACTTTTGTCATCAAGTATGGCAGAGATATTCCACCTTATATTTCCTCATTTTCCCCAAACAAACACAAAGCCTTTTGAAGGGCCCAGCTCTGATGTTCATGAAATAACATTTTCACTGCTGCGCCAGGTTCAACCCACCTGAGTTGATGGTCAGCCTCAACAGGATCTCCCGCATCTCCAGCTATTTCCGCAAAATAAAAATGCCCTGCACCTAGATAATATTCCGAATCCTTTTCGGAATAAAAATAGCGCTGTGCTTTTCCAATCCATTCCCCAATTTCAAGCAGATTTCCCATTTCTTCAATGCCTTCCCTAAGTAGACACTCCTCATGACTTTCACTTCCTTCCAACCCACCTCCTGGAAGGAAATACTTCCCATCACCGGTCTCTATCAAGCAATCAAATTCTTATGTTCATTAAAAATTATTCCATAGACACCTGGCCGCATGGTATAGCTTATTCCTGATTCCATTTTTCCAAAAGTAATCATATATACTACCCTTCTGTTCCACTTCCTCAATATAATTCCAGGATACCGTAAATTGCACCTCCATCGACATCCCTCTTTCACATAACGTTGGAGATATAATTCTGTATTCTTGCTTGATATCCCTTCTTTTGGGTCACTTACTCTTTTAAAATAAGATGACATCTTTTCTTAGAAGGGGTTTTCCATATTTTAGAGAATTACTAGATTAAACACATGAAAGGATAATTTGGTATGTTAATTAGACTAGAAAACATAACTCGCATTTTTGTATTTATTTTCATTTTATTTTCTTTAGTCGATTACTTTTTTGAGTTAACCTGGATTAACCAGGAAAGTCCATACTTTTTATGCCAATCCTGATTTTGGCGGGCAGTAATATAGTATTGCAATTCATAAATTTTTCTATAAAGAAAAAACGGGAGAGTTCAATTGATACATAAAAAACCTGAACGTTTTTAGTTCAGGTCTGCTTGCATTTATTATAAGAATATTACCGGAACTGCTGCTGCAAGTAACAGATAGCGGAGAATAAATCCGCCTGCCAGTACAGCACTTTCCGTGATCATAGTGGCTGCGATTCCGTGTGAGCCTGAAGCTGCAACTTCCAATCCAGCCTGGCTTTGCTGGAGTTTTTTCGAATTCCATAATTCCAAAGCTTCGATTCCGATTGGAACAAGCAATCCCACAACAACCAGTCCCAGCCAGAATAAAGTGCTGTACTCTCCGGAAAGAAGCATGGCAACAGATTGTGCTGCTGACTCATTGGTCGATGAAGTGATCAAGAACATTGTGAAAATCAGGAATAATTCAGAAATCAGCAATGTTAAGTGAAGTTTTTTGATGGACATCACATGATGGATCACTTTTTTATCGAAGATTGCTGATACGAGCATTGTTCCGGCAATCCCCGTTGAGAATGCCGACACAACGAACAAGATTGGCAAAATCGCTGTATTCCATAGTGGCACAGCTCCAATGACACCAATCAGGAAGCCGGTGTAAATGGCTGTAGCGACAGCAAAGACGATCCCGACGTACTCCACAATTTTATTTGTATCTTTTTTCAGCAATTCCATCAAAGCGATATATGCTGCAGCCATCATGAAAAAGCTAATGAAATAAGTACCGATTGTCATGACAGAACTGAAATTTGTAAACAAATAGATGAACCTCAAAGGATCCTTAAGACCTGCTTCCGCATCGACAATAAGAAGCAATAGACCTATGCCCATCAGAATCGGGCTGATTAACCTTCCGGCAATCCTGACTGTTTTGGCATCAGGATATTTCCTTGCTGCATAGGAAGATGTTAAAAACGCACCGGCACTAAGTCCAGCAAGGAATAAATAGGCAGCGATAATTGTTCCCCAAACCATTATAATCACCTCACGTAGTAAATTTTTGCCTTGCCTAAGTCCGGCCTTAAAGGCTGGGCATTCATTTGAACGATTGCTTTTGAAACTTCACTGTTCGGATCATCAAGATCACCGAAAATACGGGCATTGCTGATGCATGTGCTGACACAGGCTGGCTGTTTACCTTCTGCCACTAGCTCAGCACAGAAGCGGCATTTTTCAACGACACCGGTATTATGATCCTGCGTTCTTGCGCCATAATGGCAAGCGACCATACAATACTTGCAGCCGATACACTTATCTGCGTCAACAAGCACGATGCCTTCTTTTGTCGTGTAGGTAGCCTTTGTCGGGCAGACAGTCACACATGGGGCATCCTCACAGTGCTGGCATTGTACCGGGATGATTTCATTTTTGACGTTTGGGAAAACTCCCGTTTCTTTTTCGTAAAACTTAATATACGACTCTTCTACCGGAAGCTCATTCTGCATCTGGCAGCTTACCCGGCAAGCATAACAGCCGACGCATTTTCTTGTGTCTATTACCATTCCATAGCGTGCCATCAGCCATTCACCTTCCTAACCTTCACGATTACTTCGTGGATATTTCCTGACCCACTCCATTTTTCAAAATCGAATGGTACGTGTTCCATATAGCCAAAACCTATACCATATCCAGTCTTTAAATCCTTGGATGTTATACCGTAGTGGCTTGGAACAAAAATTGCCTCTGGGTGAATTCTTTCAGTAACTTTCACTCGTATCTTGCTGGTTGCTTCACTGGATTTCAATTCAACCATATCGCCGTCCTTAATTCCCAGCGCTTTTGCACGAACAGGGTTAATCCAAATTCTTTCTAAATCATAGTCCTTCGTAATCTGCATCAGAATTGGGATATTGGCAGTTTGAGTATGGCTATGGATTGCCTGTTTGCCAGTGATCAGACGAAAAGAATCATCTGCCGGGCTTACCTTAGGCTCAATCCATTCGACGATCGGTTTAAAGCCTGCTTCTTTATATGTTTCACTGTAAAATTCTATTTTGCCTGATGGGGTCTTTAATTTCGGCATTTCCCCGAGGGTAATTTCTTCATTCGGGAACATGATGGTTCCTTTTTCCCTCAGCTGTTTGTACGTTATACCTGTCGGAGCAAGCATCGTTTCATTCAATTCATCAAGGGTGAAATTGAAATACTGACCTACTCCGCAAGCTTTAGCTAACTCAGTATAGATTTCATGAATTGGTTTTGTTTCCGGATGTACCTTGTCTACCATTTGCTGGCGAAGAGCTATTCCGGGAACCTTTCCGGATAACCCTTCAATTACCTCATCACGTTCGATATACGAAACTTCCGGAAGTACATAATGAGCCAGTTGCGCGGTTTCAGACATTTGCACGTCTATTGCCACCACGAGATCCATTTTAGATAGAGCTTCCTTCATGACTTTAGGATTTCCATATCCTAATGCTGCATTGGAATGGTAATAAATTGCCGCCTTCATTTTGCCTTCCAGTGCTTCCTTTGCGACGATTGTTGCTACTCCATTAGTTGGATAGGCAATCGGGAATTCCTTGGATCCTGCCTTTGAAAGTTCAGGTTCTTTTGGACTCGGGTGTTTTGCTTTATCAAGTTTACCCAGCGAAGGTTTTCCGCCAAAAATACTACCGCCCTTTTGCTGGTAGTTTCCTAGTAAAGCATTGAACATTGCAACGGCACGTCCGGTTTCTGTACTATTTTCATAGTTACAGCCGAATGCACCTCTCCACGATTGCTCAATCAACGCTTTCGGTTTGGCTTTGCCCATATCAATGGCAATCCGTGTGATTGCATCAGCAGGGAGACCGGTGATTTTTTCTGCCCATTCTGGTGTATATTTTTTCAGTTCTTTTGCATATTCTTCGAATCCAATTGTGTAGTTCTTAATGAATTGCCTATCGTGAAGATTTTCTTTTATCAACACATGTGACATAGCCAGTACAAGAGCCAAGTCAGTGCCTGGTCGGATTGCCAGCCACTCTGTCGCAAGATTGCCTGTGTTATTCAAACGCGGGTCGACAATGACAATCTTGGCTCCATTGTCTTTTGCAGATGCCAATGCTTGTACGGAGCTTGGTCTTATTCCGTCTCCATAGCTTCTTCCAATGAACATAATATATTTCGCATTACTGATATCTGCACTCGTTGCCGTTACACCCACTGTATGAAGGAAACCTGCATCCCTAGCGTTAGAGCATACTACATGGTGCGTATAATAGTTCGCAGAGCCAAGCGCATTGATAAAACGAGGGGAATAGAATTTCCCTGAAGCGCGTGGTCCTCCGTCAGTGCTACTGACTGTGGGCCATGCTCTTTTATAATCTTGTTTAATTTTTCCGCAATTTCCTTGTAAGCTTGTTCCCATGTAATCGGCTCAAATTTCTTTTCACCAATACGCTTTAATGGCTGTGTCAGCCTATCCTGTGAATAAACAACTGTAGCGTAACCATGTCCCCTGGCACATAGCTTCCCTTTCGAATAAGGGTGATCAGGGTGCCCTGTCAGCTTCCATAAACGGCCGTTTTTGACAAGGCCAATCATTCCGCATTTACTTGAACATGCATTGCATGTACTAGGTATTTCCTTTATTTCTGCATTTGCTCCTGCTTTTACATATTCGTTGGACCATGCATTAAAGCCTGCTGTTCCCGCAGATGCCAATGCAGCAGTTGCTGCAGAGGCTTTAATGAATCCTCGACGTGATAGTTTTGTATCCACCATTTTCTCTAGCCCTCCTTTTACTCCAGACCGATCAAACATTTAGTAGTTTTTTGCCTTTAGCTGTTTGTGATTGATGCTTCCTTCCATTACTGCTGCATGTAAAACTCATTGACTTTTTCGCAGAGTATCCGGTCCCTTTAATGGAATCTGTTATTATATCTCTTTTTAAAAGGATGTCCTTCACTAAAAGCACCACCACCTTTAAGAATTAAAGCCTTACTGGTAACTATTTCGTTGCGCCTTGATCATTTCTATTAATGCTCCCGTCAGTCTCTGATAAAATGGGTGAACACTCACTTTCGAAAGCTGCGACTCGAATTCATCGAGCCAATCAAAATGGTCATCCAAAAATTCAGCAGTAGAACTTTCAGGGGCATGCTCAATGAAATAGGCCAACAATTCCAACAGGATTGCAAGATGGTCCGGTATACCCTGTAGTTCATTAGGGATTTCGATCTTAAGCTTTTCTAACAGGTAATTGATATGTAACGCCGAATCTCCTAATATATAACCTTTGTCCCTGGCAAAGGGTAGAGTGCACGTTTCATCAAGTGTCCACCGTTTATACAATGATTCAATCGGAAGAGCAGCTTTCCTTTGCGTGCTGCCAATAGAAGTCATGTATATTTCTGTGAATTCTTCATAATTCTCTGGCAGGACTTCCTCGATTGAAAAGTAGATACTGAAAAGTTCGTTGACCGATTTTTCCAGCTTCTTCAGTAGATCCTCCTGCTGAATCTCATCCCAGATACCTCTAGTTGGGTGTTTAAATAAATCTGCAAGGACTATAAAAACATTCGCACAATCTGTTTTTTTATTTAATCCAATCACCGGGATTCACCACCTTTCGATTACAACTTCACTATATGGCACTCAAGATTGTGAAACAATATACATTCTGTGGATATTCCCCCAAGCGTATGTGAAGGATTTCACCTAATTTAATTGTTTTATTTTTCAGTGCCGATTATATAAAACTATTAAAAGACACTGAAATTAGGGCTTTATAACGCTTACAGCCAATCTTGAATTGTGAACATTCCTTTAAATATGTTTGAATATCCAGCAAACTCGCCACTATTTAGGAACTTTAGTCGTAGAATAGAAGTACATGAATTATCACTCTTGAGGTGACCTATATGTCGCTACTAACCAATTGGCTTGAAAGCTTGAGCTATGATTTGGAAATATCAGAAGCGTGTTCAAAAAAGAAAAGTACGTTGAGTACCTGTACAGCTTGTATGGATGAATGTCCACAAGTGTCTGCATAGCGGAATTCAGGTTGCTCATAGTATCCACAAGGTAAGTGAAGTTGCCTATCATGTGTATAAAAATGAATGTACCACTTGTAGAAGCAGTTTTTACTCATGGGAAGAATCAAATGAATGTGAAATCAGCAAAAAAATCGAGAAACCTAATTTTTTCTTGTAAAAGCCCCTCTAAATACAGAATGAGGCACCGGAACCAAAGCTGCTGCAGTTGCGTAAACAGCTTCCAAACCGGTGTCTTCTTATTCTTCACTTACAAAAAAAAAACTAGGAAGTGAAAGCTTCCTAGTTCGATGTTATTCTTCCTCTCCCAGGAGGAAGTCTGGATTCAAGTCCTCGAATTCGTCATCATCGATGCCATGGCCCCACTCGTCATCGTCGCAATCGCATCCGCCTGGATGAGTGACAACACATACCTTCGTTTCACCAATGACTTCCACAAGGAATTCCCTTTCGACGTGAACGATGATTTTGTTGCCATTAGGCGAAATGACCGCTTCAATGCAGTTAGGCTGCTGCAGGACCTCCACAAGGACATCATGGTCATCCATGCATTCAGGGTCACGGTACTTCAGCTTGATGACATCGCAGTAAGTTACTTTCTCCGTCACTACTTCAGTTTTTGTATTATCATCAAAGGAGTACCAGATGTTGGCTTCGTAAGACCCGTTTACCTCAACCACTTTCCCTACCTTTTTTGCCTTATACTTATGGTTTATGACCCAAGCGCCCAGAATGCTGCTCGGATTATGCGCTGGGTTGATCGTATGATTGGACTGCGTGAATTTGCGTCCTTTCGCTACGACGGCTTTCGTAATAATCTCTCTGTAATCTCCCATTGCGAGCGAAACCTCCTCAATCTTTTTCAATTCATCCTATGCGTGATATTAGACTAGTGTGCGATTAATTTTAGAACCGCTGGTAAAAACTTAGGCATAGTTCATTGTATGCCCATATGCCCTGAATGTTCCCGATTGATGAAAGTTGCTGGGGAATTAACATGGATTTATCTTAAGTATTTATATGATATATAAAAAACGGCACCTGCTTTTCGGCAGGTACCGTTTGCTGTCTAATATTAATGGTTGTGTGTGTGGCAGCTTGCTTCGTTTTTCAGAGCTGCCCCTGTTTCACCGCGAAGTATGTCTCCACCAGTTGATGCCACTACTTCATCAGTAACCGAATTTGAAATCGTTGTGGCCACTAGCTGAAGCAATTCATTTACATCGATTTGCGACTGCTTGAATTCCTGTACCACCGGGATTTCATCAAGTTGTTGTTCTAGAGAAGCAATTTTTGCTTCAGTTTTCTTCAATGCTTCTGTTTTTCCATAGTGTTGAAAGTTAACGGCCTGTTTTTGAAGGCCTTTAATGGAAGAAATAAGTGTTTTCACTTTTTCATTCTCATGGATCTGAGCTTCCGCACGCTTGAAGAAGTCAACTTCTTCAGTTTCCGCAATCATTCTTGCGATTTCTCTTGAACGCTGGATAATGTCATCTTTATTGTACTTTGCCAACTTAGTTCACCTCAACTGGTTCGATTTCTTCTACCATTTCCCCGTTTAAAGACCATGTTTTCGCATCTGTAATCTTTACCTTGACGATTTTGCCGATTGCCGTTTTTGGTCCAACAAAATTGACAAGTTTCAACTTGCTTGTATAGCCTGCAAGAACATCAGGATTGTTTTTACTTTCGCCTTCAACAAGGACCTCAACAATCTGATCCTGATATTTCTTCATAGACTGTGCGGATTGCTCATTCACAAGTGCGTTCAGGCGCTGCAGACGCTCCTTTTTCACTTCCATTGGGATATTATCCTGCATTTTAGCGGCAGGTGTTCCCTCCCTTGGAGAGTAGATGAACGTATAGGCTGATTCATAGCCAACTTCACGGACAAGCGACAATGTTTCTTCAAACTGCTCATCTGTCTCATTCGGATAACCTACGATAATATCCGTAGTCAATGTAACATTAGGAATTGCTGCTTTGATCTTGCGTACAAGTTCGAGATATTGTTCCCGAGTGTACTTCCGGGCCATTATTTTCAATACATCAGTAGAACCTGATTGTACTGGAAGATGGATGTGGTCCATCAGGTTACCGCCCTTTGCCAGCACTTCAATCAAATGATCATCAAAGTCACGAGGGTGGCTGGTTGTAAAACGGATGCGCGGGATATCAATTTTGCGGATTTCATCCATCAAGTCACCAAGGCCATATTTCATATCTGCCAGGTCTTTTCCATAGGCGTTTACATTCTGGCCAAGAAGGGTAATTTCCTGGTAGCCTGTGCAGCAAGCTGACGGACTTCCTGAATGATATCCTCGGGACGGCGGCTGCGTTCTTTGCCTCGTGTATAAGGAACGATGCAATATGTGCAGAATTTATCACAGCCATACATAATGTTGACCCATGCTTTAATATTGCCTCTGCGCACCTTCGGAAGGTTTTCAATTACGTCCCCTTCCTTAGACCAAACTTCTACGACCATTTCTTTGGACATGTATGCTTCCTGGAGGATATGCGGCAGGCGATGGATATTATGCGTGCCAAAAATCATATCAACCTGGTTATACGTTTTTAAAATTTTGTTAACGACGGATTCTTCCTGGGACATGCAGCCGCAAACTCCCAATAAAAGATCAGGCTTTTCTCTTTTAAGATGCTTCAGATGTCCAAGTTCACCGAACACCTTGTTCTCAGCATTTTCCCTTATTGCGCATGTATTCAAGAGAATGACATTCGCATCCTCGACACTGTCAGTAGGTTCATAGCCAAGACCAAGGAAGATACCTGCCATGACTTCTGTGTCGTGCTCATTCATCTGGCATCCATAAGTGCGGATGTAGAACTTGCGCCCCTTTCCCATACCGATGAATCCTTCAGGAATGTCGAAGTCTTTATGATACTGAACTACTTCTTTGCCGCGTTTTTTTGCATCCTTCAGGGAAGGAGCTGTATATACTGTTTCAAAGTACTTGCTGTAATCCTTGCTGGATTTTTTGTCCGAAGAATTTTCAGTTTTTACTTGCTGTCCTTCCAAGCGTTGATTTTCGTTCATTATAGATCTCCTTTCATTAGAAAGCGAGCAGGCAGATTGATAGAGCCTGGCGCCGATGCTAGCTTTACAAACAGTTCTGCTTTCTACTTCAAAAGGGCTATATTTCACCCTGGAAATATAAAATATACACATTATAATAGTATAAACTCTTCAATCAATGAACACAATAGCAGGCACTGGAAATACAGCTTTCTTGGAAAAAAAGCCGACTTAATAAAATATATTACCTAACAGATAATTTTTTTGTAGTGATGCTTGTCACTAATTCAAGTAATTGGCTTGATTATTAGAATAATAAAACCCCAATCTTGGTCGATTGGGGTTTTATTTCATTCCGGCTTGATTAGCGCGATTTAAATTACATGAACTCTGCAACTAGCTTATCAAAGTGAGCTTGATCGAGCTTCAGGTCTGCTTTTGACAGCGGAGTCTCTGAATACCCGCTTACCAATTCCTGATAAGACTTACGCTCTGTATTTTGATAGATTAATCCAGTAACAAGACCGTTGTGCTGCATTAATGTCTGCATTGCTGCTTCACGGTTTGATGGATCATATCCTTCAATGTCGCCAAGCTTAGTCAAGTTTTCCTTGAACCAGTCGTAAGTGTTTACCTTGTTATAAGTTACACAAGGGCTGAATACGTTGATTAAAGAGAAACCTTCATGCTTGATTCCAGCCTCGATTAGCGCAGTCAAGTCTTTCAGGTCTGTTGAGAAGCTCTGTGCCACGAAAGTAGCGCCAGCTGTCAATGCCAATTCCATTGGTGAGATGGCTTGCTCAATAGAACCTGCAGGAGTTGATTTTGTCTTAAATCCAGCAGCCGAACGAGGGGAAGTCTGTCCCTTTGTCAGACCATAAATCTGGTTGTCCATGACAATGTAAGTGATATTGATGTTACGGCGGATCGCATGGACTGTATGTCCCATACCGATCGCGAAGCCGTCACCGTCACCGCCGGAAGCGATAACGGTTAGATCACGGTTAGCCATCTTTACGCCCTGAGCGATCGGAAGCGCACGTCCATGGATACCATGGAAACCGTAAGAATTGATATATCCAGAGATACGGCCTGAACAGCCGATACCAGAAATTACAGCCAGGTTCTCAGGCTCTAAACCCACATTGGCAGCAGCACGCTGCATGGCCGCCTGTACAGAGAAGTCGCCGCAGCCCGGGCACCAGTTTGGTTTTACATTATTGCGAAATTCTTTAAAAGTCGCCATCCTAGAACAACTCCTTGCATTTTGTGTGGACTTCCTGCGGCAAGAATGGATTTCCGTCATACTTGAGGATTTTATGGATTTTCTCATGACCTCCAACATTCATCTTCATGATGTTTGCCAACTGTCCTGTCGCATTGTTTTCAATAACCGCAACTTTCTTTGCAGATTGTACAAGCTGCATCATTTCATCAGCCGGGAATGGATGTACCAGGCGCACATGTGCGTGGTTTACTTTTAAGCCATCCTTCTCAAGTCTTCCCATTGCCTCTTCAATTGCACCTCTTGTAGAGTTGAAACCTACGATCAACAGATCAGCTTCCTTATGCGGAGCATTCTTGTGGATTGGCGTGTTGAATTTCAAATTGCTGATTTTACGCATACGCTTATCCATTTGCGCAATACGGTTAGCAGCAGATTCCGAAGGTTTTCCTGTTTCATCATGCTCAACACCAGTAACATGGTGGATACCGTTCTTCATTCCTGGGATAACACGTGGTGAAACACCATCTTCAGTCACTTCATAACGCTTGAAATAGCCTTTATTATCAATTCCAGGAAGAGCTTCTGTAGCCAATTTGCCGCGGCGGATTTCCACTTTATCAAACTCAAGCGGTTCAACTGTCTGCTTTCCTAACGATAACTGAAGGTCAGTCAGCATAATGACAGGACACTGATATTCCTCAGCAAGGTTGAATGCTTCTGCTGCATCGTAGAATGCTTCCTGAACAGTACTTGGAGCAAAGACGATTTTAGGAATCTCACCGTGAGTTCCATAAATCATCGCCATTAGGTCGGACTGTTCCTGTTTTGTAGGAAGACCAGTTGATGGGCCGCCACGCTGTGTGTCAACAATGACAAGTGGTGTTTCAGTGATCCCTGAAAGACCGATTGCTTCCATTTTCAATGAAAGACCTGGTCCTGCTGAAGCTGTAATGGCACGTACGCCGCCATAGTTAGCGCCGATTGTCATAGTGACAGCAGCGATTTCATCTTCAGTCTGGATAACTGTTCCGCCAAGAGCAGGAAGCTTCTTGATCAGATATTCCATGATCTCTGAAGCAGGTGTGATTGGGTAAGCCGCCATGAAACGGCATCCTGCAGCTACTGCTCCAAGAGCGATTGCATCATTACCAATCATGAACATGCGTTTCTGGCCATCAGCCTTTTCAAGCTGCATAGTCTCAGCTCCGCCTAATTGTTCTTTCGTATATTCGTAGCCAGCTTTGATGGCTTCCATATTCTTATCGACAACTTGTTGTCCTTTGCGTCCGAAAATCTCCTGGACAACTTCTTCAAAAACTTGGATATCCAAGTCCAGAATTGCACTAGTCGCACCGATGGCAACCATGTTTTTCATAAGAGATGTTCCTAATTCAGTAGCCATTTCTGTAAACGGAACCGCATACATCGCAGCTTGAGTATCCTCAGGCTTTTTCGGGTCAAACTTCGCATCAGCAATAATTACGCCGTTCTCATGCAATTCTTTGTAGTTTACATCGATTGTTTCCTGGTCGAAAGCTACAAGAATATCTAAATCGTCAGAAATAGATCGAACCTCTGAAGTGCTCACTCGAATCTTGTTATTTGTGTGTCCGCCCTTGATACGTGATGAAAAGTGACGGTAGCCATACAAGTAGTAGCCTAGACGGTTCAATGCAATAGAGAAAATTTCCCCGGTAGATTCAATTCCTTCTCCCTGCTGTCCGCCAACTTTCCATGAAAGTTGATTGATCATCTCTTACACCCCTTTAGATACGTAAAAAATATGTAAAAACGCTTCGTTATTAAGTGTAGCACTTTTCCAAGTAATTCACTAGAATTAAGCGGTTTAAATATTGCATTTATTGCTCAAATCTAGCAAATGGATGGTACTAAACGCTTACAATTCTAGACCTATGTGTTAAAAAAAGCAACCCCTTCAGAATATTTATTGACGAAAATATGAATATTTTTTTATTTATTACTATATTATAAGTTGCTTACTCTGCAACCCTTCTATTACTGGGCAGAAATTCGCTGTTTCCATGGAATTTACGATTTTTCCATTGATAATCTTGTGGCCATATTCCCATATAGGAACTTACTCACCTGTATATCAGAATAATATTTTTGCAATTCATTCCAAAGGTTTTCATATTGTTCGTTACCCTCGAGATTTTTTACATTGAATTCTATTCCATCAAAGTCTGAACCAAATCCCACATGATTTTCTCCTCCAAGAGAACAAATGTGATCAAGTTGGCGGATGACATCATCTATTGAAGCAGAATCCTTTTTACCTGATAAGAATTCTGGCACAAAGGTAACACCAATGACTGAATCTCGGTCAATAAGCGCTTTGACTGATTATCCTTAAGGTTGCGCGGATGGTGGCAGAGTGAATAACAGTTTGAATGGGATGCGAATACCCGGTCAGCTTGTTCGATTACATCCCAGAAGCCCTGTTCAGATAAGTGTGAGACATCACAGATTGTTCTGGTTTCATTCAGAAGCTGGACAACCTGACGTCCAAACCTTGAAAGACCCGCTCCCCTTTCCTCCATGACACCATCAGCCACGTAATTTCCATAATTCCACGTTAATCCTACTGACCGAACTCCCAATCTCAGCAAAGTGCGTAATTTCAATAGATCCTGTCCAATCGCATCACAACCTTCAAGGGCCAGCACAGCACCAATTTCATCATCGCCGAGCAGATCAATGTCAACCTTGTCCTTGATCAACTTGATTTGAGGATAAGGCTTTAAGATTTTTTCATAAAATAAATCCGCCATTCGCAGTGCAGCTTCAAATTTCAGATCAGGGTGAACTGATTCAGGTACATAGATGGCAAAAAATTGGACTTTGGTGGAAGATGCCGTCAGCCGTTCAAGATTGACCTGCAATTCAGGTGAATTGGCAAAATCAAGCATCGGGTCCATGAATAATTTATATAGAACATCACAATGAGCGTCATAGATTTTCACGAAAATACCTCCTCTTTATATTCATAATACTCCATTCAATAAAATAAACCTGCTTGCAATAGCAAACAGGCTGAAAGTGACCATTTAAAATTCTTTAGAGTGCTAATCTATCTATAGCGCTGACGCTTTCATCTGGGTTCAACAATCAATTTAATGGCTGTCCGTTCTTCGCCATCAATCAGGATATCAGTAAATGCCGGGATGCAAATTAAATCGACTCCGCTAGGTGCTACGAACCTCTTGCGATCGCTACTGCCTTAACGGCCTGATTCAATGCACCCGCCCCGATAGCCTGAATTTCTGCGCCACCTCTTTCGCGCAGTACTCCAGCAAGCGCACCAGCTACAGAATTAGGATTAGATTTTGCTGAAACTTTTAATATCTCCATTCCTGGCTCCTCCTTATGTTATCCCGTCCTGGACGTCTTGAGTATACATCCAGTTTAGTCTGTTCCACTGCTACTATATTCAGCAGGAAGCCTACATATGCCAATCAGTTACAAAAGCATTGTAACTGATGATAGTACTGTTTATTAATAAGGATCGCTTAATTGTCTTTTTACGGGAAGCGATCTATCTTCGGATGTATAGGTCTGGTTCTGTGGGAGGGTGCATTTCGGGGTTATCGTGTACCCCTATGCAGGCTTTCCACTCATAATAAGGGCAACTTTCGGCAGGTATCATACCCTTATATGGACTATTCCCTCATCAAAAGGGCACCTATCCTGCAGTTGCTTTGTAAATAAAGCCGTTTGGAACATCTTACGCTATCACTAACCAATTAAGCGCAATTTAATAGACTGCAGACAGGCTCGAGTGAGTCTGTCTGCAGTCTAAAAAATTGTTAAATATTTTTTAATATTTTACTCATAAAAAGGATGGTCTTCATTTACGAGAATCTTTTGGATTTTAAGTGCTTTGCCGGTCTTCTTATCCAAATCTATCAATACTGCAGATAGCTGATTCCTTCCATCCTTAACCACTTCGAATCGAGTTGGAAGGCTCGTCATGAACCTTCTAAGCACCGCTTCTTTTTCTACTCCCAATATTCCATCATATGGCCCGGTCATGCCAACGTCGGTCAAATAAGCTGTGCCAGATGGCAAAATCCTCTCATCTGCGGTCTGGACGTGAGTATGCGTACCGACCACAGCGGAAACTCTCCCATCAAGATACCAGCCCATTGCCTGCTTTTCACTAGTCGCCTCTGCATGAAAATCGACGAAGATTAATGAAGTACGTTTACTGGCTTCAGCGATCAATTCATCCGCTTTCTTAAACGGGCAATCGATTGGTGCCATGAAAGTCCGGCCCTGTAGGCTGATGATTGCCAGTTCTTCCTGGTTGATCTTTAAATAGACAATCCCCATTCCAGGTACTTCTTCAGGAAAATTCGCGGGCCTTACGAGATATTTAGCATTATCAATGAAGTCATAAATGTCACGATTATCCCATGCATGGTTGCCTAGAGTTACCGCCTGGGCGCCTGTTCGAGAAACTGCCGATAAATCTTTTCCGTTATTCCTTTGCCACTCGCAGCATTCTCGCCGTTTATGATCGTAACAGTCGGACGAAATTTTCCCTTTAACTTTGGCAGGTACTCCGTTACCATATCCCTGCCCGGGGAACCTACAATATCCCCTACAAATAAAATTCTCATTGCATTCACATTCCTGTCTTTAAAATAAGTTATTTAGGTAGGCTCTTTTCGTAAACTTTATCGCTTTCTTCTACTTATATAAGCCTTCGAAAGCAATAACCAGTATTAAAGCAGCCATTTGATAAAATTGTATCATAACATAGAGATTAGGGGAAAATCATTGGAGTTTATCGGCCAATATAAAAAGCGGCGCCGAAGCACCGCTTTATTTTGCATATTCAACTGCCCGTGTCTCACGGATGACTGTTACTTTGATATGTCCAGGATAATCGAGCTCTTCCTCGATTTTCTTTCGAATATCACGTGCGAGGCGGTGTGCCTGCAAGTCATCGATTTGATCAGGCTTAACCATGATCCTGATTTCTCTACCCGCCTGAATTGCAAATGATTTTTCGACTCCTTCATAGGATTCAGAAATCTCTTCCAGCCTTTCAAGACGGCGGATATAGTTTTCAAGAGCTTCGCTGCGAGCGCCAGGCCTTGCAGCTGACAATGCATCAGCAGCAGCAACAAGTACTGCAATAATCGAAGTTGGCTCCGTATCACCATGGTGGGAAGCAATGCTGTTGATAACAACAGGATGTTCCTTATACTTAGTAGCTAGCTCAACGCCAATTTCAACGTGGCTTCCTTCTACCTCGTGGTCAATCGCCTTTCCGATATCATGCAGGAGTCCTGCGCGGCGAGCCAATGTCTCATCTTCACCTAGCTCTGCTGCAAGCAATCCGGACAATTGGGCTACTTCCATTGAATGCTTAAGTACATTCTGTCCATAGCTTGTACGATATTTCAAGCGGCCAAGAACTTTAATAAGATCCGGATGCAGTCCGTGCACTCCAACTTCGAAGGTAGTCTGTTCCCCAACCTCACGAATGTGTTCATCTACTTCACGGCGTGCTTTCTCAACCATTTCTTCAATTCGAGCCGGGTGAATACGTCCATCCTGGACAAGCTTCTCTAGAGCTAGACGGGCTGTTTCACGTCTGATTGGGTCAAATCCAGAAAGGATAACGGCTTCTGGAGTGTCATCAATAATGAGATCAATTCCCGTCAACGTTTCCAGGGTGCGGATATTCCGTCCCTCGCGCCCGATAATACGCCCTTTCATTTCATCATTCGGAAGATTTACGACTGATACAGTCGTTTCAGCAACATGATCTGCTGCACATCTTTGAATGGCCAGTGAAAGTACTTCTTTCGCTTTCTTATCGGATTCTTCTTTCGCCCTGTTTTCGTTTTCCTTAATCATTAGTGCAATTTCGTGAGCAAGTTCTTGCTCAGTTCGCTCCAAAATGATGGATTTAGCCTCATCACGCGTTAAGCCCGAGATGCGTTCTAGTTCAGTCTGCTGATTTCGTACCATCTCGTCCACTTTGCTTTCCATCTCTTCAATATGCTGTTGTCTTCTGGAAAGAGCATCATCTTTTTTCTCTAAAAGATTCTCACGTTTGTTCAACGACTCATCTTTGCGATCAAGATTCTCCTCTTTTTGCAATAAACGATTTTCTTGTTTTTGCAGTTCATTTCTTCGTTCACGAATTTCACGCTCTGCTTCTGTACGCAGTTTGTGATTTTCATCCTTAGCCTCCAGCAGGGATTCTTTTTTCATAGCCTCTGCTTCACGCTTCGCATCTTCAACAATTTGTTCTGCGGCGTTTTTAGCACCTGCAATTTTTGCTTCCGCAACGGATTTACGATAAAAATAGCCAACAACTGCACCGACGAATAGGCCAAGCAAAATGGAGATGATTGAAATAATTAGATCCATCATTTTCACCTCCTCTTGCTATGAACTTGTGTTACGTTTTTTAAAGTGTCGGCATGTACATTGTTACAAGCATCAATATACAGCTCAAATGCTTTTAAACGTTTTTAATACCATGAAAATATAAAATATACATTTTTAATTGTAAAGCTGTCAAATTTTATTGTCAAGGGTTTGTCCTGCAAGGATTCTATCGGTTTGATTAATTATTCAATCAATTCTTATTTTTGTGCTGCGTCGGTTGATTTTCGTTCCGGCCGCTTCACTTTAAGAATATGCACAAACAAGGTCTCCTGGCTTTCAGGAGACCTTGTTTATAAACATAGCTAATCTATTAATCCAATTTGAGTTCTTCCTGGTCTTCATCAGTTTCAGTTTCAGTTACCGTAAAACCGCCATCAAGACCGTAGTGATTACGGATTTTCTGCTTGATTTCCAGACGGATGGACGGGTTTTCTTTAAGGAACATCTTTGCGTTTTCCCTTCCCTGTCCAAGACGCTCACCATTATAGGAATACCAGGAACCGCTCTTATCAACGATATCAAGGTCTGATCCCATATCGATGATTTCCCCCTCTTGGGAAATCCCTTCACCGTACATGATATCCACTTCCGCTGTACGGAACGGAGGTGCAACCTTGTTCTTTACAACTTTGATCCTTGTTTTGTTACCGACCATGTCATTGCCCTGCTTAAGTGTTTCAGCACGACGCACTTCAAGACGTACACTTGAATAGAATTTCAGAGCACGTCCGCCAGGTGTTGTTTCAGGGTTACCGAACATAACACCGACTTTTTCACGAATCTGGTTAATGAAGATAGCGAGAGTCTTTGATTTGTTGATTGCACCTGAAAGCTTACGCAATGCCTGAGACATCAAACGAGCCTGAAGACCAACGTGGGCATCACCCATCTCACCTTCAATTTCAGCCTTTGGAACAAGGGCTGCAACGGAGTCAACTACAATAATATCAATTGCTCCACTTCGCACAAGCGCTTCTGCGATTTCCAAAGCCTGTTCTCCTGTGTCCGGCTGTGAAAGAAGAAGTTCATCGATATTTACACCAAGGTTCTGTGCATATACAGGATCAAGAGCATGTTCAGCGTCAATGAATGCCGCCTGACCGCCATTAGCCTGTACTTCTGCGATCGCATGAAGAGCAACAGTTGTCTTACCTGAACTCTCAGGTCCGTAGATTTCAATAACACGTCCGCGAGGATATCCGCCTATTCCCAGTGCAGCATCCAGCGCAAGGGATCCGCTTGGAGAAGTAGAAATCTTTGTATCTGTCTTCTCTCCTAATTTCATAACTGAGCCTTTACCAAATTGCTTTTCAATTTGTTTTAACGCCATATCTAAGGCAGCTTGACGATCACTCACTCAAATTCCTCCTTATTATATAAAAACGAACCAGCATACTGCTTGGCCGCAAATCACTTATTTAAAGCCTACTATTACTATACCTTTTTCCAGGGTGTTTGTCTATTAAAAATCGAACATTTATTCGTTTTTTTAGACCACGGGAAATTGATAAAATTGAATTTTACGTGAATGTTTCACTAGTTTTTTTACAGACTATACCCTTTAAAACAGGATTTTCGCAAGAAATCTTTCTATTTAAGAATGGTTGGATGCAGGATCGTTTTTTAATAATAAAAAGTAAAACACGGAAACTATTGCTTCCGTGTTCCTGATAATCTATTAATTATAATCTGGCAGCCAAACTTTACAGCCCTCTTCCTGATATCGGTGCGGGAGCCACTCAGGCTAAGTTTTTCTGAATGGACTGGCTGGCCTTTTACGAGGAGCCCGATAAATACCGTCCCTGGTGGATGGCCTTCCAGGCTATCGGGACCAGCTACTCCGGTAAAACTAATGCCGATGTCAGAGTTTGTAAGTGCTGCAGCATTCATTGCTAGTTCTTCCGCACATTCACCACTAACAGCCCCATACTTCTCAATCGTTTCCGGATTAACCTTAACAAGTCCTATTTTGGCTTCATTCGAGTAACAAACTAAGCCACCTTTGAAAAGGCTGCTTGCACCGGAGATTGAAGTCAATTCCTGCTGGAACATTCCGCCTGTCAAGCTTTCAGCCGCTGATAGGGTCAAGTTTTTGTTTCTCAACAGTTTCGAAAGCTCGATCATTAACGAAGTTTCGTCATAACCATAAAAATACTCACCGACTCTGTCCATGATTTCTGCTTCCACTTTATCAATCAATGCTTGTGCTGTGTCCTTGGAATCATCTCTGGCCGTAAGCCTCAGTGTAACTTCACCGTCACCAGCCAAAGGAGCGATGGTTGGATTGCTCTGCTGGTCTATCAAATCTTCTATTTCAGATTCAAGGGCTGCCTCGCCGATTCCAAAAAACCGCAGGACCCTCGATTCAATTTTAGACTGTTTGCCGGTCATGCCCTCTAAAGCCGGCTGGCCATATTTCAAGAACATTGGCTCCATCTCGGACGGTGGTCCCGGCAGAAGCATGAACTTGTTGTCTGCTGCTGTCAGGAACATTCCCGGAGCCATGCCATGTTCATTTTTCAGGACGGTTGATCCCTCAATCACGAGAGCTTGCTTCCTGTTATTTTTAGTCATTACCCTGTTCGTTTTTTCAAAATATAATTCGATGGACCTCATGGCTTCTTCATCAAGAACAAGCTGCTTACCAAGCTGACCAGCAATTGTATCTTTTGTCAGGTCGTCTTTCGTTGGACCTAATCCGCCAGTGAAGATAATCAGGTTCGCGCGTTCCCGAGCAATTTCCATCGCGCTCTTCAATCGATCAGGATTATCCCCGACGACTGTATGGTAGAATACATTGATTCCCAGATCGGCAAGCTGCCTGGAAAGGAATCTGGCGTTTGTATTGACGATTTGCCCAAGGAGCAATTCAGTTCCCACAGCAATGATTTCGGCATTCATTTCTTGTCCCCCTGACAAAATCAATTATTTGGAATTACGGAATACTTGCATATTTTTAGCGAAATAATCCCATCCAGACCAAATTGTAAAGAACATTGCCACCCATAATGCGATATCCGCAAATGGAATGGAGAATGCTTCAAAAATGATGTTGTGCAGCAACAACGCTGAAATTGCCACTGTTTGTGCCCACATTTTGATTTTTCCAGGCATTTTTGCGGCAACAACCTCACCGCCGCCTGCGAGCAGTAAACGAAGTCCTGTTACGGCAAACTCCCGGCTGATGATAATGATAACAATCCACGCAGGAGCAAAACCAAGCTCAACCAATACAATCAATGCAGAAGAAACAAGCAATTTATCTGCAAGCGGATCAAGGAATTTCCCAAGATTCGTAACCAAATTGTGCTTTCGTGCCAGATAGCCGTCAACCCAATCCGTCACAGATGCAAAAATATATATTAGCGCTCCTACAAAATGAGTGACTGGCATTGTTGTACCAAGAAGGGAGATTTCCCCCCATGAAAATGGAACAATCATGATGATCATGAATAACGGAATCAATAAAATTCGTGAAACCGTAATTTTATTTGGCAAGTTCATATTCTTTTCCTCCAGATGAAAAATTACAAAGTCATTAATTTTGACTTCTTTCATTATATCCAATATGTATAAATCGTCATTTAATATGCCTATTATAATTTTAGCCCGTATAAACAAAAGTCCATACGGGCAATAGAATTAAACCTTACTTAACAAAATTGATGGTTATATTCTGTGTCGTAGCGTCTGCAGGGGAAATTGCATATTCCAGCTTCTGATCATTTACATATATTTCGGTATCTGGAGCAAAGCCGACTTTTATCAAAGCCTGAGTATCGTTTGTCAGGTCAGCGGTCTGGCTGACTTTGGCATCTTTATTCAACTCTTCACCAAAATAAATCTTGCCTGTCCCGTTTTTAACACTAACCCATGTCCTGCCTAAAGAAACTACCTTCACGACGAACTTGTCTGTATTCTTCAATTCATAAACCGTGTTGCTGCCGCTGTTCGATGCGACTGTAAGCTCCTGTGCAGGAGTTTCAGGCTCAGCTTCCTCTTCGGCTGGTTCTTCTTCCTCAGGTGGATCTTCTTCCTCGCCTGCACCCTCGTCGCCGCTATCATCTGCAAAGTTTTGAGGCTCTTCAATGTTCGTTTTGCTCTTGTCTGTATTTGCTGGCTGTTCCGCATCATCTCCAGCACTTTTGACAATCAGATACCAAATAAGGGCAATGGCACCAATCATGAATAGGGCAATTAATAGTTTCGGCAAGAAGTCCAAGACTTTCGAAGTATCAGGTGACAGACTCCTCCTCGACTGGACACGGGAAAGCTGCTCTGGCAGCTCTTCGTTATATGTAGATGGAATTTCATTTTTGTGCTGCTCAAACAGCTGTTCTGGATCAAGCCCCACAGCTTCAGCATATTGTTTAATGAATGCACGGACATAGAACTTTCCTGGCATCATTGAATAATTGCCTTCTTCGATCCCAAGAAGGTAGCGCTTCTGTATTTTCGTGATGGACTGCAGTTCGTCCAGGCTGAGGCCCTTAGCTTCACGTGCTTCCTTTAATATATTTCCTAACTCAGTCACGATAACACCTTCCAATACTGTTAAAAATCAAATCCTCCAAAATCAGAATCGGTGAACATGTGATTCTTCTGAACCATGTCATAAACGATTTCTTCATCAGGGTTATTCCGAAGTTCAATAATATAATCAAAGTCATCCAACGTATATTCCGTGTTTTGGACAAAAATATCCGGATGTTCCACAACCTTTACAGCAGGCAGGCGCATAATTTCCCTGACAAGCTGCCAGTGCTTTTCATTTGCCCTCCTTGTGGAAACGATTCCGTCAATGATAAATAGGTTTTCTGCATTGTATTCATCTTCAATCAATTGATTCCGGATTGTCTGTTTCAATAATGTTGAAGAAACAAACAACCAGCGTTTATTTGCACAAACACTAGAAGCCACAACCGATTCGGTCTTGCCAACTCGCGGCATACCACGGATGCCAATCAGCTTGTGCCCCTCCTGCTTAAACAATTCTGCCATAAAATCAACGAGTAGTCCAAGTTCATCCCTTACAAAGCGGAATGTTTTTTTATCATCTGCGTCACGCTGTATATATCTGCCGTGTCTGACAGCCATTCGGTCACGAAGCTTGGGTTCACGGATTTTAATTACCCTTATTGTATCCATTGTATTCAAAATTGACTCTAAACGATCAATTTGGTCATCATCTTTGGCAAGGATCAACAGACCACGTCTACCTTCATCGACTCCATTGATCGTAACAATGTTGATTGACAGCATACCAAGCAAAGAGGATATATCACCTAGCAGTCCTGGACGGTTAATTACTATTTCATATTCCAAGTACCATTCTTTCTTTTCCATCATTCTCCCCCTCTGCTATAAGGTCACTTGATTGCGACACATTTTGACATCAAATATCTAGCTACTATATTATATGATTTTCAAGGAAGATGAAAGGAAAAACAAGCCAGAAGTCAAAAGTAAAAGAAACCTACGCTTATGTGCCTTTTTCAAAGACGTGCAAATAAAAAAAGAGAGGAATCTGGCAGTCCCCTCTCAAATCTTACATATTAATTTGTGCCGTTGTTCTGTACAAGTTTAACCATCATTGTAGCGATGGCATGTTGTTCGTCAGGGCTTGCAACTGACCAAAGGTCTGCAAGGACTCTTTCCTGCTCATTTTTAGCGTCGACATTCTTGGCAAGATAGTCCCCGATTTGGTAGGCAAGGTCTCCCATAACTTCTTTATTCATCCCCTGGTCCTGCGCCTGATGAAGGCGGTCTCCCAAGAAATCCTTCCACTGATTCCAATTATCCAATACGGACATATTGACAACCTCCTTGTCTAAAATAGTACAAGGTTATTTTGCATACGTACGACAATTATTATTCATTCCAATACATGTTTTGAAAAATTGTCACATAACCGTCAGGTTAACCAGCCACCATTCACTGCCAGGACCTGTCCAGTTATATAGGAAGACTTTACAGATAACAGGAATTCAACAACACTTGCTACTTCCTCAGCTGATCCTAAACGACCTGATGGAATATCCTCGGTGATAGCCGCAATCTCTTCATGGGTGAATCCTTCAACCATAGGGGTTTGAATGGCACCTGGCGCTACGGCATTCACCCTAATATTGGAGCTTGCCAGCTCTTTGCTCAGGGCTTTGGCGAAGGCTATTTGCGCGCCCTTCACAGTAGAGTAAGCTACTTCATAGGATGCGCCTGTCTGTCCCCATATCGATGACACGATGACGATACTTCCGCTTCCCTTGGCCCTTAATTTAGGAATAAGCTTTTTCGTCAGCATTAGCGGAGACGTAAGGTGAATCTGGATAAGTTCCTCTGCATCATTTTCCTCTAAGTCCTCAACAAGACCATATAAGGCATTACCCGCATTATGTACAATTGCATCAAGCGAAAAGATATTTGCAGCTAATTCCAAGTATCCTGATTTTGAGGCCAGATTGGCCTTGATTGGTATATACTCGCCGCCAAAGTGTTCAATTTGGCCTACAAGTTCTTCCATTCTTTTTTCGTTCTGATTAAAGTGCAGGTAAAGCGAATAACCTTCTGTCGCAAGCTTCTTGGAAATCGCGTTGCCAATCGCTCCACTTGCTCCAGTTACGAGCGCGAATTTCTTCATATTCTTCCTCTCCAGATACCTCATTAAATAATGCGCCGGATAAGACCGGCGCATATCTTATTGAATGGTTGGCTATTTCTTATCCTTGGGGACTACCTGACAAACCGTGAACCGCTCTTCGGCAATCAGCTTGTCAGCACCCTTCTTGATATCGTCCAGTGTCAAGCTTTCAAGGACAGGAACTACATCAAATAGATTCATATCGTTAAATGCATATCGTGTGAATTGGTTCGCTATATATTCAGGTGAATTAACAGCCCTTAGAAATGCTCCTATTTTTTTCTTTTTCATCCTTTCAAGGTTTTCAACTGTTAACCCTCGGCCTGCTTTTGCATCCATCAGCATTTCTTCAAGCTTGCTGGCGAGGACATCAGGCTCATTCGTATCACCGCCAACCATCGCAAAACCAAAGCCATGCTCCTCTGTATAATCGTAGGAAAACGTATCATCAATCAACCTGAGCCATATAACTCGGTGTAGTTTTCAGAACTCTTTCCAAAGAGAATATCAAGCATCACATTGATTGACAGCTCCTTTTTCAGCATCTCCTTGCCTGACTCAGTTGGGTCAGCCGCCTTGATGCCAACAAGGCACTTGGACGTCTGGACATTCATTTTCAGGACCTGTTTCTTTTCCGCAACCCCTGCCTGTTCCTCATCAAATACCCGCTTGATTTCCGGTTTGTTTTTGTATTCCTTCTTCCCCTGGTTTTCTTTTATCAAGCCCATGATTTCATCAGGGTTAACTTGACCAACTACGAACAATAACATATTGCTTGGATGGTAAAAGGTTTCATAGCATTCATACAGCATATCTTTCGTAATATGGGAAATCGATTCGATCGTACCTGCGATATCAATGCTTACCGGATGGTTTTTATACATATTCTGGATTAGGCCAAAATACAGTCTCCAATCAGGGTTATCATCGTACATTGTGATTTCTTGCCCGATGATTCCCTTTTCCTTTTCAACTGTCTTCTCTGTAAAATATGGTTCCTGAACAAAGTCTATCAACGTCTCCAGGTTTTTCTCAACATTGGATGTACTGGAGAACAAATAAGCTGTCCTCGTGAAGGAGGTGAAAGCGTTCGCAGATGCTCCCTGTTTGCTGAACTGCTGGAACACGTCCCCATCTTCCTTCTCAAACAATTTATGCTCAAGGAAATGGGCTATGCCATCAGGCACCTTCACATAATCATCCTTTCCCGGCGGAAGGAAGTGATTATCGATTGACCCGTATTTAGTTGTAAAAGTAGCATATGTTTTATTGAAGCCTTTTTTCGGAAGGATGTAGACATCAAGCCCATTATTCAGCTTTTCGTAGTACATCTCTTCCTGAAGCTGTTCAAAAGTGATTTTCTCCATTATTTGTCCGCCTCCAATCCAGTTAAGAAGTAGACCGTATCAAGCTGAACCTTTTTAGCTACATCAACGATTTCTTCTTTTGTGGTTTTACTCATGCCTTGAAGCCAGTCATCGAGGCTGACATTTTGTCCAGAAACAACATTATGGTACAGGACCTCTACCATCCTCTTGCTGTATCCATTGTTTCAAGCATTTGGTTTTCAATCACTGCCTTTGTCTGTTCGATTTCCTGGTCTGTAAAATCGCCTGCTTGCATTGCTTCCATCTGTTCACGAATTATTTTTACAGCCAGCTCGAAATTTTCAAATTCAATGCCTGACATAACCATCATCAAACCTTTATGGCTTTCAAGACGGCTTGCGACATAATAGGCAAGGCTATTTTTCTCCCGGACATTCAAGAAAAGCTTGGAATGTGAAAAGCCTCCGAAAATCCCGTTGAAAACCTGGAGAGCATAATAATCGTCATCACCATAAAATACATTTGTTCTGTAGCCTATATTCAGCTTCCCTTGTTTGACATCCTCCTGATCCTTGACAATTTCCTCTTCGACATGAGCATCTTTAGCAGGCTCAACAAATTTCGGTGTGCGCTCGTTAAATTGCAGGAGTTCTTGGGCAATAGTCTGGACTTCTGTCTCCTCAACATCCCCGATAATGAACAAGTCAAGCTCATCTTCAGCAAAGGCTTTTTTATAGTATTCATAAAGATTCTTCTCATCGATTTGCGGAATGTGGTCAATCTCCCCATTGACATGGAGCGCATATGGTTCATCCTTGCACATTTCCTGGATGAGTCTGAAATTCGAATATCTCATTTTATCATCATAGACAGCCTGGATACGCTGCTTTAACGTTCGTTTTTCCTTTTCGACAGTTTCTTTGTCAAATGCTTCATTGTCTGCAAGCGGATTCACCAATATTTCCGCCATTAATTGCATTCCTTTTTTCAGTAAAGGATCACGGTCACTTAAAAACTTTTCATTAGCAATTTCCAATGAAAAACTGAGGACCTGATATTCTCCCTTTTTTGAAACATCAACATATAAATTTGTACCATAAAGCTCATCAAGATTGGAACGAAACTTTGAAGTGGTAGGGTAAGCCTTGGAGCTGCTTTGGAGCACGTACGGAAGCAGTGCCCGTTTCGTTACATCATCACTGGTAAGCGGTGCCTTCATCTTCCAAACAATTGTATTCGTCTTGAATTTTTCGGTTTTGACAATATGGAGCTTGTAGCCTTTCATATCCTTGATACTTTCTGAAATGACAGCCATTGAGATCCTCCTTTATTTATAACACCAGGACTTGCTTACAAACATTCTTCTTCACATCATTGATGAAAATAAAACATTCTTCCTTGTTATGTATACGTTGTGAAATCTCTATTTAATATTCCAATAAATATACTCTAACTATACCTTTGACATTCAGGCTAATTCAAGGAATTGGCAGCGAATACGGCAAAAGCTTCCCAATTAGGAAGCTTTTATTGCTTTGAAGCAGCTATTTCTTCTTTAGCTTTCGAATAATAATATGTATATCGTGATTCAAATTTCACCTGATTTTTTCCATTTGCCTTTGCGCTGTACAAAAGCTGGTCCGCATAACCAAGAAGTTTATCTGGCAAAATCCCACTCTTTGAAGAAGCGATCCCAAAGCTCATTGTGACACTAAGGCATTCTTTACTGAATTTCTCAGATGATAACCTTCCATATAGGTCATCAAAAAAACTAATTTGCCTGGTTTCCTCGATGGACGGCAATAGAAATGCGAACTCTTCTCCACCATAACGGAAGGCCTGTGCATCGTAATCTTCGGCGAGGTCCCGAAAAATACCACCTAGATTTTTTAAGATTTCATCTCCAATCAAATGGCCAAACTGGTCATTGATTTGCTTAAAGTGATCGATATCTCCCATGACAAGCAAGAAGTTTTGCCGTGCCCTCGTCATAATTCTTAGTTGTTCCTGGAAATGCCGATGATTGTATAAGCCTGTTAAGTAATCAGTGAACATCAATTCATGAAAGATTTCCTTCTGTTTCAAATGCTTTCTTTCACGAATGACAATTAAGGACCCAAACACACCGATGATCCAAATGAAAACTAGATTTAAAATGAAGACAAAGGTTGTATTAAAGTCGAATTGAGCCTGTACAGCAAAAATAGTTGAGTATCCTGCTGTCAACGAAATCGAGGATAAAATTGCCCCTTTTGTCCTCCAGTAAATAGTCGCATGCATGACAACCAAGTAAGCAATCGGAAAAAGCGGCGACAAAACTCCGTTCGTCAAGGCAAGAAGCCACATCAGCGCAATATAATCAAATACGATTCCGGCTTTCGTAAGCAAATTGAAATACTCGTTTCCCGCAGGCATTTTAATCAAAGCAACCTGAGTCACAGTCATATAGACAAATCCTATCGCCAACAATAAGGGAAACGTTTCTTTAGTGAAATTAAGCCTATCCGCCAGAGGGGGATAATAAAATATCATAATCCCAACCAACAAGAATATCCAGCGTAAATAAGAAAAATTTTTTCTGTTTCACGATCATCCATATATAATGAAAGTTTCATATGCATGCCCTCTTGACGATATTATTTTTTAGAAATCTTTTCCTTTATATTAACACATATGGAAGATTTATTCTAAAATGAATATACAATTTCTCATGATATTTTATCCGTGAGTTATATAATCAAGAAATGAAAGTGATGAAATAAAAGAGGCACCTTGAGCAGGTACCTCTTTTAACAATATACAGGTTTAGCGTTTTCCACTGTCAAAAGTTTCTCCAACCGCCTTTGGTGCTTGTGTTGACTTGGAGAATATAACAAGGGCGATTAGCGTTACTACGTATGGGAAAATTTTCAACAAGATTGGTGGAATAACAGCCAACTCAGGAATTACTTGAGAGACGTTAGCAATCGTACTGGCAAATCCAAAGAATAATGTCGCTGCCAGCACACCTAGCGGTTTCCACTGACCAAAAATCAAGGAAGCAAGTGCAAGGAAGCCCAGACCTGCAACTGTCCCTGTGAATTCACCTGACTGCGTGACAATAATCAGCTCCGCCCAATCCAGCGAAAGCTCCAGAGATCAGTACCCCGCTGTAACGGACTTTCCTGACATTGATTCCTGCTGCTTCAGCAGCCTGAGGGAATTCACCACATGATCTTAAACGAAGTCCAAACCTTGTTTTATATAAAATGAATGAACTTACGAAAAGAATAGCTAATACAAACCATGTTGTAGGATATGTTTTTGTGAAAAATAGATCTCCAATCACTGGAATATCAGATAGAAAAGGAACATTTGATGGTGAAAAACCGCTTGAGATCCTAATGTTTCCACTTCCAGTGATATTGCGTGCAAGGAACACGGTCAGGGCAGTGGCAATCATGTTGATTGCCGTACCACTGATGATTTGGTTCGCATTCAAATTAATGCTCGCAAACGCATGCAAGATGGAGAAAACTATTCCAGCAAGTACAGCAGCCAGCATTCCAAGCCAGAGTACCAATGTGTGGTTGTCCAATACGCCGCTCAGGTAATGGATTGACAGAGCGCCAGAGAAGGCACCGATGACCATTAAACCCTCGAGGGCAATATTAACAATACCGCTTCTTTCACTAAAAAGTCCGCCTAGTGCCGTAATAAGAAGAGGAATTGTAAAGATAATCGCGTAAGGAAAAATTTGTTCTATTATTGACCACATCTTATGAATCTCCCTTCTCGACTACAGGACCACTTTTATCCTCTTTGTTTGATTTTCTCGCCTTGAATTTGTTCAATAGACGTTCAATCATTACACTTGTTGCAGCAAAATAAATGATGATCGCAATGATGGTATTTGCCAATTCAGGTGGAATTTCAGTCATAGCATTCATGAACCAGTACCTGAGTATAAAATCCCGAACAGCACTGCTGCGAAGAATACACCTACAGGATGATTTGCACCTAGAAGAGCAACCGCGATGCCATCGTAACCCTGTGCAGGCAGAATACCAATTTGTATGCTTGAAGCATTTCCTGTGTACATTGCCACACCGCCGACTCCAGCAAGTGCACCTGAAATCAACATGGACAGTATAATGTTGCGGTTAACTTTCATACCCGCATATTCTGCAGCAAATCTGTTAAATCCAACTGCCTTCAATTCAAATCCAAGGGTTGTCTTTTCAATGATGAAGGCAATAATGATTACTGCGATGACTGCAAGAAACAGACCTAAGTTAATATAAGATCCATCAAACATCTCTGTAAGGAATGGAGTTCTCAATGTATCTGATTCTGCCAGTTTCTTAGATTCTGTCTCAAGGAATTCTCCCTTGAAATAACCTGGTACAATATAGTAAATCGTCCAGTAGGCAATCCAGTTCATCATGATTGTCGAAACAACCTCATGAACATTGAACTTTGCTTTTAGCAAACCTGGAATGAATGCCCATAAGCCACCAGCGACCAGGCCTGCAAGGACCATTACCAACAGAAGGATTGGCCTTGATAAATCGAAAGTCAAGGCAACTGCTGTAGCAGCCAGGCCCCCAACTAGCATTTGTCCAGAAGCCCCAATGTTAAAAAGTCCTGTGCGGAATGCAAAAGCGACAGACAAGCCAGTGAATACAAGCGGAGTTGCTGTTGCTAAAGTATTACCGATACGCTCTAGGTTTTTCAATGCTCCTTGAAGCAGGTAGGAATAGCCTTCAATCGGATTGCTGCCGATGAACAGCATCAAAATGCCACCGGCCACCAGACCTAGAATAATAGATATTAATGATACGATGGTATTTCTCATATGCTTCTCTCCTTAGCCACGCCTGCCATCATAAGACCAACTTCATTTTCATTTGTTTCCGCAGCGATTACCTCGCCTACAAGCTCACCATTATTCACGATGGCGATACGGTCTGAAAGCTGCAGGACCTCGTCAAGCTCCAATGAAATAAGAAGTACTGCATTCCCTTTGTCGCGATGCTCAATAATCCTTCTATGGATATATTCAATGGAACCTACATCCAAACCTCGAGTCGGCTGGACAGCAATCAAGAGCTTTGGATCGAGCTCAAGCTCTCGACCGATGATAGCTTTCTGTTGATTTCCACCAGAAAGAGTCCTGGCAATCGAAGAAGCACCTTCACCTGAACGCACATCGAAGTTTTCAATGATATTTTGAGCATACGCTTTCATAGCAGGGAAATTTAATAGTCCTCGCTTAGAGAAAGGGTGCTTGTTATAAATTTGTAGCACCATATTTGATACAAGTGAGTAATCCAAAACAAGACCACGCTTTTGCCTGTCTTCCGGAATATGGCTAATTCCTTTTTCATTACGTTGACGGATTGGAAGGTCCGTGATTTCTTCGCCACTGATTAAAATCCTGCCAGATTCAGCTTTTCTTAAGCCAGTGATGGCTTCAACTATTTCTGTCTGTCCATTGCCTTCAACACCAGCAATACCGACTATTTCTCCAGCTCGCACTTCCAATGAAAAATCCTTCAAGCCCATAACTTTTCTATTATTTTTAACTGATAAAGAATCTATTTTAAGTACCACTTCACCAGGAGTACTTTCTTTCTTATCCACTTTGAAAGAGACATGACGCCCGACCATCATTTCGGCAAGACTAGCCTCACTGGCTTCTGCCACACTGACAGTTCCAATTCCTTTTCCGCGGCGAATTACTGTACAACGGTCAGCAACTGCCTTAATTTCCTTCAGTTTATGAGTGATAATAATAATAGACTTACCTTCATTAATAAGATTGCGCATAATTTTCATCAATTCATCGATTTCAGCTGGTGTAAGAACAGCTGTTGGCTCATCCAAGATGAGTACATCTGCTTCGCGATAAAGCATCTTCAAAATTTCTACCCTTTGCTGCATACCTACTGAAATATCTTCGATTTTTGCGTGAGGATCTACATTCAAACCGTAATACTTTGATAATTCTTCAATTCTTTTTGCGGCTTTATCAATATCGAGTACCATGCCCTTAAGCGGTTCACTGCCCAATATGATATTTTCTGTTACAGTGAAATTTTCAACCAGCTTAAAATGCTGGTGAACCATCCCAATCCCTAAACGGTTTGCAACGTTAGGATTAGTAATCTTCACTTCTTTGCCATTTACTTTTATCAAGCCTCGTTCAGGCTGATACATGCCGAACAGAACACCCATCAGGGTTGACTTTCCTGCACCGTTTTCGCCTAGTAGTGCATGTATTTCCCCTTTTTTTAATGTAAGGGTAATATTATCGTTGGCTACGATACCCGGAAACTCTTTCCGAATATTCAACATCTCAACTACATAACTCATAGTAGCACTCACCTTTATATTAGACTCTATACCTATTAAGAATAGCGTAAGCGCCCTGGTCAGCTTCCCAGGATTATACCGGATACCTGGGGAAGTAATGCGACAACTTCCTTTAAAAGGGCCGGTCATTTTAGAAGCCAGGCTCTGGAGCTGTACAATTATTATATTAAAATGGAAAATAGCTAAACACATTCTCTATAATTTCAAATATTTTCCGTTTAGAGTTTGATAGACAAAAGAGACGGGAGAGACCGTCTCTTTTGCACTATTTTACTTGAATAAATCTCCTTGTTCAGCAGAGACCTTGATTTCTTCAGATTTGATCTTTTCGTAAACTTCCTTTACCTTGCCCGTAGTTTCTTCGCTCAGGTTAGGGTTTTTCTCTGGAAGACCAATTCCATCGTTCTTGGCATCGAAAGTCAATGTTTCTCCGCCTGGGAATTTGCCATCAATCTCAGCTTGGATCATGTCGAAAGCAACCTGGTCAAGCTTCTTCATTGCTGAAGTCAAGATAACTGACTTGTCGCCATCGTACTTACCATCTTCAAACTGGTCAACGTCAACACCAACAATCCATATATTATCTCCAGCCTTCGCACGGTTCTTAGCTTCGTTGATCGCTCCAACGCCAACACCACCAGCAGCAGTGAAGATGACATTTACTCCACGGTCATAGAATTGAGCTGCGATTTGTCCACCAGCAGCCGCGTTGTCAAATGAACCTTGATATACAACATTCTCAGCTTTCATAGTTACATTCGTGCCAAGATTTTCGTTTGCATACTTAAGTCCTTGCTGGAAGCCCCAGTTGAACTTTTGTACTGCCGGGATTTCCATACCACCGATGAATCCTGCTTCGCCTTCTTTTAATTCTACAGCTGCAGCAACACCAGCAAGGAATCCAGACTCATGCTCAGCGAAGAATACTGCAACAGTGTTGTCTTTCACGACTGGATTATAGTCTCCATTGTGTGGGTTTCCGTCAATGATGACGAATTTAGCATCTTCATATTTATCTTGGGCTTGGAAAACTGCTGTTTCGAATTTAAAGCCCGGTGTAATGATAAACTTATATTCTGCATCATATAAGTTGCCGATTTCTTTTAAGTATTCAGCTTCAGTTGTTCCAGCTGGCTTAAGGTACTTTGACTTAACACCAAGATCTTCCTCAGCCTTAAGGATTCCTTCCCAAGTGCCCTGGTTGAAAGATTTGTCATCAATTGTACCTGCGTCAGTAACCATACCTACTTTTAAATCTGACTCCTTGCCATTAGAACTGCCGCCATCGTCGCTTCCGCAACCTGCCAACATTGTGCCTGCCGCTAAAAGCAATGACATTACCAAACCAAATTTACGCTTTTTCAAGGTTTGTACCCCCCAGAGAATGTTTGTGATTTTGCAGGAATGTTCTGAAAAACCAATCAGTTAGCGTTTTCATTTCATTAAAAAAATTAAATTCTTTTTCTAAGGACATGAAAACTGAACTTGTCGGCTTTAAAGTAATTGACCGAATAAAGAATTGGAACATCGTTTTCATCGAAATGCATCTGCTTTAAAACGAGCAGCGCTGTTTCCGGCGCGCATTCAAGGATGGGTGAAATCTTCTCATGATAGCCAATCGGCTCGATTTGAGCCACTGCATATGTTACCTTCCGATGCGATTTGATTTCAAGAAGATGAAGCAATGATTCATCCTCGAAAGATGTACTGCCGGCAGGATACTTGCAGGAATCTTGTCAAGACAATAGACAACAGGTTCCCCGTTTGCAGTTCTGACCCTTTCCACGAGTGTGATTTCATCATCTAGCGTACATGAAAAACGACGAATATCTTCTTCGGTTGGCCCGGTAGTCGTTGAGTTCAAAAAGATTGTACCAGGCTTCATCCCCGCCTGCTCAATCATGCCCGTCACACTATTAAGCTGTTCAATACCCGACTCAAACAATGGTTTGGCGTTGACAAAGGTCCCTACACCATGCCTGCGAACTATGACGTTTTCTTCTTCAAGGATTCGCAATGCTTCACGGAGAGTCGCCCTGCTAACTCCAAGCTGTTTGGCAAGATCGAATTCTGAAGGTAATTTTTCTCTCTCTTTATATATACCTTTTTGAATATCTTGCTTCAGGTGATCGATTACTTGTAAATACAGGTGCCGGTTATCTGACTTGATCGACATGAGGCGTTCCTCCAACCTTTGCTCAAGACATCAGACATCTGATGTATAGCATTCCTACTAATCGAAAATACTATAACACTTTTTATGATATAAATAAATAGTGTTTCATCATTTTGTCGAAAAAAGCCAGATTAACCAAAATTGTCACTTTTCCCGGGACAAAAAACCTATATTTTTGATATAATAATAGTTTGTAAGCGGTTTTAATAGTATAACATTATTACACCTCCTGTGGTAGTTAGGTACTATGTAAAAACAAAATCCGGATGTTAACATCCGGATTTTGTCTCTTTTTCCGTATCAATTTTATGCCTCTTCAGACTTAGCTAACAGGACGGTCCTTGGCTTGCTTCCTTCATAAGGACCAACCACTCCACGGAGCTCCATTTCATCAATCAGCCTTGCCGCTCGTGAATAACCAATCCTGAATCTCCTTTGCAGCATTGAGACAGAAGCAGTCTGCATTTCCACCACAAGGTCTACAGCATCACCGTACAATTCATCTTCAACCTCAGACGTGTTCTCAGGTATATCTTCAGGAATCATTTCTTCCTGATACTGTGCCTTCTGTTGGCCAATGACGTAGTTTACAACCTCTTCAACCTCCTCATCCGATAAGAAAGCTCCCTGTACCCTGACAGGCTTGGATGCACCGACCGGCAGGAACAACATATCTCCTCTTCCAAGCAGCTTTTCAGCGCCGCCCATATCAAGAATCGTCCTGGAGTCTGTCATCGAAGAAACTGCAAATGCAATTCTTGACGGAATATTTGCTTTGATTACCCCTGTAATGACATCAACAGACGGTCTCTGCGTAGCAATGATCAGATGGATCCCCGCAGCACGGGCCATCTGGGCCAGTCTGGTGATTGAATCTTCTACATCAGAAGATGCGACCATCATTAAGTCCGCTAGCTCGTCCACAATTACGACAATGAATGGAAGCAGAGGCTGGTTTGCTTCTTCCTCGCTATTATACCTCTTAATATATTCATTGTAGCCTTCTATGTTCCTTGTGCCAGTGTGTGAGAAGAGCTCATAGCGCCTTTCCATCTCACTGACACTTTCTTCAGTGCCTGGGATGCTTTCTTAGCATCGGTGACAACAGGGGCCAGCAGATGCGGAACTCCATTATAAACATTCAACTCTACCATTTTTGGATCAATCATCATCAGTTTGACTTCATGAGGCTTTGCTTCATGAGAATACTTGTGATGATACCGTTAATGCACACACTCTTCCCGCTTCCTGTAGCACCAGCAACAAGAAGGTGGGGCATTTTATTCAATTCTGCGAGCACTGCTTCACCGGTAATATCGCGTCCTAAACCAATTTGCAATTTTGACCCAGGTTTGTTGTGCTGCTTTGAATCGATAACTTCCCGTAAAGAAACCATTGCTACTTCGGAATTAGGCACCTCTATACCAATGGCTGATTTCCCTGGTATAGGCGCTTCAATCCTGATATCCTTCGCAGCCAAGGCTAGTGCCAGATCATCGTTCAGACTTACAATTCTGCTGACCTTGACACCGACATCTGGGTGGACTTCATATTTCGTAACAGCAGGACCAAGATGTACCTGGGTTACTCTCGCCTTTACGCCAAAGCTGTGGAACGTACGTTCAAGCTTGGCCGCATTGGCATGGATCATTTCGTATTCCCCGCTCTGGTCGGTTTTATTCGGCAGCTTCAATATGTCTATCGGCGGCAGCTCATATGAGGTATTTTCTACCTCAGTAAAAGTAATGGGCTGTGGCAATTCGTCCCCATCATGTTCTGTGTCAGTTTCAGATTTAGCCTTCTTTACCGGCTGCTGTGGTTGTGCATCAGCAGAGTTTGCATAAGCTCGCTCCGCAAAGCTGGAGATGATTGGCTCCGGAGATGGCTCCTCAGTAAGATTAATTGTTTTTTCAACAGACGCTTCCTGCGTATCTGCCTGTTTGCTCTCAGTTTTCGTCTGTTTCGCTTCGAGCGTCCTGGCTTCCTTTTTATGTTGTTGATCTTCTTTCCATTGTTTTAGATCATCAATGAATGAAATCCATTGGCCTCTGATAAAACTGCCAATCGGTGTAAGTATTTTCCCCGCAACTTCGCTAAAGGTCCTCCCTGTAACGAGAATCGCTCCAATGATGATTAGAAGGAAAGCAATCAATTGAGATCCCGCTGCATCAAACAAAAAGTAAAACAGCGCAAACATCACAGCCCCGATCATCCCGCCTCCAAGGTCTGTCGTGCTTGTCTCTCCTTTAGCCTCCATGACATATAAATCAAAGGTATTTTTAATGACACTTGGATCCTCGAACTTGCCTCCATTGGATAACAGTTCGAATAACGTCACGTGGCTTAATAACAAAATTGCACCAACAATTAGATATGTACCAAGCAATTTGGTATGGAATATAAACGGGAGACTGCGTTTCCACATAATATAAATACTGAACACAACCAGCCCTACGAGACTGAGCATATACCATTCACCGAAGAAAAAGCGGAAAAACATCACGACCGCCCTTCCTGCGGCACCCAAATCTGCCATCGCTATGATAGCCAATGCGAGCATTGCTAACCCGGCAAGTTCGTATTGAACTGTTGTTTTCAGAGTACTCTTCTTTCTCGATTGCCGTCTTTTCTTTTTGCCCATTTTATCACCTGAATATTTATAGCTTCACTATCAGCATAATCAATGACTCCAATCTTCAAACTTCAGTAAGAAGAAAAGCAGCCCTATTCGGCTGCTGATGCTTTAGTGTATCCATATTATATCATATTTGCCAGTAGAAACGGCACAATCGATTTTTTAAATAGCCAAGATCGGTACTCTTTTAGCGGTGCTGGTATGGGTCGATTACGTATCCTGCGTGCCAGCATTACTATAGCGGTGCAAATAAAAGTGTACGCAATGAGTATCTATAAGAGAGGGATTGTAGAACCAGGCAAACATGAAGGTTCCATATAGTGGTTTGGATCAGTACTCATTACCCTGACTACACGATATTCGTGATTCTCGGTCATTTCTGCCATGATTGGGATACCGTTATAGCTAATCATGACCTGGTTTACGGCTCCCGCTTCGGGGGGAAATACCTGTTCATGCGGCATCATAGTATAAAGGATCATTGTACAATCACTTCAGACTTTTGTTTATTCAGATCTATCAATTCATTCAACTTCTTCATCGCCTGTCCTATGCCGCCTACTTCATGGATCAGGCCAGTCTCAACTGCATCATGGCCGACAACATTCGTTCCGATGTCCCTTGTCAGGTTTCCTTTTGTAAACATAAGCTCTTTAAATGTTTCTTCAGAGATATTGGAGTGTTTCGTAACAAAATTAACGACTCTTTCCTGCATTTTATCGAGATATTCAAAAGTTTGCGGAACGCCAATGACGAGTCCAGTCAACCTGATCGGATGAATTGTCATTGTGGCCGTCTCCGCAATGAACGAATAATCACAGGAAACCGCTATTGGCACTCCAATGGAATGGCCGCCGCCCAGTACAATTGAAACTGTCGGCTTTGAAAGTGAAGCAAGCATCTCCGATATAGCCAATCCTGCCTCCACATCCCCGCCAACTGTATTCAAGATGACAAGCAAACCTTCAATATTCTGGTTTTGTTCAATTGCGACAATTTGTGGAATTAAATGTTCATACTTTGTCGTTTTATTATGGGGCGGAAGCTGCATATGCCCTTCGATTTGACCGACAATCGTCAAACAATGTATTTTTGAATCCTGAGACAGCTGGGGTACATTGGTCTGGCCTAGCTGCTGGATTTTCTCAAGAAGACCAGATGGTTTGCTCTCCTTATCCCCTTGCTGGCCTTCCTGGTTTTCTGAACTGAATTTATTCATATTTTATGCTCCCTTCAGGCATGATAATTTTAGTATGAACATCATCGTCAATTTCATTCCATAGCGAAGTGTGACATAAAGATTTGAAAAAAGCACTGGCATTTAGCCAGTACTTTTCGTGCTTATTTAACCTCCATTATTATTGGCATGATCATTGGTCGGCGTTTTGTTTTTTCATATAAGTATTGGCTCAGTGAATCACGCATGTCTTGTTTTAAACTGTTCCAATCGAATGACTCTTTATTTGTTTCTCTCCACGGTTTCTTTTACCAGAGTTGAGGATTCTGCCATCAGCTTTTCGGATTCACGTACATAGACGAAACCGCGTGATATAATTTCCGGGCTGGCAGCAATTTTCCTGTCTGCTTTATTCAGTGTGACGACTACAATTAAAACATCGTCCTGCGAGAGCAGCCTGCGGTCACGGAGAACAATATTGCCTACATCTCCTACTCCGTTACCGTCAATCAACGTATTCCCTGCCTGTACCTTCTCTGTGGACTTTAGTTTTCCTCCAGAAATGTCAATAACGTCACCGCGGTCCGGGATGAAGATATTCTCTTCCGAAATTCCGCATGTCTGTGCTAACCTTTTGTGGGCCTTGAGCATTTTGTATTCACCGTGAACTGGAATGAAGAATTTTGGGTTCATCAAATTGATCATGAATTTCAGTTCTTTCTGCCTTCCATGGCTTGAAACCTGAACACCTTTTTTGCTTGATACTACATTTGCACCAGCTCGGTAAAGCATATCCATTGTCTTATAAATAAAAACTTCACTTCCCCGCAATGGAGAAGCTGCAAACAAGACTGTGTCCCCTCGCTGAATATTCACCTGGGGATGCACTTGTTTCGCCATTTTCTGCAAAGCTTCAATCGGCTCGCCCTGGCTTCCCGTGGTTAAAATAACAACCTGATCATCTTCGTGATTCTTTAAGTCATTTACCGATATAATCAAGTCCTCTTCAACCTGTAGGCAGCCTAGTTGTAACGCTATACCATAGACACGTTTCAGGCTTTTCCCTGCCACTGCTACTTTGCGGCCATTTGCAGCAGCACTGTCAAAGAGATGCTGGATTCTGTTTAAGTCAGAGGCAAAGCAGGCAGCAATGATTCTGCCGTGTGCATTATAAAATACATTAGAAAGCTCAGCAGCCACGGTTGATTCCGATGGAGTATATCCTGGACTTTCAGCTTCTGTACTGTCAGATAGCAGGCAGAGAACACCTTTTACACCAATTGCGGCCATCTTGCCTATCTCAGGCCTGTATAGTCAGGGAACATCAATCCCGCATCAACAACAAAAATATCACCGTCCACTTCGGTGACGTACATATTCTTACCGATTGCCCCTACTCCACCAAGCGCGATGATTTTTATATTTTCATTTTTCTTCGTATTCAAGTCTACGCTCCTCCTATGTTGTTTTATCTCCGACCGTGACTAATTAATAAATAACATTATACTTGATGACAGAAAATCTTGACAACTTAATACATTAGCTATTTATCGGCCGAAAGGAACTCGATTTTTTATTAATCTGCCTTTATCATCTTGAACCTGGGTTTAGTGTTTAATGGACATTTAGAGGTCAAAAGTGGATGTAGACCAGAGAGCGGAGACGTTAAATGGTCAGGAGGGTGGCAAAATGTCTAAATAACTGAACTTAATAGACATTTTAGAGCTTGAGCACAGTCAAAATGTCCAGGAAACTGCTTTTATTAGACATCTTCAAGTCTGAGCATATTCTATAAGTGCAATAAGTAAGTCATAATGCCATTTCGGAATTCTATAGATCAACTATTGTTTTTTTACATATTAAAGGCCAACCCTAAAAGGTTGGCCCTACACAGTTTATTGAAATAGTTTAGCTACTGCGGATCTTTCCTGTTCTGTCAATGGCACCATTGGCAAACGTACGGAACCGACATCGAGTCCTTTTAGCTGCAATGCGGTTTTGACTGGTGCTGGGCTTGGAGCTGCGAATAGTCCTTGCATGATTGGAAGCAGTCGCTGATGCAGCTTTGCTGCGTCCGCATTCCTTCCGCTGAAGAATGCATCGACCATTGCCTGCATTTCATTGCCTATTACATGCGAAGCAACAGATACAATTCCAGTACCGCCAATTGCAAGCACTGGCAGAGTCAATCCGTCATCTCCACTGTACAGTAGGAAATCGTCCGGTGTATTTGCGATGATTTTCGTCATGGCGTTCAAGTCGCCGCTCGCTTCTTTTACAGCAACAATGTTTTGAATTTCAGCAAGCCTGATGATTGTTTCTGGCAGAATGTTGACCACTGACCTGCCAGGAATATTATAAACCATCACAGGAAGAGAAGTAGCTTCTGCTGCAGCTTTAAAGTGCTGATAAAGACCTTCCTGGTTTGGCTTATTATAATATGGCGCTACAATCATGATCGCGTCCACACCAATCTCTTCTGCTTTTTTAGTCAGTTCGATGGTAGCATATGTGTTGTTGCTGCCCGTTCCGGCAATGACAGGAACCCTCTTGTCTACAATCTTCACGATGTGCTTGAATAATGCAATTTTCTCTTCTTTTGATAGAGTTGGGGATTCACCTGTTGTCCCTGCAACAACAAGTGAATCTGTCCCGTTATCAATCAAATGGTTTACTAGCTGGGTCGTTTTATTGAAATCAATGTGACCTTTGTGGTCAAATGGGGTCACCATTGCTGTGGATACTTTTCCGAATTGAACCATTCCTGTTCACTCCTCTTCTGAAAAGCTTCCGGCTTCAGAGGCTGGAAGCAAAATATCTCGACGCTCAAATTCTGCTGTTTCCTCTTCGAGCTGAAAGGCATCATGCAAGGCATTTACTGCTTTCCCTAAATCATCTTGTTTGACCAATACCCAAATGGTTGTATGGCTATCAGCAGATTGAAGAATACGAATGCCTTTTTCAGATAAAGCTATAACAATTTTTGAGGTTACACCTGGGACTCCAGCCATTCCTGCCCCGACAACTGATACCTTCGCGCAATGTCTCTCAATTTGCGGAGTGTGTCCCAATCCTTCTAATACTTTAACTGCCCGGTCGGTCATTTCGTCCAGGACAGTGTAGACCACTCCATTTGGAGAAATATTAATAAAATCTACGCTGATGTCTTCATTGGCCATAGCCTTAAAAACCTCAGATTGGAGATTGTATTGGTCTTTTTTAGCAAAAACCTTTATTTGGCTTACATTTGATACATGCGCAATTCCTGTTACAGAACGTTCCTTAATGTCAGTTCCTTTATTTTCACGATTAAGGGTAGTAACCAGTGTGCCAAGGCCTTCCGAATAGGTGGACCTGATTCTGATCGGAACTTTTGCCTGCATGGCTATCTCAACCGCGCGAGGGTGGATTACCTTTGCCCCTTGGTAAGCCATATTGCAAACTTCCGTATAGGTTACCACAGAAAGTGGCCGTGCGTTTTCAGCAATTCGCGGATCAGCTGTCATGATTCCCTCGACATCGGTAAAGATGTCAATCCACTCTGCGTTTAACGCTGCACCAAGTGCTGCAGCCGATGTGTCACTGCCGCCCCTGCCTATTGTTGTCACGTCTCCATTTTTTGCAGCGCCCTGGAATCCTGCCACGACAACAGCGTCGACCTGATCCAGTTCTCTAAGCAATCGGTCGCACTTCATATCAAGTATTCTTGCGTTCGTATGCTCGCTATTTGTCCTGAATCCCGCCTGGGCACCTGTAAGCGCAGTCGCATTAATGCCATTATCAAGCAGCATATTGGTAAAAACGACACTGGATATCGTTTCTCCGCACGATAGCAATAGATCATGCTCCCGCTTGCTGATCTTGCTGTCACTTCCTCCCAGCAGGCTGAGGAGAGTGTCAGTAGCATACGGATCTCCCTTCCTGCCCATCGCAGAAACAACTACAACTACTTTGTACCCATCCGCGATAGCCTTCTTAATATGACTCATCGCTTGGATGCGGCTATGTTCGTCTCGGACAGATGTACCGCCAAATTTTTGAACGATTATTTTCATCGTAACACCTCAGAAATTCTGTCATTAAATCAATTATGTGATTACTTTACTATTCCAGTCTTTACAAGACTTTCAGCAATCTGAACTGAGTTCCATGCAGCACCTTTTAACAAATTGTCAGAAACGACCCACATATGGAAGCCTTTGTCATAATCTAAATCCTTCCTGATTCTGCCGACAAAAACGTCATTTTTACCAACGCAGAATGCAGGCATTGGATAAAGCTGCTGATCAGGATCATCTTGCAGGACAATTCCTGGTGCGTCAGTCAAAAGTTCTTTTACTTCTGCTGCGGAAACACCGCCCTGGCCTATTTCAATATACACCGATTCCGAATGACCCGTGCCAACCGGAAGACGTACACATGTTGCCGCAACCTGCAGCTCAGGCATGTGCATGATTTTCTTAGTCTCATTGATCATTTTCATTTCCTCAAACGTAAAACCATTATCAACGAATGTATCGATTTGTGGAATGGCGTTAAATGCAATCTGGTAGTGCTTTTTAGCTGATTTAACTGGAAGAATCTTCGGTTCGTAATCTTCACCGTTCAGGATTGCCTGAGTCTGTTGCTCCAATTCTTCAACAGCAGCAGCACCTGCACCAGATACTGCCTGGTACGTGGATACGATAATCTTTTCCAGGCCGAACTTTTTTCGTAATGGCTCCAATGCTACGACCATCTGGATCGTCGAGCAGTTCGGGTTAGCTATGATCCCATTATGTGAATGCAGATCCTCTTCATTTACTTCAGGAACGACTAGTGGCGTGTTCTCATCCATGCGGAATGCACTTGTGTTATCCACCACGATAGCGCCGCGTTTGACTGCTTCTGGTGCCAGTTCCTTGGAAACACTTCCACCAGCGCTGAACAAGGCGATATCTACACCTTCAAAGCTTTCTGGCTTAGCTCCTGTACTGTCAGCTCTTTGCCTTTATATTGGACCTTTGTACCAGCTGATCTTGAAGATGATAGCAATAATAGCTCAGACACAGGGAAATCCCTGCTTTCAAGCGTATGGATCATCTGCTGTCCTACTGCTCCTGTTGCTCCAACTACTGCTACACGGTAACCTTTTCTCTCTGACATTGCTGTTTCCCCTTCCACTACCATTATCGTTTTAATACCCCGCATTTTAGCTGAGGTTGTTTGAACCATAAGTATAAAGCGGCGGTCAATAAGAAAAGCGCAAGCGCCTTGTTCAGCCCCGACAAGCGTTGTAGGGCCGACCGGTGAAGTCGCTCTTTGACTCACCTGAGCGGACCGAAGCGACTCGAGCTGCTCAAAGCTAACGCTTATCGCAAGATACTCGAGGAAGCACTCTCGGGGATGAAAACTGGCTAGGCGCTGAAGCTAGACACTAATCTAAGTGAATAAAATTTATACTTTCTTATAAAGTTAAAATAACCGCCTAGTATATTATCCTATATTTTATCATAATCAATCATTAATAAGAGAAACATTTTGCTTCACTGCCGAAGAAAAGCATTTCCAAATTAAAATTTGCTATGTTAGTGTTGCTTTTTAAGTGAAAAAGAATCTTTTCGCATTGATTGTTGCAATCGGTATATTCCGTTGAAGCCTTGCCTCTTATCAGCTTCCAGGCTCTTTTCTAAGTGGCCGCTGAACAGTTAAGGCTTTGTTTGTAAAATTCACTTTTTTCCAACAAGCAACAATGTTTTTAGAAAGAGCTTGAAATTTGCATTAGTTATCCTTGTAACGCTCGACTAATACCGGCTGCAACTGTTTTCCATTCATTGCTTCAACGATTGTTTCGGAAAGCTTCTCCATTCTTGCAACCATTGAATTTGGCTTTTTCACAGGATCATCCTGGCCAAAAGGAATCATGTAAATATTCTTGGTTGCCATCAGCCTCATAAGGTTTACGCCGTTAAGCCCCAAAGCATCATTAGTGGAAATACCAAGGACAACTGGCTTTTGGTTCCTTAATGTTGCTTTCGCAGCCATCAAAACTGGCGAATCAGTCATGGCATTTGCAAACTTGCTCATGGAGTTACCAGTCAGCGGCGCGATGACCATGCAATCAAGAGGGATTTTTGGACCTAGAGGTTCTGCCTTTACAATCGAATCAATCACTTTATTACCTGTAAGCTCCTCAATCCGCTGTACCCAATCTTCACCTTTTCCAAAACGTGTTTCTGTATTTTTAACAGTGAATGTGACAACAGGCAACACTTCAGCGCCTGCATTCACTAACTTTTCAATTTCCGGAAAAACAGCATCGTACGTACAGTGTGAGCCTGTTAATCCAAAACCAATCTTCTTACCTCTTAAACTCATACTTCTTTCTCCTTTCGGTTTATAAAGTCTTCCATAAGCAGCTGAGAAAGAACATTCGCCAAAATTTGCCCCGCTGTTTTCGGGGCAACGATTCCTGGCAATCCAGGTGCAAGCAATGCTTTGATTCCACGTTTTTCCGCATAGCGAAAATCCGTTCCACCTGGTTTGGATGCAAGGTCGATGATCAAAGTATGAGCAGGCATCCTCGAAATGACGGAGGCAGTAACGATATGATAAGGAATCGTATTGATGCAAATATCCGAATCCGAGACCGCCTTGCCTATATCGGATAAAAGGAACGGCTCTAATCCCATTTCCGCTATCCTTGCAATGTGTTCGCTTTTCCGGGCTCCTACCTTCACCTTTGCTCCAAGGGCATGGAAGGTTCTCGCGACACTCATCCCAACTCTTCCAAGGCCGAGAACAGCTACCTTTGAGCCATGGATGGTGAAATCCGTATGTTGGATTGCCATCATGATCGTTCCTTCTACCGTCGGGATCGAGTTATATATTGCAACATCATCACGAGCGAATAACTGTACGAGTTTCCTGTTGGCTTGGTTTGTAATTCCGGTTAAATAGGAATTACTGATGCCTGAATAAACTGTGCAATGTTCAGGAGTCTTTTCAAGCATTTCTTTTATAAGGACTACTTTTTCATTCGAGAAAATGGTCTCGATCTGGCCCTCCATACTAGTACCTGGAACAGGCAGGATCAAAGCATCCTGTACGGAAAAATCAATTTCATCTATCTTTTCTTTTGAGGCACCTGTAAAAGCATGATCCAACTGCTCGAAGCCTATTAAAGAAAGCTTTGCATCAAGCTCTGTCAGCTTGCGAATAATCTCCAGCTGTCTCGCATCACCGCCGATAACCGCGATTTGCATTTCTGTCAGCATGAGAACAATCACCTTCTTTTCCATTAATCCTGGAATATATATTTCATTCAATTTGAACTACTTCAACATCATATGTATCAGACATGGAATAGGTGAGTTTTCCATAAAAGAAAAGCGCCGGCCATTGGCCAGCGCTGAAAATTCATTGAATAGAAGGATTGATTTTATATCAACAAAGCCTAATTAAAGGCAAAAAATAAAGCAGGCTTTTGGCCCGCATTTACTCTTCGTCATCAGGGATATCAATGATAATCATGTCCGAACCTATTTTTTTGATATGCTTCCATGGAACTCTTACTTCTCCTGATTGTTTGCGGAGGCCGAACCATTTTAAAGACGGAATGATCAAGGCCTCTATTTGACCGGTTCTTTCATTGATTTCCAAATCTGTCTGTCCAAGTACGCCCAGTCTTTCTGCCCTTTTTACATCGACGATTTCTTTTCCTCCAAGTTCACTTAATTTCATGAGGCCTCCCCCTGTCACTTTATCCTTATTCTATATGTATCAATCCGGGGAGTTTTTTAGAATACATATCCGGGAAAAAAGGCGGATTTGGTGTCAAGAAGCTACTGTTATTTTTCAGCCTTTCAGCAGTAGAAGCTCAAGCTGTATTGATTCCTTCGTTTTCTTGACAGCTTTTCAGGTGTAGAGGCTGAAGTTGTCATGATTCCAGCGTTATTGCGGAGCTCGTTACAGAATGGTTCAAAAACAGCAGCTTCACTTGGAAGCTGCTGTCGGTGGGACGATTTTATAGGTTTGGCAGTTCGCCATTTGGACTGATCAACGAAACAGAGTATTTGTCTGTGAAGATACTATTGGCCATGCCGTCGACGCTGTCCTTAGTCACCTGGTCAATTTGTTTGACGATTTCATCTAGGGAACGGTGCCTTCCTAGCAGTAGTTCATTTTTTCCGTTTCTGCTCATACGGCTGTTTGTGCTCTCAAGGCTTAGCATCAGGCTGCCTTTAAGCTGCTCTTTGCTGTTGTTGAGTTCTTTCTCCGTAATTCCCTCTGCGCGCAGCTTCGAGAGTGTGTCCTGGATTGTTTCATATAAGACGCCCAGCTGATTTGCGCCGGTTCCGCCATAAATAGTCACCATTCCGCTATCGCGATAAGCGGAGTGATAGGAAAATACAGAATAAGCAAGGCCGCGTTGTTCACGCACCTCCTGGAACAACCTGCTGCTCATGCTGCCCCCCAGTACATTGTTCAAGACAATCAGACTATAAACGGCTGAATGGCCAATTTGCAATCCTTCAAACCCCAGGCACAGATGTGCTTGTTCAGTTTCTTTTTTTCGGGAAGCCTGTGTTGCGTAGAATGCAGGTTTCTCATATTCCATCTTCTCTTTACTCGCATCATATGAGCCAAAGAACTTTTCAGCATTATTAATGAAAGATTCCGGAACGTTCCCAGCAATGGAAATTACCACGTTTTCCGGTCTGTACGAATCATGCATATACTGCTCCAATTTTTCTCCTGTAAAACTTTGGAGCGTTTCTTCCGTACCAAGAATTGGGTACCCCAGTGGGTGGTCACCATAAACAGCCCGGCTAAGCAAATCATGCACGATATCATCAGGTGTATCTTCATACATCTTGATTTCTTCATTTACAACGTTCTTCTCTTTGTTAAGCTCCTCTGAATCAAAGGTAGAATTAAAGAACATATCCGCTAAAACTTCAAGTGCATATTGTGCATGATTATCTAACACCTTAGCGTAATAGCAGGTATATTCCTTGGAGGTGAATGCATTCACCTGGCCGCCAATGCTGTCAAAGGACTCTGCGATTTCTCTGGCAGATCTTGTTTTAGTGCCTTTGAAGAACATATGCTCAAGGAAATGGGAAATCCCATTATTCTCTGGGTTTTCATTACGGGAGCCCGTTCCAATCCATACTCCTATTGCGACAGAACGGACAGTTGGGATTTGTTCTAGTACGATTCTTACACCGTTTTGGCATGTATATTTCTTTATCATTATATTCCTCCTCTGGAACCTGCTGCTAAAACTTCTGCATTTACTTAGTATAGTCCATTTATCTTACTTTTTCCAAATACAATGCTATTCTTTCATTTTTTTTTGCAGATACTACCCGATTTTCACTCAACATATTTGATACAGTACCAATTTGCAGGTCTTTACCTTTTATTTGTGTGATTAATTGGTCGAGCGAGGCAGCCGTCGACTCTGTTGGATGCATTAAAATCATTGCGCCGTTATGAACCTTCCCCATCACCCTGCTGATCATTCTTTCTGGCGATGGTTTTTGCCAGTCGATTGTATCAACACTCCACATGACAGTCCCTAACTTATGGGCTGCGGCAATCTCAACTACCTCGTCCCTGTAATACCCGCTTGGTGGAGAGAACCATTTGCTTTTCACCCCGGTCACTGCTTCAATAACTTCATTTGTCCTCCTAATTTCTTCATTGATTTTAGGAGCAGGAAGCTGCTTCATGTTTGGATGCGTAAATGAATGGTTTCCTATCTCATGGCCTGCATCAGCAATCATTTTCGCCATACCGGGATTATTCTTTACCCATCTGCCTTCAAGAAAAAAACTTGCGGTTACATTATGCCTCTTCAATGTCGCCAGCATTCCGGACAAATACTCATTTCCCCATGCTACATTGATAATAAAGCTCACCATTGGCTTTTCAGGATGTCCCTTGTAAATTGCCATGGGCGGCAAATCACTCAGATGGATTTCAGGAGGGACCTGTTCAAAGACCAGCTTTTCCGGATCAAATTTCCCTTCCTTCTCCATCTTGCTATATGATTTTTTCACATCAACTTTTAGACCGTTGTAGCCGGGGATCACCTTCCAGACAGGATCTTTCCTGGCATCCGAAGGTTCAACTTCATATTCTTTTGCTTTCATTTCGATTTCTGACATCAATGAATTCTCATTCCCTGTCACCGCAAGTGTTCCGGCTTTTAGCCTGTTACATATGTATTAGAGAATGGATTATTCACCATGGACCAGCCCGCAATCAGCATGACAGAAATTAATATAAACTTTCTCATTTGATGTGCCTCCTCTTCTGGTAAGGCCTCTATGTATAATCAACTTTAATCAATAATTTCTATTGTAAGCATGAAAAGGGCCCTATTTTACTTTATGAAACAGAAGGACAAGATAGAACGAAAGTCATTTGTGAGCCAACAAAGAAAAGAGATGGAGATGACTACTTGCTTGTGTAAAGCAAGCGGCAGACGAGCTTGGATAGTAGAAAATGATTTGAGAGAAAAAAACAAAAAGACCGGGATTGCCCCCGGCCTTTACGATTATTAAGATTGTTTTTCAGCATTTTCACGCTGTTCTTTCAATACAGCCTTGCGTGAAAGATTGACTCTTCCTTGCTTGTCGATTTCAGTAACTTTAACCAGAAGTTCATCTCCCAGTTTGAGAACATCTTCCACTTTTCCTACCCGCTCTTCAGCAAGCTCGGAAATGTGTACCAAACCGTCTTTTCCAGGGAAGATTTCCACGAACGCACCAAACTTTTCAATGCGGCGGACTTTGCCAAGATACATCTCTCCGACTTCGACTTCACGTATGATATCTTCGATGATTTTCTTAGCTTTTTGGATCATTTCTTCATCTACTGAACCGATAAACACCGTACCATCTTGTTCGATATCAATCTTCACGCCTGTTTCTTCAATGATTTTATTGATTTGTTTTCCGCTTGGTCCAATGACGTCGCGGATTTTATCCGGCTTGATCCACATCGTAATGATTTTCGGAGCATATTGTGAAAGCTGTTCACGTGGTTCCTTGATAGTCGCGAGCATTGATTCAAGGATTTGCATACGGCCTTTTTTTGCCTGCTGCAATGCTTCTTCAAGAATCTGACGAGATAACCCATCGATTTTGATATCCATCTGCAATGCTGTAACACCTTTTGCCGTTCCAGCTACTTTAAAGTCCATATCGCCCAGATGGTCTTCCATCCCCTGGATATCAGTCAGGATTGAGTAATGCTCACCTGATTTAATCAGACCCATAGCAATACCAGCTACCGGTGCTTTAATAGGCACACCAGCATCCATCAACGCTAATATACTTGCACAAATACTCGCCTGTGAAGTTGAACCATTTGATTCTAGTACCTCGGATACAAGGCGGATTGTATATGGGAAGTCTTTTTCATTAGGGATAACAGGTTCAAGCGCACGTTCGCCAAGCGCACCATGCCCAATTTCTCGTCGGCCTGGCCCACGGATCGGTCCAGTTTCACCTACAGAGAATAATGGGAAGTTGTAATGGTGCATAAAGCGTTTTTCCTCTTCGATTCCAAGTCCGTCAAGGATTTGAACATCACCCATTGCTCCAAGCGTACAAATGCTCAAAGCCTGTGTTTGTCCCCTTGTGAACAAACCGGAACCATGAGTTCTCGAAAGCAAGCCTACCTCTGAAGAAAGTGGGCGGATTTCGTCGACTCCACGGCCGTCTGGACGTACTTTCTCTTCCGTGATCAAGCGGCGCACTTCGCCTTTGACGATTTTATCAAGGATTTGTTTTACCATTTTTAGCTGATCTGCATCCTGCTCTTCATATCGAGCAACAATGGAATTTCTCACTTCTTTGATTGCGTCCTCGCGTGCATGCTTTTCTTGCACCTGAATTGCAGCCAGCATGTCTTGTTCGCAAATTCCGCGAACTTCCGCTTCTAACTCTTTGTCTATTTCAAAGAGAACAATTTCACGCTTCTCTTTGCCAACCTGTGCAACGATTTCCTGTTGGAAAGCAATCAGACGCTTGATTTCATCATGTCCGAACATGATCGCTTCAAGCATTACTTCTTCAGGAACCTCATCAGCACCTGCTTCAACCATGTTGATCGCATCCATTGTACCTGCAACAATAAGATGCATATCACTCTTTTCTGTCTCTTCAACAGAAGGATTGATAATGAACTTCCCATCAATTCTTCCAACTGTCACACCAGCGATCGGTCCTTCAAATGGAATATCTGATACACATAGTGCAAGTGAAGAACCAAACATCGCTGCCATTTCTGACGAACAGTTTTGATCAACACTCATGACGATGCTGATTACCTGGACATCATTACGGAAACCATCAGCGAATAACGGACGGATTGGACGGTCAATCAAGCGGCTGGCAAGGATAGCCTTTTCACTTGGACGTCCTTCACGTTTAATAAAACCGCCAGGAATTTTTCCGACAGCATATAGTCTTTCTTCATAATTGACAGTCAAAGGAAAGAAGTCTAAATTCTTCGGTTCTTTTGACGCAGTCGCTGTACTTAATACAGCAGTATCTCCGTAACGGACAAAGACTGCACCATTTGCCTGCTTTGCAAGCTGTCCAATTTCAACAGTAAGCTTGCGTCCTGCCCAGTCAAAGGAAAAAATTTGTTTTTCTTGTTCCATACATTTAAGCCCCTCTCTAACATGAAAATCCATCCAGATTTACTATCTGGGAAAATTATTTAAAAACGGCACCAGTGCCTGTCTTATAACAAATATACCTTTATAAAAAATATTAAAACACATAAGATGAGTCTGGTGTTAATCAGACATCGTTTTAAATTGCCTGTCCTGCTTCAGGAGAAGACTTTTATGTTATAGTATGCGCCAAAACACAGCGCTTAATATCAATATATTGTTATGTAAACTCAAAAAATTCACTTAAGAAAAACGCAGGCGCCTTGGTCAGCCCTGACAAGCGGTGGAGGGCCGACCGGTGAAGTCGTCCTTTGACTTCATTGGGCGGACCGAAGCGACTCGAGGGGCTAGGCGCTGGAGCTAGACACTATTCTAAGTAAAAAGTTTTATACTTTCTTATAAAGTAATAAAAAAGCGGGATAAATCCCGCTTTAACAGACTATCTACGTAGACCAAGCTTGTTGATTAACTCGCGGTAACGAGCAACATCCTTGTTACGAAGGTAAGTCAAAAGATTACGACGCTTACCTACCATTTTCAAAAGACCGCGACGTGAGTGGTGGTCCTTCTTGTGAACGCGCAAGTGATCGTTCAATGTGTTGATTTCTGCAGTAAGGACAGCGATTTGAACTTCTGGAGATCCAGTATCACTTTCGTGAGTCTTGAATTCGTTGATAAGTTCATTTTTACGTTCTTTTGTGATTGCCATCCGTTTCACCTCCAATTAGTAATCCCCTGTTACCGAGCAAGCGTCGGTGACTCGACTTGCCAAGAAAAGGTTCTTTTTTGATACGTTAATAAGAATACATCTTTTTACCACAAAAAGCAAGTCTAACCCTTGTTTTTTTCAAAGTGCAGCACTGCTTCTTGTTTATCTTTTTCGATTTGGGCCACAAGCTGCTGTATTCCCTCGAATTTACGTTCACTTCTAAGACGGAGGTGCCACTCTATTGCTGCTGACTCGCCGTAGATCTCTTTATTAAAATTGAAGATATGGACTTCCACTGAAGGTTTGTCCTTTTTCTCCTTGTGGAAGGTTGGTTTGTAGCCGACATTGCAGACACCTTCATGCCATGCTCCTTCAACCTGGATCTTAACAGCGTAAACTCCTGTAGGAGGAAGAATGTACAGGTCTTCCATCCGAACATTCGCCGTCGGAAAACCAATTGTGCGTCCGCGGCGTTCTCCATTTATAACTGTTCCCTTAGTGGTGTAAAATCTCCCTAGCAATGCTGGCATCTCTTCCACCTTTCCGTCCCTTAAAAAGGTACGGATCAATGTTGAGCTAACCTTTTCTTCTTCTTGAGCGGACAGCTTTGATACTACTGTAAAATCGAATTTACCTCTAGAATGGAACTGGATTGTCTCCATATTCCCTTTCCCCATTTTGCCGTAAGAATAGTCAAACCCTGCAACGACATGGTGTACATTCAAACCGATGATATATTGATCGACAAATTCCTGGGGCAAAAGACTTGAAAATACAATTGAGAAGTTGACAATAAACAAGTAATCCACCCCCATATCCTCAATTAGTCGAGTTTTATCATCCAAGGGTGTTATATATTCTATGTGTTGGACGCTCTTGCCAAGAACTACAGAAGGATGAGGGTCAAATGTCATGACCGCACTCTTCAGGCCTTTAGCTTCAGCCACTTTTTTTGCTTCTTTGATGACTTGCTGATGCCCTAAATGCACTCCGTCAAAATAGCCCAGTGCCATAGCCAGCGCTGGAAAGTCTTCTCTTTTATATTCATGAGGATGGTTTAGCTTAATCAATTCCACGATATTACTCACCTTTTCTGACCCAGCTGCTCATTTATCAAGACAATTGCAATAATCGCTTATCTGTAAAAATAAGCAAAAGATAGTCTAAAGCTCATTTCTTAGTACTTTATCAGGCTTCATCATCCCAAGTTTAGTTGGATGTGCCCTGTAGATCGCGAGCGCTTTTTCGTCTTCTGTTTCTACTACAATAGGACCGTCAATTCCCTTAAAATCCTGCGGGATAGTAAGCAATGCCCCATTTTTCACTTTCTCTGCTACTTTATCATTTATGCGATATTTCGGCAAATAAGAAATACCTGCTTCCAATGGATGCAGAGCAGTTTCCAGCTCGCTTTTTTGAGCCAATTCTTCTAGCTGTTCAAAAGTATAGCAGTCCTCAATAGTGAAGTCAGCGGATTGTATTCTTACAAGGGAAGACATATGAGCGGGATAGCCTAACTTTTCCCCAATTGTCACTGCCAATGTCCTGATGTACGTGCCCTTGCTGCATGATACCCGGAATTTAAAACTAATCTGCTCCCCTTCGAACGAACCCCTGTCATCAAGGAGCTCTATGCCATAAATAGTGACCTTCCTGGTTGGCCTTTCAACTTCGATCCCTTGCCTCGCGTATTCGTATAATTTTTTTCCATTTACTTTTACAGCTGAATACATTGGTGGTGTCTGTTCAATTTCACCCTCCAGCGACTGAAGGACCTGTAGGACCTCTTCTCTTGTTATGGTCCTGTCCACTTGCTTTTCCTCAACCTTCTCGCCTGAAGCATCTTCGGTAGTGGTCGTGAAAGCAAGGGTGACTTCACCCTCATATGCCTTTCCTGCATCTGTAATGTATTCGGCAATTTTTGTCGCCTTGCCAACGCAAATTAGCAATACTCCAGTCACATTAGGATCAAGTGTGCCTGTATGCCCGACCTTCTTCGTTCTTAAAAGTTTCCTGAGTTTAAACACACAATCATGCGAAGTCATTCCCGCTGGTTTAAATAGAGGCAGAATCCCTTCCATCTTCTTTTACCTCGATTCTTTCATGTATATGTATTGGGCTTTTTTCTCAAACTTTGTTGCTATTGGCTGCAAAATAGGATTGAATGACCTATGTTTCTTCACAAAAAATTAAAGCATTTTATGAAAAAAGAGCTTGCAAACTTAATACCGACCTGCAAAATAGCTTTTTATCACTTTAAAATCAGCTTTAGGATTTTAACAACAACCTTTACGAAAACAGCCATGTATTATTCGTCTTCGTCTTTACGAAGCTTATCGAAAAAAATGGATAGACAACAGTGTCTATCCATTTTTCATATCAAGATCAACTGTTCAGACAATTATGTCTATCCGTTTAATCATTGTCCTTTTTTTGCTCGTCTTCTCCAGGCTGCTCTTCTCTATGCAACTCATGGATTAGCGAATTGATACGATTACCATAAGCCATCGTTTCATCAAATTCAAAGATCAGTTCAGGAGTCTTTCTCAGGCGGATTCGCTGGCCAATTTCTGTCCTGATGAAGCCTTTGGCCTTCGCTAGTCCTTTAAGAGTGTCTTCCCTCTGTTGTTCGTCGCCTAAAACAGAGATATACACTTTTGCCTGCTGAAGATCCCCTGTAACCTGGACATCCGTTACTGTTACGAAACCTACTCGCGGATCCTTGATTTTACGGCTGATGATATCGCCTAATTCTTTCTTCATTTGTTCGCCAACACGATTTACTCTATGACCCATTTTCAATCACCTCGTTCTATCAAAGCCATTCTATTTCGGTGATGGTACGTTCGATCTCCGGAAAAGAATCAATCATTTTCAAGGCATTCTGAAGCTCTCTTTCAGTTGACACCTTCGATGCCGATACGGCTGCAACTGCGATTGTTGCCCGCTGCCAGACATCATGATGATCAACTTCAGAAACAGAAATATTGTACTTCTGCTTCAGCCTTGTGATGATTCGCTGCAGCACAGCTCTCTTTTCTTTTAGAGAATGAGCATCATAGATGATGCACTCACAGGCTGCTAAGCCTACTACCATTAACGTTCCACTTCTTCCATGATATATGCTTCAATGACGTCGCCTTCCTTGACATCTTTGAAGTTTTTAATGGTTATACCGCATTCATAGCCCTGCGCAACTTCCTTGGCATCATCCTTGAAACGTTTTAATGCATCGACTTCCCCTTCAAAGATGACGACTCCGTCTCGGATCAAACGAACGCCGCTGTCACGGGTGATTTTACCATCAGTAACATATGAACCGGCAATCGTTCCGATTTTAGATACCTTGAAAGTCTGGCGGACTTCAGCCTGGCCGATGACCTTTTCGGCATAAACCGGATCAAGCATACCCTTCATTGCAGATTCGATTTCTTCGATCACTTTGTAAATAATGCGGTGTAGTCGGATATCGACACTCTCTGACTCTGCAGCACGCTTCGCATTATTGTCCGGACGGACGTTGAAACCGATGACGATACCATTAGAAGCTGCCGCAAGCGTGATGTCAGACTCATTGATCGCACCAACACCAGTGTGAATGATTCTTACATTTACACCTTCCACTTCCAGTTTTTGCAATGCTGCTGCAAGTGCTTCAACTGAACCTTGGACGTCGGCTTTAATAATTAGATTTAGGTCTTTCATTTCCCCTTGTTTCATATGTTCAAACAAAGTGTCGAGGCTGACGCGCGCTTTTTCGCTTCTTTGTGCCTGTACAGCCTGTTGTGAACGGATTTCTCCAACCTGGCGGGCTGTCTTTTCATCATTGAATACTACAAAACGATCGCCTGCTTGAGGAACATCGTTCAAGCCTGTGATTTCTACAGGAGCTGAAGGGCCAGCTTCCTTGACACGGCGGCCAAGATCATTGACCATTGCGCGTACTCGGCCGAAAGTATTTCCGACTACGATTGGGTCACCAATCTTCAGTGTACCATTCTGGACAAGCAATGTAGCAACGGATCCACGGCCTTTATCAAGCTGCGCTTCGATTACAGTACCGATAGCATTTCGATTAGGATTTGCTTTATATTCTTCAACTTCACCAACTAGCAAAATCATTTCCAGCAGGTTATCGAGACCTTCTCCTGTTAAGGCAGAAATAGGAACAAAAACTGTTTCGCCGCCCCATGCCTCTGGAACAAGTCCGTATTCTGTTAGCTCCTGCATAACACGATCCGGATTTGCAGTTGGTTTGTCCATTTTATTAACAGCTACGATAATAGGTACATTGGCAGCTTTTGCATGGTTCAATGCTTCTACAGTCTGTGGCTTAACACCGTCATCAGCAGCAACAACAAGGATAGTGATATCGGTAATCTTTGCACCACGAGCACGCATTGTTGTGAAAGCCGCGTGACCAGGTGTATCAAGGAATGTGATTTTTTTGCCTTTTTCTTCAACCTGGTAAGCACCGATATGCTGAGTGATGCCGCCTGCTTCTCCTGCAGTCACTTTCGTGTTGCGGATGGAATCAAGCAAGGTTGTTTTACCATGGTCAACGTGACCCATAATTGTTACAACTGATGGTCTTTCAACTATTGATGCTTCATCATCTTCTGTGAAGTAAACCTCAAGGTCAGTTGTGTCAATCTTGATTTCTTCTTCAACTTCAACCCCATAATCAGTTGCAATCAGTTCAATTGCATCCTTATCAAGATCCTGGTTGATCGTAGCCATGACACCAAGCATAAAGAGCTTCTTGATAATCTCAGACGGCTCACGGTTAAGCTTTTTGGCTAATTCAGCCACTGTCAAGGATTCACTGAAAGTAATTTTTGAAGGAAGCTCTTTAACCTTCTTAGGCTGTTGTGGAGCCTGCTGTTGATTCTGTCTGCCTTTATTCTGATTTTGCTGGTTTCTATTCTTATTTTGCTTGTTCTTGTTGTTTTTGTTGAAAGGCTGGGAGTTCCCAGGCTTTTTAGCAACTGCTGAAGTTTTCACCTTTTCAGGAGTTGTGGCACGACGCTCGTCGTCTGAAAAAGCGCTAGCTGTTGTCTTAAGCTGGGCTTTCGGCTGTGCCTGGTTGTTTTTTTGCTGATTTTGGGTTTGATTGCGATTCTGACCCTGATTAGGTTTTTGGCCTTGATTGCGGTTCTGCGCTTGTTTCTGTCCCTGTGGAGCTTTTTGCTGGCTCTGCTGCTGCGGCTTCTCTACTTTTTTATTATAGATAGCGTCAAGCTTCTTCACCGTTTCATCTTCCATGGCAGTCATGTGGTTAGAAACCTCAATATTCATTTCTTTTAATTTTATAATCACGTCTTTACTCGATAAATTATGCTTCTTTGCATATTCATAAACGCGTGTTTTACTCATATTTTCACCCCCGCTAGAATTAATCGAGCAACGTCAACAGTTTTTTTGCAAAACCCTCGTCCAACAGGGCTACTACAACACGTGCTTCCTTGCCGATCGCCTGGCCAAGCTGGTAACGGTCCGGGACCACTTTGTAAGGCACATGATAGGATTTGCACTTGTCGGTAATCTTTTTTGTAGTATTTGCGGATGCATCCGCAGAAAGCAAAATGAGCTTCGCCTTCCCGCTTCTGATTTCTTTGACGGAAAGCTCTTCCCCTGAAATAATTTTCCGTGCTCGATTGGCTAAGCCAAGCAATGACATCCATTGATTTGAGTTCATCAGGATAGTCTGCTCTCCTTTTCGATGAGGTCATTCAACTCATCGTATATTACATCGTCCACTTGAGTTTCAAGCTGTTTGGACAATATATTTCGTTTCTTTGCTAATTGCACTGCTTCTTTATCTTTAGAAAGATAAGCGCCTCGGCCTGATTTCTTGCCTGTCAGGTCGATGGAGACTTCCCCTTCCTTGGAGCGAACGATGCGAACTAGTTCTTTTTTCGGTCTCATTTCACCGGTAGCGACACATTTTCGCATAGGAACCTTTTTGCGGCTGTTCACGATCATTCACCTCACCTTAATCGATGTCTTCATCTTCATAATAGTCATCTGCAGTTAAAAGCGGCTCATTGTCACGAGGATAAATCCCGGTCTCCCTTGCCTCAGTTTCTGCTTTGATATCAATTTTCCAACCAGTCAACTTAGCAGCCAGACGCGCATTTTGCCCGCGCTTTCCGATTGCAAGCGACAGCTGGTAATCAGGGACAATAACCGTAGTCGCTTTTTCTTCTTCGTTGACAATAACATCAAGAACCTTCGATGGGCTTAACGCATTGGCAACAAATACAACTGGGTCTTCAGACCATTTTACGATATCGATTTTTTCACCCTTCAGCTCATTGACGACAGCCTGGACACGATTTCCACGAGGTCCGACACATGAACCAACTGGATCCACTTCTGAATTGTCTGAGTGAACAGAGATCTTGGAGCGGTCCCCTGCTTCACGAGCGACTGATTTAATTTCAACAGTTCCATCATAAATCTCAGGAACTTCAATCTCGAAAAGTCTCTTTAACAGTCCCGGATGGGTTCTGGAAACGAAGATTTGTGGACCTTTAGTGGTTTTTTCAACCTTGGTGATAAATACTTTGATGCGGTCGTGAGGCTTATAATGTTCGTTCGGCATCTGTTCATTCGCTGGCAGGATCGCCTCGATTTTCCCCAAGCTTACATAGATGAACTTAGGATCCTGACGCTGAACGATACCTGTCATGATATCTTCTTCACGGTCAATGAACTCAGAGTAGATGATTCCTCTCTCTGCTTCACGGACACGCTGAGTAACTACCTGCTTGGCAGTCTGCGCAGCAATCCTTCCGAAATCCTTAGGAGTGACTTCAAGTTCAACTACATCTTCAACCACGTAATTCGGATTAATATTCTGTGCATCTTCTAAAGAGATTTCCAAACGCGGATCAAAAACTTCATCAACTACTTCTTTCCTTGCAAAAACGCGCATGGAACCATTGCCAAGGTTTAAATCAATACGGACGTTTTGCGCCTGATTAAAGTTACGGCGATACGCTGAAATAAGTGCTGCCTCGATTGCATCAATTAAGATGTCCCTGGAAATTCCTTTTTCTTTTTCAAGAATCGTAAGAGCATCCATCAATTCGCTGCTCATGAGATATAAATCCCCCTTTTTTACTACCCTACTTTGTAAGGCTCTTTTCGAAACTCTGCCTCGTCCACCAGTCAAACCTTAAAAGTTTTCACCTGCACAAAGGGAAGGAATATGTTTAAGCGTGCTTGAACTTTCGCTTAAAAACAACAGGTCCGAAACGATCCTTCGATTAATTAACTAGAAGATATTTTCTGGACAGATTATGAAAAAGTGACGGCGAGTCTCGCGCTTGCAATCTTATCAAATGGGATGACGACTGTTTTCTTGCGAGTTTTTATCTTCACTTCGACAGTGACAGTTCCCCCATTGTAATCAGTCAAGACCCCTTCAAAAGCCTTTTCCCCATCGATTGTTCATAGGTCTTAATGAAGACATTCTTTCCGATTGCTTTTTGATAATCTTTCTCCTTTTTCAGCGGACGTTCTGCACCTGGTGAGGAGACTTCCAAAAAGTAGTTATGCGGGATTGGATCAATGGCATCGAGCTTTTCGCTAAGGCGCTCACTGACGATGCCGCATTCTTCGATATCAATTCCGTTGTCCTTATCAATGTATACGCGCAGGAACCAGTTCTTTCCTTCTTTGACATATTCGATGTCTACCAATTCTAGTTCGTTTTCATTTAAGATGGGAGTTACTAGCTCTTCCACAACTTCGGTAACCTTGCTCATAAAATCCCTCCTTTGACACAACCTCATTACTTAATCACTATTTGGTTTTTAACCCCGTAAAAGTGCCTAACAAATAAGAAAGAGCGGGTTGCCCCACTCTCATCTGCCAGAGATATCCTTAGTATTTCCAATAAAAATATAACATAACCAGATATTTATTGCAAACAAACGGCAGTTCTAGCTTACCTTTCCAAAAGTTAAATTAGAACAATGATAACTGGTTCTGGTCTGGCATGCCCTCAAGGCAGCCATGGTTGTCCAGGTATTCAAGAATAGTTTTTGAGATCTTACCGCGCTGCTGAAGGTCTTCCTTAGACAGGAATTCTCCTTCCCCACGCGCTTTAACGATATTAATCGCCGCGTTAGTCCCTAGTCCTGGTATCGCATTAAACGGCGGAATCAGCTTATCGCCTTCGATGATGAATTCCGACGCGCTCGATTTGTAAAGATCGACTTTAGCGAAGGCAAATCCACGCTCACACATTTCCAGCGCAAGTTCCATGACGGTCATCAAGTTCTTCTCTTTGGTTGAAGCTTCAAGACCCTTAGCGTTGATTTCCTCAATTACTGCCCGGATGCTCTCTGAACCACGGACCATTGCATCGACGTCGAAGTCATCTGCCTGACCGTGAAGTATGCCGCATAATACATAAGCGGATGATGCACTTTGAAATACGCAATCCTCACTGCCATCAAAACATAAGCAGCCGCGTGGGCTTTAGGGAACATGTACTTGATCTTTTTACAAGAATCGATATACCATTCCGGCACTTTATTCTTGCGCATTTCTTCTTCCATTTCATCTGTGAGGCCTTTACCTTTACGGACCGATTCCATGATCTTAAAAGCAAATGCCGGCTCAAGTCCCTGGTAAATCAGATATACCATGATATCATCACGGCAGCCGATTACTTCGCTAAGGTTACAGATATTATTATGGATCAATTCCTGCGCATTTCCGAGCCAAACATCCGTACCATGGGAAAGACCCGATATCTGTACGAGCTCCGAGAATGTCGTTGGCTTGGTATCCTCAAGCATCTGGCGAACAAATCGCGTACCGAATTCCGGAATACCCAATGAACCAGTCTTCGACATGATTTGTTGTTCAGTCACACCAATAGATTCTGTCCCGCTGAAAATCTTCATGACTTCAGGGTCGTCAGTCGGGATTGTCTTTGGGTCGATCCCGCTTAAATCCTGAAGCATCCTGATCACTGTTGGATCATCGTGCCCTAAAATATCCAGCTTCAACAAGTTATCGTGAATTGAATGGAAATCAAAATGGGTTGTTTTCCATTCGGATGTGCTGCTGTCTGCAGGGAACTGGATTGGCGAAAAATCAAAAATGTCCATGTAATCCGGAACAACGATGATTCCGCCGGGGTGCTGGCCAGTCGTCCGTTTTACACCGGTACAGCCAGATGCAAGACGGTCGATTTCTGCACCGCGAAGCTGCAGGTTATTATCGCCCTGGTAACCTTTCACATACCCATAGGCCGTCTTATCTGCGACAGTGCCAATCGTTCCCGCGCGGTAAACATATTCCTCCCCGAACAATACTTTTGTATAGTTATGTGCACGTGCTGATATTCACCCGAGAAGTTCAAATCGATATCAGGAACCTTGTCCCCTTTGAAACCAAGGAAGGTCTCAAACGGAATGTCATGGCCGTCTTTTTTATATCTAATTCCGCAATCCGGACAGTCCTTGTCGGGAAGGTCAAATCCTGAACCGACTGATCCATCGTTGAAGAACTCTGATTTTTTGCACTTAGGACATACATAGTGCGGCGGAAGTGGATTAACCTCGGTGATTTCCGTCATTGTCGCTACAAAGGAAGATCCTACCGATCCACGTGAACCTACAAGATAGCCGTCATCTAATGATTTTTTTACAAGTTTATGAGAAATCAGGTAGATAACCGCAAACCCGTTGTCTATTATACTTTTCAATTCTTTTTCAAGACGCGCCTCAACGATTCCGGGAAGGTCGTCCCCGTAAATACTCCGGGCCATTCCATAGCTCATGCTGCGCATTTCTTCATCTGCGCCTTCAATTTTCGGCGTGTAAAGATCATCCTTGATTGGCTTGATGACATCGATCATGTCAGCAATCTTGTTTGTATTTTCCACAACAATCTCTTTTGCCTTTTCTTCTCCAAGAAACTTAAAGGCATCAAGCATTTCATTTGTTGTCCTGAAATGCACATCAGGAAGCTCATGACGGTTCAGCGGGTTGGCGCCGCCCTGGGAATTGACCAGGATTTTGCGGTATATTTTATCATTTTCGTTCAGGTAGTGAACATTGCCTGTAGCAACTACTGGCAGTTCCAGCTTCTCCCCGAGCTTGACGATATTGTTAATGATATCCTCAAGTGCCTTCTGGTCCCGCACTAGTTCCAGCTCGAGCAAGTGTGCGTAAACAGCCTTGGGATGGACTTCGAGATAGTCATAAAACTGTGCTGCTTCTTCGACCTCTTCTGGCCCTTTTTGCATCATGCCTTCAAAAACTTCACCTTTGTCACAGCCCGATCCTATCAAGATGCCTTCACAGTGTTTATTTAGAACAGACCTCGGGATTCGTGGCACTCGGTAAAAGTAATCAATATGTGCTATTGATACTAATTTGAAGATATTTTTCATGCCAACTTCATTCTGAGCCAGCAATGTTGCATGGTAAGGACGCGCGCGCTGGTAGGCTTTACCCTGGCCCATATTGTCATTCAGCTGGTCATGATATTCAAGCCCTTTTTCAGCAGCATCCTTCAGCATCCGGAGCAATAGATAACCAGTAGCCTCGGCATCGTATATCGCACGGTGATGCTGTGTCAATTCAATATCGAATTTTTTGGCCAGAGTATTCAATCTGTGGTTCTTCAGGTCTGGATAAAGGAAACGGCCAAGTTCGAGTGTATCAATAACCGGATTTGGCGCTTTGCCAAATCCAATTTTCTTATAGCCTACATTCAGGAAGCCCATATCGAATGATGCGTTGTGGGCAACAAGGACACTATCGCCTGTCCATTCATGGAACTTTTGCAGCACTTCACTTACTTCGGGTGCATTACGGACCATGTCATCGGTAATCCCGGTAAGGTTGATGGTCGTCGCGGACAAACGGTGATGCGGGTTTGCGAATGACTCGAACCGGTCGATGATTTCTCCGCCGCGGATTTTAACAGCCGCAAGTTCAATGATGGTATCGTATACAGCTGACAGACCTGTTGTTTCGACGTCGAATACGACATACGTATCGTCTGCCAGCACTCTGTGCGCGTCATTATAGGCAATCGGCACACCATCATCAACAAGGTTTATTTCCACACCGTACAGAATCTTAATATCATTTTTCTTTCCTGCCCCAAAGGCCTCCGGATAGGATTGCACGACTGCATGGTCCGTGATGGCCACAGCTTTGTGACCCCACTTTGCTGCCTGGGCAACCAGTGCGCTGACAGGAGTCACCGCGTCCATTTGACTCATTGGTGAATGAAGGTGAAGTTCGACTCTTTTTTCGCCTTCAGGCGCTGAATCAATTCTTCCTTTAGGTTTGATTTCATTTACATCATTTCCAATCATGACAAGATCGCGGACGAATGTGTCGTTCTGGATGCTTCCTCTTACCTTTAGCCACATTCCTTTTGAAACACGCTGGTAAATAGCAGCGTCTTCTTTATCGCGCGAGAACATTTTTACCATGATAGAGCTTGTGTAATCAGTAATTTTAAATGTTAAAAGAGTCCTGCCGCTGCGAAGTTCTTTCGTTTCGGCAAAGAATACATAGCCCTCAACGGCTACGCGGCGTTCTTCATCAACGATGTCTTCAAGTTTGCGGAAGTCAGCATCGTCCTTAATCGTAAGCCCAATATTAACAGGGCCATCCTGCGGAGATCCATCTCCCTTGCTTGTTCAGCTTCCTTCTTCTGCATCTCGATCATTGCCATCAGACCGCGTTCCTGGTCTTCCTTCTCTTTTGCCTTCATGAATTTTTCATATTCATCTGAAGAGCTTTCTTCACTTACGACCGTATCAATCGTCAGCAACGGAAAACCGAAGCTTTGGTAGATTTCAGCAATAACGCCTCCGTATTTACGCTTAAGCGCAAGTCCTTCAGCTTCATTTCTTGCTGTTAAAATGATTTTTGTTCCCTGTATTTGTGGAACTTGTTCATTCAGGAGCTTTAACAATGGAGGCGCGATGCCATCTATTTCTTTGATGCAAGATTTCCAGTAATCAAGGATTTCCTGGTCACTGATTGCCTGTTCAAGTACTCTTGCCGAGTATGATATTTTCGCGATATGTGAGAAAGTTTGTTCCAGCTTGCCTCTGAATGTGTTATACAGCTGACAAGGAACGATTCTTTCAAACTGAAAAAAGAAATGCCATTTCCTTGCCTGTTTTTCAATCACTACCCTGTCAATTTCAGCATTTTGAAAATGAGTGACAATTACATCTTCTGTTAGCTGCAGCTGTTGCAGCAGGAGCTGAAATCTTTCTTTTTTCCCTGAAGAAAGATCACCCATGGTTATTTCTCTCCCATCTGAAAAGCTTAAATTCTATCTATCGGGCCAAATTGCCCGTTTGTTTAATTGTATCAAAACGTGATTAATAGCAAAGGTTATTATAACATAAAATGAATGTCCCGTTACCTGTGTTTGATATTACCATTTAAGGCGAATTCGATGCATACGTGCCGATAACACTTTTAAGGAATTTCCATCGTGAACTTTATTATGACGATAACTTGGAGGATTTCTTGTTTATGGGCGCATTATTAATTTTTATGCGACTATAAATCAGGTGGATTTGAAAATCGCCAAAAAAGCGGACCCTGTTAGGATCCGCTGTCTAAAATTATAGTTCTTTTAAAATATTCTTCAAAATAACTGCCAAATCGTCTTTTTGCACTTCCTGCATTTCGCCGTTTTTACGGATTTTCACTTCGACGATTCCTTCGCCGGCTTTCTTGCCGACTGTAACTCTTACAGGCAAACCAATCAGGTCTGAATCTGCGAATTTCACTCCAGGTCTTTCTTGGCGGTCATCCATGAGTACTTCCATTCCTGCTGCCTGCAGGCTTGTGTAAAGCTCTTGAGCCAATTCTGCCTGGGCGCTGTCTTTCATGTTCACCGCAATGAGATGGACATCGAATGGTGAAATGTTGGTTGGCCATACTAGGCCGTTTTCATCATTGAATTGTTCTGCTACAGCAGCCATTGTCCGGGATACGCCAATTCCATAGCAGCCCATGATCATCGGCTTTTTTCTTCCATTTTCATCAAGGATCTCGGCATTCATTGCCTTACTATATCTAATGCCAAGCTTGAATACATGTCCGACTTCAATGCCTTTGGCGAAGACAATTGTTCCCAGCCCATCTGGAGAAGGATTTCCTTCTTTGATGAAGCGCAGGTAGGTATAGGCTAAAACCTTGAAGTCGCGTTCAGGATTGACATTTGTAAAATGGTAATATTCTTCATTTTCTCCGCAAACTCCATTGACCACTGCCTGCACGGCATTGTCTGCGATTACCTCAACGCTATTTCCTCCGACCGGCCCAATAGAGCCAACTGAGCAGCCCAGAACCTCCTTCGTCGTCCTTGTATCTGCAAGTTCAACAACTGAAGCCTCAAAGTGATTCTTCAATTTTATATCGTTCACATCATGGTCTCCACGCACTAATACAAGCACATAGCGATCATCTTCTTTGAAAAGCAAAGATTCGATGCAATCTTTAGACTCTACATTGAGGAAGGAAGAAACTTCTTCAATGGAGCATGTATGTATAAACAATGTTCCTGCCCGATGCAGTCCGGGCAGGAAGTTAATTTTGCCAACGACGAATATGATTACTTACAAGAAGAATCTTTGAATATCATTCCAGGTGACCACCAGCATCAGCAGCATTAATAATGCAAAGCCAACAAAGTGGACCATTCCTTCCTTTTGTTTGTCGATTGGTTTTCCTCTTAGCGCTTCAACCGCAAAGAAGGTCAACCTGCCGCCATCAAGTGCCGGGAATGGCAGGAGATTCATGATTCCCAGGTTGATGCTTAAGATCGCGGCCCATTTCATAAGATAGAAGATACCGGATTTGGCAACCGTGTCAGTTGAGACATAAATGCCCACCGGTCCTGATAATGCATCTATCGAAAATTGGCCGGTCAACAATTTCCCTAGCATTGAGAATATTTCTATTGTCCAGAAATAAGTTTCCTTCACACCGTAGGTAAGTGACTTTAGCGGTGATTTTTCCACCGGGTTGTATACACCGATCAATCCGATTTTCTCCCCTTCAACATCTTGTGTCACTGGTGTAACCGGAACCTCCATACTCTCTCCATCACGTACAATCGAGAAGTTCAGTTCATTTCCTGGGTTTTTGCGGATAATTTCAACAACATCCTGCCAGGTCGAGACTTCTGATCCTTCAATGCTGTTGACAACATCCCCTTCTTGAAGTCCTGCCTTGAGCGCACTTCCATCTGGAGTAAGCTTACCTAACTCAGGTTCGTTCGAAGGGATTCCCTGGAACAAAGCAAGGATGATGAAAATGACCATTGCCAAGATGAAATTCATCATCGGCCCAGCGAAGATTGCCATTGTTCTTTGTCCGAGCGTTTTGGAACCGAATTGCCGGTCAAATGGTGCAATCTGGGTCTCTACCCCGTTCTCGACAAGAACCGCTGTTTTACTGATTGGGAAGGTTGTCAGCTTGCTGTCGTCCTCCCCTTCTTCATAACCTTTAATAAAAAGTTCGCGTTCAATGTCGGCTCTTTCCACTTCAACTATACGTGAATCAGGATACTTTTCCTTATTATTCAGAATGATTTTTTGAACTTCTTCACTCTTGTTAAAAAGCAATCCTATTCTATGCCCTGGCTTGATCTCAATCATTTCAGGATCTTCGCCAGCCATTCTGACAAACCCTCCGATTGGAAGGAGGCGGATGGTATAAGTCGTTTCATTTTTCTTGAAAGAAAAGACCTTTGGACCAAATCCAATTGCAAATTCACGGCAGAGAATACCTGCTCGTTTGGCGAAAATCAAGTGCCCAAGTTCATGAAAGAATACCAGGGCGCCAAAAATGACGATAAAGGCAATAACTGTATTCAAATTTTCTAACCACCTTTTAATAGGATAAGAATCCACTCTTGAGACTTAAATTTATAGTAGTGACTTTACATACCTTCTTGTCTCTTTGTCAACCTCTTGAATCGTTTCAAGGTCAGGATTTTCTATGATGCTATGGTTTTCCAATGCTCTATCTATCAAGTCTTCAATTTGAAGGAAAGTGATTCTGTCGTCCAAAAAGGCGGCTACCGCTGCTTCATTAGCTGCATTCATTACCGCAGGCATTGTGCCACCCGCCCGACCAGCTTCATAAGCAAACTTCAGGCAGCGAAACCGGTCGAAATCCATTTCTGTAAAGTGAAGACGGCCAACTTCCGCCAAATTCAGTCTTTTTCCCGAAACTATCGGAAGCCTGTCTGGGTATGTAAGAGCGTATTGAATTGGCACTTTCATATCTGGTGTTCCTAATTGGGCCATAATACTCGTGTCATGGAATTCTACCATCGAATGAATGATACTTTCGCGATGGAGGATGACAGAAATATCTTCATAAGGGAGAGAGAATAGCCAATGCGCCTCTATGACTTCTAATCCTTTATTCATCATCGATGCGGAATCAATCGTAATTTTTGCTCCCATCGACCAGTTAGGGTGGTTCAATGCATCTGCTTTGGTAACGCCCTGAAGTTCTTCCCTGGTCTTATCTCTGAAGCTTCCTCGATGCCGTGAGTATCAGTCTCTCAATATTTTTTTCTTTTTCACCCTGCAAGGCCTGAAAAATCGCAGAGTGCTCACTGTCAACTGGAAGGATCGGCACGTTATGACGCTTTGCCTCTTCCATCACGATATGGCCAGCAGTGACAAGCGTTTCCTTATTCGCAATCGCAATCGTCTTTCCGGATCTGATTGCCTCTAGCGTCGGGTTTAACCCAACACTTCCAAGAACTGCATTTACCAGTATATCCGACTTATGAAAAACTGCTGCTTCTTTGAGTCCCTCTTGTCCGTATACAATCTTCACCTGTGGAAAATCTGACTTTAACCGTTCAGCATCGTCTTTCTCTTGCACAGAAACCAGTTCTGGCAAAAATTCAGATATAATTTTCCTGGTAAGTTCCACGTTCCTGCCAGCAGACATTGATACTAGCTTGAACTCCTCAGGGTGCTCCCTAATAACATCAAGCGTTTGGATTCCAATCGATCCTGTCGCTCCTAACAAACTGATTCTTTTCACAAATTTCACTCCTAATATCTCTAACGGGAAACGGTATGTACCCGGTATAATCAAAATTCAGTGGTTTTATCAGTTTTTGACCTATGAATAACAACCTTGACGGCTCCATTATAACAAATGGAATAAATGAATTAATGGCCAGACAAACAACAGGCTGTCAAAGCGGTCAAGCATGCCTCCATGGCCCGGAAGAATGTTCCCTGAATCCTTAACATTGTAATGTCGTTTTAGTGCTGACTCAACAAGGTCTCCTATTTGGCCAAACACAGACAAAAATGCTGTCGCCATAAGCAGGATTAATGTCGGTACTTTCATATCTCCCAACACGCTGAACAGCACGGCTACTATAAGTGCAGAAACTATTCCTCCAAAAAAGCCTTCTGTTGTCTTGTTCGGACTGATTTCTGGCCAAAGCTTATGTTTGCCAATTGCCCGTCCGATAAAATAGGCTCCTGAATCGGTAGCCCATATTATGAATAGCGAATAAAATACATATATTAGGCCAGATTCTCTAGTTTCAATGAAGAAATAAAACCAAGTCCGACATAAAGTGTAGACATGATTGAAAAAGCAACTTCCTCAAAAGTGAAGCGATTTTTAGTTATGACCGTATACGTCAGAAATAAAAGAACTCCAAGAAAGAAAAAAATCCAGTTTTGTATAATCTATTTCATTGAGAAAGCCACTATATTGATCGGGAATCAAGAAAATCCATAATAATAACAAAGAAAGGATCCCCGGAACGGAGAAGAGCTTTAATTGCTTCATCTTGAGTGCTTCATATAAAGCTACGGAAGCTATTAGGTAAACCATTGCAATGAATGGCCAGCCTCCCAAAATAACGATTGGAAGAAAAACAGCCGCTGCTATGACTGCTGTAATGACTCTCTGCTTCATCTAATTATTCACACCTTCTTTATACTCCTCCAAAACGCCGTTGTCGGCCCTGGAATGCTTCAATTGCTTCGACAAAATGTTCTTCATCAAAATCCGGCCACAATACATCAGTAAACCAGAACTCAGTGTATGCCAGCTGCCAAAGCATAAAATTGCTTAAGCGGATTTCACCACTTGTCCTGATTAACAGGTCAGGATCATCCAAATTCTTTGTCATGAGATAAGAAGAGAAGACTTCCTCGTTCAGCTCACTCTCGTAATATTACCATTTTTAACATCATCCATGACTCTTTTAACACCGTCAATGATTTCTGCCCGACTGCCATAGTTAAGGGCAAAGTTCAGGACAAGGCCGGTATTATTCTTTGTATCTTCCATCGCTTTTCCAACTGCCCTTTTCGTATGCTCTGGAAGTTCATCCATATATCCAATCATTTCAACACGGACATTTTCTTCTATTAATTCAGGAAGGAAAGTGCCAAGGAATTCTTCTGGCAGCTTCATCAGGAAATCAACTTCCATTTTGGGCCTTTTCCAGTTTTCAGTAGAGAAAGCATAGACAGTTAGTGCCTTAACACCAAGCTCATTGGCCAGCTTGGTTATTTTGCGGACAACCTTCATGCCTTCATGATGGCCAGCAACCCGGGGCAAAGCGCGTTTTTTGGCCCAGCGCCCATTACCATCCATGATAATGGCAACATGGGAAGGGACTTCATGGTCTTTAATTTGAAGTACGCGATCACCGAAACTGGAAGGATTTTGATCCTTCTTCCACGGATTCATTTTATTTAACATTGAGACAGCTCCCCCAAAAGATTATCTTTAGCTCCAATGAGTCATACATCCAGGCGCTGACTATGCCTGGCATTCGTTTGGCGCTGAAGCCGGACTGCTCATTAAAAGCGATCCTTTTCTTCTCTCTTTCAATTCCATATGCCACTATCATACCAAAAAAGAAAAAAGATATCTCTATAAACCGTTGGACTGCATCTTAATATTCTACAATACCGGCCTGCTCCTAAACACAAGGAGCCTTATATACAGAATATGTTGTTTTCCAGTAAAACAGAATACACCAGCCAATATTATTATATTCTATCATTCAGGCTGTTTTCGTAAACTCTTTGTTTTCTAAAACTTTTATTAACGCTGTATATGTATAGAAAAAAAACCCCCTGGAAAACAGAGGGTTTTCGATGTTGACTGCATTAGAAGCCTTACACTTCCATGATTTCTTTTTCTTTGTCTTTTGTAATCTGATCGATTTTTGTGATATGTTCATCCGTTAGCTTTTGAATATCGTCAGAGTATCCACGGAGGTCATCTTCTGTGATTTCTCCATTTTTCTCTAGCTTCTTCAGATCTTCGTTGCCATCGCGACGAATATTACGGATAGCGATCTTCGCTTCTTCAGCTTCCTTTTTAACTTGCTTTGCAAGCTCCTTGCGTCGCTCTTCAGTTAGCTGAGGAATTGCGATTCTGATGATTGATCCATCGTTTGAAGGATTCAGTCCAAGATCAGACTTTAAGATTGCTTTTTCAATTTCACCAAGGATTGTCTTATCATATGGCTGGATAACCAAAAGACGCGCTTCCGGTACAGAAATACCAGCAAGTTGATTGACTGGAGTTGGTGCTCCATAATAATCCACTTGTACTCTGTCTAATAGAGAGGCGCTTGCTCTTCCTGCTCGGATACTGGCAAGTTCGCGGGTATAAGCTTGGATTGCTTTTGACATTCTTTCTTTTGCATTAGCAATTGCTTGTTTTGGCATTAGTGTTTCCCCCTCACGATTGTTCCGATTGTTTCACCCATTACTGCTCGTTTAATATTACCTTTTTCCATAACAGAGAATACAATTAACGGGATATCATTGTCCATACACAGGGAAGAAGCTGTTGAATCCATGACAGCAAGACCTTCCTTCAACACATCCAGGTATGAAAGTTCATCATATTTCGTTGCGTTTTTATCAACACGCGGATCTGCAGAATAAACGCCATCAACATTATTCTTTGCCATAAGGATTACATCTGCTTCGATCTCGGCAGCACGCAATGCAGCTGTCGTATCCGTTGAGAAGTACGGATTTCCTGTTCCGGCTGCAAAAATGACGACGCGCTTCTTCTCCAGGTGTCTGATTGCCCTTCTTCTGATGTACGGCTCTGCAACCTGGCGCATTTCGATGGAAGTTTGAACCCTTGTCTCGATTCCCGCTTGTTCCAGGCTGTCCTGTAAAGACAGGGAATTCATGACGGTAGCGAGCATGCCCATGTAGTCTGCCGTCGCTCTGTCCATTCCCATTTCTTCACCGATTTTGCCTCTCCAGATATTTCCTCCGCCTACTACAACAGCGACCTCCACATCTAGTTCCGCAATCTCCTTCACCTGGTCTGCAACATTTTTGATAACCGACGGATTGATGCCAAATCCTTGTTCTCCGGCTAATGCTTCTCCACTTAACTTTAAAACAACTCTTTTGTATTTAGGGCTCGTCATAGGGTACCTCCATATGTAATTTAAGGCCTCTCAAAGGCAATGGTATGCTTAAGTAAAAGCCGCATTAAAGCTATGTCCAAAAACAGGGAACACAAGAGTGTTCCCTGCAATTACATAGTCTAGTAAAAATTATTTCTTGTTCACTTGGTTCATTACTTCTTCAGCAAAGTTATCTTCACGCTTTTCGATGCCTTCGCCTACTTCGTAACGAGTAAACTCGCGAATTGTTCCGCCCTTTGATTCAACAAACTGGCGTACTTTTTGATCAGGGTTCTTAACGAATGGCTGGTCAAGAACACAAACATCTTCGAAATATTTGCTTAGGCGGCCTTCAACCATTTTAGCAACGATATTTTCCGGCTTGCCTTCGTTGAGAGCTTGTTGTGTAAGGATTTGACGCTCATGCTCAACTTCTTCTTGAGATACTTCGTCACGTGATACATATTTAGGGTTCAATGCAGCGATGTGCATGGAAACATCTTTAGCAGCAGCTTCGTCTGTTGTTCCTTCAAGAACTGTAAGAACGCCAATTCGACCGCCCATGTGAAGGTAAGCACCGAATGCATCGCTATCAGTCTTAGTTTTTACTTCGAAGCGGCGAAGTGAAAGCTTCTCACCGATTTTAGCAATTGCATTGTTGATGCGAGTTTCTACTGTTTCGCCATTTACCATTGTTTGAGCGTTAGCTTCTTCAACAGATGCCGGCTTGTTCTTTAGCAGGTGCTCAGCGATTTCCTTAACTAGTACCTGGAAACCTTCATTCTTTGCTACGAAGTCTGTTTCAGAGTTCACTTCGAGGATTACAGCTTCATTGTCCTCTGCAAGGATGTAAGTTGTACCTTCAGCAGCGATGCGGTCAGCTTTCTTAGCAGCTTTCGCAATACCTTTTTCACGAAGGAAATCGATCGCCTGGTCCATATCACCATTTGTTTCCTGAAGTGCTTTTTTGCAATCCATCATACCTGCGCCAGTTTTTTCGCGTAATTCTTTTACCATTTGTGCAGTAATTGCCATAATGAAATTCCTCCTAAAATCTTGGTTATATGTAACTATACTTTATTTTAACTTGATTTCGCCAATATAAACCCCACTGGGATTTATTTGGAATATAAGTCTTAAAAAAAGGTGATAAAGGGTGCTTCCCTATATCACCTTATTTTAAATTAAGCTTCTACAGCTTCTGCAGTTTCTTCACCTTGCTTAGCTTCGATAATAGCGTCAGCCATTTTAGAAGTTAACAATTTAACAGCGCGGATCGCGTCATCGTTCGCAGGGATAACTACATCGATTTCGTCTGGATCACAGTTTGTATCAACAATTCCAACGATAGGAATGTTCAATTTGCGTGCTTCAGCAACAGCGATGCGCTCTTTGCGCGGGTCAATGATGAAAAGAGCATCTGGAAGGCCCTTCATGTCCTTGATTCCGCCCAAGAACTTTTCTAAACGCTCTTGCTCTTTCTTCAATTGAACTACTTCTTTCTTAGGAAGAACTTCAAAAGTTCCGTCTTCAGACATTCTTTCGATATTCTTAAGACGAGAGATGCGCTTTTGGATTGTTTCGAAGTTAGTTAGAGTTCCACCCAACCAGCGTTGGTTAACATAGTACATGCCAGAACGAGCTGCTTCTTCTTTAACAGAATCTTGAGCTTGTTTCTTAGTACCTACGAAAAGAACAGTACCGCCATTACCAGCTAGCTCTTTCACGTAGTTGTATGCTTCTTCAACCTTCTTAACAGTCTTTTGAAGGTCGATGATGTAGATGCCGTTACGCTCAGTGAAGATATATTTCTTCATCTTAGGGTTCCAACGGCGAGTCTGGTGACCGAAGTGTACACCAGCTTCAAGCAGTTGCTTCATAGAAATTACTGACATTGTGTTTCCTCCTAATGGTTTTGATTTCCTCCGCTCAAATCATCTTCAGCCAGGAACTGACGAAACAGCACCCTCTGGCCGAATCAATGAACGTGTGTATTAACACCATGAAATAATATAGCATAAATAAAACTGACATTCAAGTTATTCTTGTGTTTTTTGCCGAAATTTAAGCAAAAGTTCTATTTCTGTTTTCCCTTTATCCAGGTCCCGGGCAATTTCTTCAATTGTCAATCCCTGTTTTTTCATGTTCAGAACCTGGTCAATAAAACTTAATTGTTTTAATTCAACGTTATTTTCCTGTGAATCCACTGCAATTATATCATTCTCAGCCAAATGCAAATCAGTTGATACTGGTTCATGGTTTTGCTGGTACGCCTTTCTTGCAGCATGGTAGGCAATGCCTTTGCCCAGCCGATTCGGCTGTTTTTGCTGTGTTATATGATCGGAGCCTATTTCCTGCTCCATATCTGACGCCTCGAGGCAGACGTGTCTTTATCGCCAGGTTGTTTTTCAACTCTAGTTTTTGTCATCAATTCGAGAAACTTATCATTTTCCTCTTTTAATTCAAAGAGATAAGCTGAAAATACCTCTTCAATTTCTTTGATGATTTTTTCCTGTTTTTTCTCTGCTTCTACAAGCCGATTTTGACGTAAATATAATAGGATAATTGCGAAGATTGCTGCACCGTTTAAAATGAGGCTTAAAAGTAGTAAAAAAGTGGTCATAACATCCCTCTATCCGCTGTAATCAATCACCTTCCCTTTATAAGGGTGGTGGTGCTTTGCAGGCTGGTCATTCTTGTTCCTTTTATCTCCCCTGCCATTTTGCTCCTGGTGGCCTGAATGGCTTCCCTCCTGATTCAGGCGGGCTTCTTGCTTTTGGTTATTTTTAACCACTGTCTTGCGCTTTAAATCATCTTCCTTTGTCACACTTTGTGCCGCATGCTCCTGAAGATGCTGTCCCCGCTGCTGAAGTTGTTCCTGAATCTTGCCGGCATCATGTGTCCTCGGAAGCGCAATCTGCATTTCGATTGCTTTGAGGCTCATCATGTCACTTCCTAACTAGTGGACTTGCTGTATCAATGATTGGAGATATTGAAATCTCACTATTATCGAGATGGAAACTAACTTTCTTGTAAACCTGGTTCGTCAAGAAGGCATACTTTCCGAAAAACACCTTTGTATTCGGGAATACTTTGTCAAATACAAACAAGGATGAGTGTAGTCTATCCTGTTTTTCAATTTGTAAAAACTCGAGTTCAGACAGCAATTCAGCTAAACCTGCTTCAACATTCCGCCTTGTATTTCGCTGTTTCGCAATCGTCTGTTTTTGTTCAGAAGTAAGTGCACCTGACCGATTGCCAATTTCAGCAAGTTTCACTTCTATCTCAGTGAGTTTTCTAATATTGGCTTTTGCTGTTTCAATTGATTGGAGAGTTTCGAGCTCAGCTTTTTTCAGTAAAGGATCCCAGCCAACGGCTAATTCGGTTTTGGTAAAAAGCTCATTGCCTAATTCCTTGACAGAAATATTTCGGCCAGCAGAGATTGTCCCCCCGATGATTGTTCCTGTACGGCATTCAATATTACCTGCAGCAGTAAGTTTACTATGCAGTATGGAGGACTTCACGATAATATCCTGTCCTGCTATTACATTGGCCTGGTTCAGGTAATTCGCAAGTACACTTCCCCCCGCTGACACCTTACCCTTCATCGCTCCGGCTACACCACCCTTGATGATGATATTGCCTTCTGAAAGGAGGTTGGCTGCTTCAACAAGGCCATCCACAATGATATCTCCACCAGCTTTCAACTCATATCCGCTAGGCACATTCCCTCTAATGGAGATGTTTCCCACAAATTCAATATTCCCTGTCCGTAAATCAAGATCACCTTTGACTTCGAATACAGGATTGACCGAGATTGATATTTGAGTAATGCTGACCTGCCCATCACATGCTGCAAAGAACTGTCCGGATTCAAGAACCACATTATTCCCTGGCTTCACCCTAAGGGGACGTCCGGGCTTGGCGGGAATGGTCTTTCCAGTGACATCTGTCCCATGCCGGCCAATCGTTGGCGGGACTATAGATGCCAACAACTGCCCCTTTCTAACTGAGGGAATATGGATGACAGCACGAAAATTAAAGACTTTATGGTCATCAGGATGATTTTGTTGGAGTTCGTTCCGCAAATATGAATCTTCACCATCCACTTTTGGTTCTCCTGCAGCAATAGTAATCGGATACTCGATAGAATTAGGATCTTCTGAGATTTTCGCTACAACATCCAGCTTTACCCCGAATACGATCTTTTCTTCTTTTAAAATATTCATTAATTCGTCTACAGAATAAGCCTTTTCTTCACTTCGGATATCCAGAATCAATTCTGCTGTAAGCCTGTCATGTGATAACTTCACCTTATATTCCGTCGCCAAGTTGATCTCCCGCCTTCTGTTAAGCTGTCTCTAACCATTTTCTCAGTTTAAATATCGCTTTAGAATGAATTTGTGAGATTCTCGATGTAGATAGGTTCATGACTTGTCCGATCTCTGTTAATGTTAATTCTTCTTTATAAAACAAACTCAATACGAGTTGTTCTTTATCATTTAATTTTGAAACTTTTTCAGCTATCTCATCCAGCAATTCAGACTTAATAAGTTTATCTTCAGGAATTTCAGCTTTTTCATCCTTGATCACAAATGACTGGTTATCACGTTCATCATTTTCACTTGGATGCTCATCTATGGAAAGTACATTCGCAAAGAAATGTTCATTTATTGTTGTGTAAATTTCTGCTTCATCCATGTTCAGTTCGCTGGCAATTTCTTCAATCGTCGCATTTCTCATAAATCGCTGTTCAAGCCGCTCGATCGCTGCATCAATTTTTTTGGCTTTTTCCCGGGTACTTCTTGGAAGCCAGTCTTCCTTTCTTAATCCATCTAAAATCGCTCCGCGGATTCGAAATGAAGAATATGTATCAAATTTCAAATCTCTGTTTGGATCGAATTTTTCTAGAGCATCATATAACCCAATCATTCCCAGACTTTTTAGATCATCTCTAGACACACTTTTCGGAAGACTTACTGAAATTCTTTGCACATGGTAGGAAACAAGTGGCATATATTTTTTTATCAGCAAATTACCTGCATCCGGATCACGGAACTGTATCCATTTATCCCATGTTACCTGTTCTTCCGAAGTGGATCCTCGTACCATTGTAATCCTCCTCACGCGCATTACGCATTATTCTTTGAAGCTATTACATAAGCAACTTCCATTAAATTTCACTATTCCCTTTATTAACAGTCCTGATTTGCAACAAACCGGTTTTAGGGTCGAACTCAATTGTCCTTCCGCTATTCCCGCCTACATCCTGGGCTATAACCGGAATCCTGAGTTCCTTCAATTCCTGTAAAACTGCTTCTACATTCCTTGGTCCAATTCTCATCATGTCGCTGTTTCCTGAAAACTGGAACATTTGCGCGCCGCCAGCAATCTTCGCCTTTAATCCCGAAGATCTTGCTCCTATTTTTATCAAGGAATTCAGCAGTTCCTTAATGGCAGTATTAGCGAATTTGGCTTTATTCAGCGGCTCCGCTCGGGATAATGATGAATCTGGCAGCATAATATGTGCCATACCAGCGATATCCCTTGCCTGATCATACAATACCACACCAACACAAGAACCAAGACCCGTAGTCCGTATTAAATCCGGAACCTTAACGATATTCATATCAGCAATGCCAACTTTGATGATTTCTGCTGTTTTATGCATCAACCCTTACTCCTAGTGCAGAAAAATGATATGGAACGAATCCGGGTCTGGCAATAGAAAGAAATGGCCATTCACACTGTCAGGCAACTGAGCTTCTTCTTCATCCAAAGCCGTATCGATCACGATTGCATAATCACTCACCTGAGACAATTCCAGCAGTCCGAAACTGATAACTGCTCCTACCATATCTATACTTAAAGCCGGAACCGAAGGATACAGGCTCAGTTTCGTAAAATCCGAAAGAGAAGTTAAATAAGACCCTGATAAAATATTGCCTAATTCCTGGAGAGCTGACAATGCCAGTTCATTATCTTCTTCATCGGAAAACGAGAATGATTGGTTTTTTGTAAGTTGGCCGATATATTTCTCCGCCTGTGGAAGCGGGAGGATAAAGAACATGCTCCCTGGAGCATCGCCCTCTATCCGTAGAAAAACGCTTGCTACCACATTGTCGGGTCCACCGGCGAGGTCCATCACTTCGTCAAAGGATACGATCCTGACACTGGGCACTTTCATATCAATTTTTTTATTCAATAAAGTTGATAAAGCCGTTGCAGCATGTCCTGCCCCAATATTTCCTACCTCTTTTAATATATCAAGGTGAATGTCCGAAATGCTTTTTAGAAAAGTCATAGTTATATTCCCTTCAATTACAAAGCTTTAACTTCGTCGGACTCAAGGATTTTGTTCAAGTCTATTAATATCAATAACCTCTTATCCAGATTGGCTACTCCATCAATAAAACCTTCAGCTGCTAAACCCACGACTTCAGGCGGTGGTTCAATTGCGCTTGTTGGGATATCAATGACATCATTTGCGCCGTCTACAATCAAGCCAACTTCTTTATCTTCCATTGAAACAATGATTACACGAGTACCTTCGTTGTATGCTTGTTCCCCCATGCCAAACCTGACACGCAAATCCAAAAGCGGAGTCACTACGCCTCGAAGGTTCATTACCCCTTTTATAAAAGGATTTGTGTGAGGGACCCTTGTGATATGCATGATTTTTTCAATAGATTTCACCTGGCTTACTGGAACACCATACTCTTTATCATTCAGCTGGAACACGATTACTTTCAAGTCTGAAACCAGATTTTCAGCCATTTTCATCACTCCTAAAATATCATCGTCATTGCATTAAGCAGGATTCTATTTAATTAAGGCATTGCAATCCACAATCAAAGCTACTTGTCCATCTCCAAGGATCGTAGCTCCGGAAATCGCAAATACATTCGTTAAATAATTCCCTAGTGATTTAAGGACTACTTCCTGCTGGCCGATGAATGAATCTACAATCAAACCAGCCATTTTATCTCCTTTTCGAACGATAATGACAGAGTGGAATTGATCATCAACTTGCTCTGACGGAACCTTAAAGATATCCTTTAAGAACAGCAGCGGCACGACCTTGCCTCTAAAATCAATCACCTTTTGATTATGCGCATTCATGATGTCAGAGTCTTTGATTATGGCTGTCTCAATGATTGAAGACAAAGGAATAGCGAATTTTTCTTTCTGGATTTCGACTAACATTACAGAAATGATCGATAGTGTCAGCGGAAGCTGAATCGAGAAAATAGTTCCCTCATTTTCCTTTGAATCGATAGAGATTGATCCTCCCAATGACTCGATCGTATTCTTTACAACATCCAACCCTACCCCGCGTCCGGAAATATCTGATATTGTTTCAGCGGTAGAGAAGCCAGATGAAAGAATTAATTCATACGCCTGTTTATCAGTAAAGCCAGCAGCGGATTGTTCGGTAATGATGCCCTTGCTGATTGCTTTCTTTAAAACTTTATCCCTATTGATTCCAGCACCATCATCTTCAATTTCAATGAATACATGATTGCCGCTGTGGAAAGCACGAAGCACCACAGTACCCTCTTCATTCTTGCCCTTTGCCCTGCGCACTTCAGGTGATTCAATGCCATGGTCAACAGAGTTTCTCAATAAATGTACAAGCGGATCGCCAATTTCATCAATTACGGTACGATCCAATTCTGTTTCGGCACCAACGATTTCGAGATTGATTTTCTTATTTAAGTCTCTCGATAACTGACGAATCATTCTCGGGAAGCGGTTGAATACCGTTTCTACCTGGACCATCCGCATATTCAGAATGATATTTTGCAGGTCACCGGAGATCCTGGACATCCTTTCGACCGTTTCTGTAAGTTCACCATTATCAAGGTCTTTGGAAATTTGCTCTAATCTGCCGCGGTCGATTACAAGCTCTTCGAATAAATTCATTAAAATATCAAGACGTTCAATGTTTACCCTTATCGTTTTGCTGCTATTACTTTGCTGTTTGACACTGCCTTTTTTATCAATAACCGGAGAAACTTCAGATGCAATTGATTCTGATTTTTCACGGACAGGAGATTTGGATTCACCTGGAGCTTTTGAATTATCCAAAGCTTCAATAGTTGCTTCATTAATTTCTTCATCAAACTCTAAGGATCTTAAGTCAGTTTTGACAACTTCAGACACCTTCATGATCTTGCCTTTAATATGCTCTGGATCATCTTTTGAGACAATTGTTACAGTAAATTCATGGTCGAATTGTTCATCCTCCAGCTGCTCTACTGATGGATTCGCTTTGATTACTTCCCCGATCTTCTCCAGTACCTCAAAAACCATATAGACACGGGCGGCTTTCAGTAAGCAATCTTCGCGCAGAGCGATGGCAATTTCATATACACCGAATCCTTGTTCTTTGGACTGCTTTAACACGGTCCATTCAAATTCATCATAGTGGGATTGTTGACCTGCTTCTATAACTGCTGTAGCAACTGCCTCATTCCTGGCAGAACCTGAGAGCGGTTCCCCCTTTTCAATTAATTTCAACTTTTCCACTGTTTCAGTAACGTCCTTTTTGCCATCGCCACCGGACGCGATCAACTGAACCATATCTTCCAGGTGGTCGACAGCCATGAAAATAACATCGACAATTTCAGGTGTTGTTATCAATCTGTTATTCCGTATTGCATCCAATACATTTTCCATTTGATGAGTAAGGCTTGCCAGATCCTCGTAACCCATTGTCGCTGACATCCCTTTAAGGGTATGGGCTGACCTGAAAATTTCATTTATGATCGATAAATCCTGGGGGTTCTTCTCTAATTCCAACAGCTGTTCATTGCAGGCCTGTAAATGTTCTTTACTTTCTTCAATAAAGACTTCAAGATATTGATTCAATTCCATGTGCTCAGCACCTCCGGCCTCAAATATTATTCATGATTGATTGAGCGATGTTTTCTACATTCGCTACCACATCAACCATATTCGTTGCAATCGCTGCTTTCGGCATCCCGAAAACGATTGATGTATCCTGCGATTCGGCAATCGCTTTAACAGTTCCGCTTTTTTTCATCTCTACCAGTCCTTTGGAACCATCTGAACCCATTCCTGTCATGATAACAGCGATTTTAGAGTAGTTCTTAACTCTACTGATGGACTCGAACATCACATCAACAGAAGGTCGATGGCCATTTCGCGGCGGTGATAGGGTAAGGCTGACTGCCAGCGTCAATCCTAAATGCTTAACCTCCATATGGAATCCACCAGGAGCTATATAAGCCGTCCCTTTTTGTAAAAGCTCCCCTTCTTCCGCTTCTTTGACTCTGATCTGGCTTAAGGAATCCAGTCGATTGGCAAGGGACTTTGTAAAACCTGGAGGCATATGCTGGACGACAAGTACAGGTACATCAAAATCTTTTGGCAATGAAGTTAAAACCTGCTGTAATGCCCTCGGGCCCCCGGTAGATGTTCCTATGCAGACAATCTTTTTGGATTCACGGGTAAATCCCCTGGTTATTACAGGTCCAGCTGCATTTAACTCTGAATCTATTGAACTGTTCTGTTTCTTTCCAAAAAATTTGGAGTCTTCAGGAAAGTTTATTTTAGATAAGTTAGCTTTACTGGCAGATAAAACTTTCTGGATTAACTCCGTTTTAATTTTATGTAAATCAATAGAAATGGACCCCGATGGCTTTGCAACAAAATCTACAGCCCCCGCTTGAATCGCCTGCAGAGTAGTGTCTGCGCCTTCTTTTGTGGTGCTTGAAAGCATGACAACCGGAAGCGGTTGTTCTTGCATAATCATCTTCAGAACTTCTAACCCATTTAATTTCGGCATCTCGACATCAAGTGTGATGACGTCAGGACGTAATTCCCGCCATTTTTTAATGGCATCCTCTCCGTTACGAGCCGTGCCAATAACATCAATTTCTGGATGTTCTGATAGAAAGTCATTGATCAGCTTACGCATGAAAGCCGAATCATCTACGATGAGAACTCTAATTTTTGCCACTCGACCACTACCTTTCGAAAAGGAATTGCTTCAATCTTGCTGTAAAACTCCTGTTATCTCTCTTTTCGGCATTGTAGCTCTCTTTATTGATATATTTTTCGATAATCGCTGCCATTCCTTTAGAAGCTTGTGACCTTTCATTGAACATTGTAAAAGGTATTTGGCGTTTCACAGCTTCCTGGACTGTTTTATCATCTGGCAGTATCCCAAGCTTGGTAGCGTCCTGCCCAAAAATTTAACGAGAACATCTTCGAGCCTTGTCATCGTGTCATTGCCCTCCTTAGCAGAACCCGCCCTGTTGACCACTAAATAGAAAGGCGATTCTGAATCTGCAAGATGGATGTATTTCATGGTGGCGTATGCATCCATCAATGAAGTTGGTTCAGTCGTAGTGATTACGAATATTTCGTTGACAGACAGCAGGATTGATAAAGTTTCTTCGTTCAATCCTGCTCCCATATCAAAAATAAGATAATCATACTTCCTTAGTACTTCACTTAAGCTCGAAGTAAAATATTCAACGCTATCACGATCCATCCTGACCAGCTGGCTTAAACCTGTACCGCCTGAAATATATTCAACGCCATGCGGCCCTTGAAAAATAACTTCCTCCATCGATGATTTGCCCGAAAGGAAATCGGCAATGGAGAGGGAAGAATTTTTACCCATTAAAATCTCGATATTCCCCATTCCAATATCAAGATCAAACAGCAATACCTTGAAGCCCTTTTGGGCCAGAGAAATTGAGAAGTTAAGTGAAAAATTCGATTTGCCGACTCCACCCTTACCGCTGACCACTGCAAGTGTTTTCGCTTCCTTCACTGGAGTATCCATTTTAAGACGGTTTCTTAATTTTTCTGCCTGGTCATTCATAGGTGCTTGCTCCAAGAATAGTATTTGCTATCATTTCAGGATTTGCCTCAATCAGATCATCTGGCACATCTTGTCCATTGGTCAAATAGGCAATTCCTGTCGAGAACTTTATTGCCATATTTAGCATCGACCCGTAAACCGCCGTTTCATCCAATTTAGTAAAAATGAATTGATCAATATGGATCAGCGAAAATTGCTTGCGGATGTCTTCCATATCTTTTTGTTTTGCCGTCAAAGCGAGGACAAGGTAGGTTTCCATGTTCTTGCCAAAATCAATCACATTTTTCAAATCGTTTACATATTTTTGATTCCTGAAATTCCGTCCGGCTGTATCAATAAAGACAAGGTCATAGTCCGAGAATTTATCTGTTGCAGCCTTGAAATCATCCAGGTTGTAACAAACTTCGATTGGGACATCGAGGATTTTTGCATATGTTTTCAACTGCTCAATTGCCGCAATTCGATAGGTGTCTGTCGTAATAAAAGCCACCTTTTTCTGGTGCTTCAATACACATTCAGCAGCAACCTTTGCCAGCGTTGTCGTTTTCCCTACGCCAGTCGGTCCAATCACATTGACAAATTTCTTTTCAAAAGAAACACCTTCAAATGTAAGTGGAGAAAGCCTGGATCCAATAGCTGTGCCAATCCATTCGGTAATTTCCTCATCACTTGCTTTCGATCCGCCAAGGTACCACTTTTCAAGAAGGACCGCAGCCAGTTCATCAATGATCTCATGGTCGACTTCCTGATCTCTCAAGCATTGGATTTGCTTGCTCACTGGTTCTGGCAAAGAGACTCCTTCGGATTTACCAGTTCCCTTTAACATTTCCTTAAGCTGTGAAATTTCTTTTAGAAGATCCTTGTCAGCTTTTCGTGGTGTTTCCGTTATAGGATTCATCCTTACAGTTTGTGCATCCTTTTTAGATTCATCATTTTTTACGGACGGCTTATATTTATTTGGCTTATCCATAATGTCAGGATTGGGACTTCCTTCAGTGTCTGGGTCAATGGCGGCAATTACCTCAATGCTATTTTTCTTAAAAAGCCCCATGAACCCTCCTGTATGGACGACACGAGAATTCAAGATTACTGCATCACTTCCCAGTTCCCCTCTGACTAGTTTCATTGCTTCCGGCATGGATGAAGCTGTAAACTTTTTCACTTTCATTCTACATTCACCACTCCGACACTTTGGACTTCAACATTTGCTTCAAGTTCGTTATAAGACAATACAGGAATCTGTGCAAAATACCTTTCCGTCAATTGGCGCACATACATCCTGACCGCAGGTGAGCATAATATGATCGGTGTTTGCTCCATTATGCTCAATTGCTCTACCTGGTTTGCCACAGATTCCAGTATCCCTTGAGAAACTGCCGGGTCAAGAGATAAGTAGTTACCGTGCTCAGTTTGCTGTACACCTTCCGCTATAACCTTTTCTACTCGTCCTGATAGTGTTATAACCTTCAGGGTTTCTCCATTTCGTGAATACTGGTTCGTAATTTGCCTTGCGAGTGCCTGGCGCACGTATTCAGCAAGGATGTCTGTATCTGTTGTTACTTTTCCGTAATCTGCAAGTGTTTCGAAGATAATCGGCAAATTCCTGATTGATACATTCTCCTTAAGCAGCTTGCCAAGTACTTTTTGAATTTCACCAATGGATAATGGATTAGGTGTTGCTTCCTCGACAAGGATTGGATAGCTTTCACGAAGATGATCGATCAACTGCTTCGTTTCCTGTCTTCCCAGCAGTTCGTGTGCATTAGCTTGATCACTTCGGTAATATGGGTCGACACAACTGAAGGAGGATCGACAACGGTGTAACCAAAGATTTCAGCCTGTTCCTTCATTTCTTCTGTGATCCATTTAGCAGGCAATCCAAAACTTGGTTCGATTGTATCGATTCCTTCAATTGAGTCATCATCTATACCAGGACTCATTGCCAGATAATGATCGAGAAGCAATTCTCCCCTGGCCATTTCATTCCCCTTGATTTTCAGTCTGTATTCATTCGGCTGGAGCTGGATATTGTCCCGGATCCTGACCACGGGAATGACCAGTCCCAGCTCAATGGCCAGTTGCCTTCTGATCATGACAATCCGGTCAAGAAGGTCTCCTCCCTGGTTAGCGTCTGCGAGGGGGATCAAGCCATAACCAAATTCAAACTCAATCGGATCAACATTCAATAGATTGACAACACTTTCAGGACTTTTCATCTCGTCCATCTGAATGTCTTCTTCCATTTCCTGCAGCTGCTGCTTATCCTGCTCTGGAACACGGGAGAAAGAGTACCCGCCTATAGCCATCAGTGCCGCGATTGGAATCGTAAGCATATCGTGAATTGGCGTAAACAGCCCTAACAGGAAAATCGTTGCTGCTCCAACATATAGCATTTTAGGATAAGCAAGTAACTGTGAGGTAATATCAATTCCAAGATTTCCGTCAGACGCAGCACGAGTAACCACTATACCCGTCGCTGTTGAAATCAGCAGTGCCGGTATTTGACTGACAATCCCATCTCCTACTGTCAATAGCGAAAATTTCTCAGCTGAATCTCCAATGCTTAACCCTAATTGAGTCATACCGATGACAATCCCGAAGATCAAGTTGATCAGAACGATGATGATTCCCGCTATCGCATCTCCTTTTACGAATTTACTCGCACCGTCCATCGCACCGTAAAAATCGGCTTCACGGCTTACTTTTTCGCGTCGTTCCCGCGCTTGCTGCTCAGAGATCATCCCGGCATTCAAATCAGCATCGATACTCATTTGCTTACCTGGCATCGCATCAAGGGTAAACCTTGCAGCAACCTCTGAAACACGCTCTGAACCTTTCGTGATGACAATGAATTGGATAATGATCAAGATCAGGAATACAACCATCCCGACAACAACATTCCCTCCGACAACGAAGGTACCGAATGTTTCAACCACCCCTCCAGCTTCACCTTTTGACAAAATCGATCGTGTTGTTGATACATTCAGTCCTAGCCTGAATAAAGTTAACAACAGCAGCAGTGAAGGAAAAACAGAAAACTGGAGCGGCTCGGTCATATTCATTGTGTTCAACAGCACCAGAAGTGCAATTGAGATGTTTACCATGATTAGTACACTTAATAGCCATGGCGGAAAAGGAATGATCAACATGGCTACGATTAATATGACACTAAGCAGGACGGACAGGTCTCTTGCTGACATTGTACTTCTCTCCTCCTAAACACTGCATACCTAAGAATTACAGCACTTTATTTTTTGTTTGATACACATAGGCCAGGATTTCTGCCACCGTTTTGAAAAATTCCTCAGGAATGGCATCACCGATTTCAGCCTGGCTGTATAAAGCCCTTGCCAGCGGACGGTTCTCGACAGAAATAATATCATTTTCCTTGGCAATCAATTTAATCTTCTGTGCGACAAAATCGACACCTTTTGCTAAAACAATGGGGGCATCAGACTTCTGTTCGTCATACTTTAACGCAATCGCAAAATGGGTCGGGTTTGTAATGACTACATCCGCTTTTGGGACTTCTTGCATCATCCGCCGCATTGCCATCTCTCTTTGCTTCTGTTTGATTTTCGACTTGATCAGAGGGTCACCTTCGATATTTTTATACTCATCTTTCAAGTCTTGCTTTGACATGCGGATACTTTTCTCATAATCATATTTTTGGTACAGATAGTCCAATAATGATAAAAATAGCAATGCTCCGGAAGCAAAAAGGCCCATTTGGAGCGTCAGCCCGGCAATAGTGGCAATTGCAGCACCAACACTCTTATTAGCGAGCAGCAGTACTTCGTCCAATCTCAGCCACAGGACTGAGAATGCAATCACTCCTACGAAGGTGATTTTGAGAATTGATTTTAGCAATTCAACGATTGCCCTCATGGAAAAAATCCTCTTGAAGCCGCTGATCGGATTAATTTTTTCAAGTTTCATTTGTATTGCTTCAGTAGAAAACATATAGCCAACCTGGATGTAGTTGGCAGCCATCCCTGCGATCAACGCAATGATCATGACCGGGCCAAGGAAAATGACCAGTTCACCCAAAATTTCAATTACTATGGATTCAATGTTGTTCGCCGTCAAATCCATCAACATATAGTTTTGCAGGGAATGGCGAAGAATTCCGATAAGTCTCTCCATCATCACACTGCCAAAAAACATTAAGAACAAAAAGACAGCAAGGAGGACAATAGCTGTATTGACATCCTGACTTTTGGCAACCTGCCCTTTTTTTCGGGCATCCTGCCTTTTTTTAGGAGTCGCTTTTTCTGTTTTTTCGCCAGCAAAAAACTGCAGGTCTAATGTCAAAAAATCCATTTAAGCTCCCCCGATCAATTCCATCAATCCTCTCATTGTAAGAAGGGTAGTGGAAAAGAGATCTGTTACCACCATCATCAGGACGCCCATAACTGCAAACATGATAAGAAAACTGACACCTATTTTAACCGGAATCCCAACAACGAAAATATTCAATTGCGGCACAGTCCTCGCTGTAATCCCCAGTGCTACATCGACGAGGAACAGACTGCCGACGACAGGCATGGACATCTGGAAGGCAATGATGAACATTTTATTGAATGAAAGGATGATGAATTCGGCAATGTTCGAATTCCCAAATGGAATCAATACCTGATCGATCGGGATGAAATTATAACTGTAAAAAATTCCATCCAGCAGCAAATGATGGCCATTGACGGTCAGCAAAAACAACAGAGAGATTATATACAAGTACTGTCCCATCAGAGGACTTTGTGCCCCTGTTTGTGGATCGATAACATTCGCAATCGCAAACCCCATCTGAAAATCAATGAGTCCCCCGGCAATCTGGATGGCAGCCATCATTAACGCCGCAATGAAGCCTATGATTAACCCAACCATTGCCTCTTTGATGACCAGCATGAAATATGTGCTATCTATTGCGATTTCTGGAGCTCCTATTGCTGTGAACATGATGATAGAAAGCATGAATCCAAGCCCTACTTTATGTGATGCAGGTATCGTCCGATATGAAAATAAAGGCATCATCAAGAAAAAGGACGTCACCCTAACAAAAATCAGCAGGAATGCCGGAAACGATGGAATAAAATCTAGCATCTCATCAGCCTACAAACCTTGTAAGATTTGAAAATATTTCACTCGCATAGCTCAACATATAACTTAACATCCACGGACCAAAGAAAACGACTCCGACCAGGACGGCCACAATCTTTGGGACAAAAGCCAGTGTCTGTTCCTGGATTTGCGTGGTTGCCTGAAAGATACTGACGATCAAACCAACCACCAGCGCTAATATCAGCAAAGGCCCTGAAATCATTAAAACTGTATAAATTCCTCGTTCAGCTATCGAAATAACCGCTTCTGATGTCATATTTATTCACCTGCTTAAAAACTTTGTAATAATGATTTCACGACTAAATACCATCCGTCTACCATGACAAAAAGCAAAATTTTAAATGGAAGTGATATCATGACTGGCGGCAGCATCATCATTCCCATCGACATCAGGACACTTGCCACCACCATATCGATCACCAGAAAAGGGATGAATATCATGAACCCGATTTGGAATGCTGTTTTGATTTCACTTATAGCAAATGCAGGGACAAGGGCTGTCAGAGGGATATCCTGAATGGATTCAGGCGTGTCAGCCTTTGAATATTCAAGAAATAACTCTAAATCCTTCTGCCTCGTATGAGCGCTCATGAATTCCTTAAAAGGGATCGATGCCCTCTCATATGCTTGCTCCAAATTGATTTCTTCATTGAATAAAGGCGTCAGAGCTTGTTCATTCACTTCATGGAAAGTAGGGGCCATGATGAAGAATGACAGGAACATCGCAAGTCCGACCAACACTTGATTGGGCGGCATTTGCTGTGTTGCAAGCGCCGTTCTGACAAAGGAAAGAACGATGATGATCCGTGTAAAACTTGTCATTAAAATCAGGATGCCTGGCGCAATAGAAAGTATAGTCAGCAGGAGCATCAACTTTACGGATGTCGAAACACTCTCAGGAGTACTGCTGTTGAAAAACTCCATAAACTCATTCATCTTTTTCTGACCCTTTCTTTTGTATCTCATCAAGCATTTTCTTTCTTCCGCTCGCCATATCACTCATTTGATTCTTCAGTAACGCGGAAAATTCTGAATGCTGATTGCCGCCATCTTTCTTCGCTCTTTTAAGCAACTTTGTCACAATCTCGCTTGGCTGTACAAGCTGCTCCATTTTATTGTTATATTCCTGAATGACTTGGCTGTACTCTTCCGGGTCGTCTATTTCTTTTAATAGCTGTATGTTTTCTCCCACACCAACAATGAGCAGCTTATTGCCCGCTTTGACGATCTGTACCGACCTGTTAGCGCCAAGCTTGTGCCTCCAAGGTTCTCTACAAGCTGCGAGCTTTTATATAACATACTCCTTTTATTGATGAATTTAAGGAGGAAGTAGATTAATGCTGCTACAAAGGCGGTAGCAAGGATCATCCTGACGAAATCAAGGAAACTGACCCCTACCTGTGATTTTTTATCGTCTGATATGTTTGTTGTAGTATCTGCCTGTTCCTCATCACACGACTGATCTTTCAAACAATCCTTCACACTTTTATTTAGCTGCTCTGCGCTCGCCAAGCCAATCGGACTGAACAGAGCAGCTAATAAGAAAAGAATTGTCGAGGCAGTTCGGATTAATTTTAACAATTGCCGCACCCTCTAAATGATAATAGTTCACTAAGCTAATGTTTTTGAAATCGCTTCGATAACGCGGTCTGCCTGGAATGGTTTTACGATGAAATCTTTGGCTCCTGCCTGGATTGCATCGATGACCATCGCTTGCTGGCCCATTGCAGAACACATGATGACCTTAGCGTTAGGATTGATTTTTTTGATTTCCTTTAGTGAAGTGATGCCGTCCATTTCCGGCATTGTGATATCCATTGTAACAAGGTCAGGCTGGAATTCTTTATATTTCTCAAGTGCCTGTGCACCATCCGCAGCTTCTGCGACAACTTCAAAGCCGTTCTTTGTCAAAATGTCCTTAATCATCATTCTCATGAAAGCCGCATCGTCTACGACTAAAATCTTGTTTGCCATTGGAATTCCTCCTGTAGGTTATTTCAATTTTTTAATGCGATCGCTCTGGCTGATTATATCCGTAACACGGACTCCAAAATTCTCATCAATAACAACTACTTCACCCTGTGCAATCAGGCGATTGTTGACAAGAATATCGACTGGTTCTCCAGCTAATTTGTCTAGTTCGATAATGGAACCCGACCCCAGCTCAAGGATGTCCCTAACCGAACGTTTCGTTCTGCCCAGTTCAACAGTCACCTGCAGCGGGATATCAAGCAGCATATCCAGGTTCTTTGTCTCCGCCTGCTGTGTCTGTACTGTCTCAAAACTAGAGAATACTGCAGGTTGAACCGTTGGCTGCGCACCTGGCATCACATTTCCTATATGCTGTGGTCCTGATTGCATTGGCTGAGAATAGCCATGTCCTTGTGGAACTCCCTGACTCGTTTGCTGCTGATAATAAACTTGCTCTTGATGCCCCTGATATTGCGGTTGCTGGACTTGCTGATATTGAGCGTAATCCTGCTGTTCATGAATTGCATTTGAATTATTTATTTCCGCCTGATTTTTTTGCGGGATTATCGGTGCCTGTGTTTCAGGTACGGTGATGGTGACGGCGATCCACCTGGATTCAATAATTCATCAACCAGACTTTTGGCGAAAGTGACTGGCAAAAGCTGCATAATATTCGAATCTATCAAATTGCCAATCTTTAACGAGAATGATACCTTCACTAAAATATCATCTTCAGGAATCGAATCAGTGCCTTCACCTTCAACCACATTCAACAGATTGATATTCGGAGGTGAAATATCCACTCTCTTGCTAAACACTGTCGACATGGAGGTTGCTGCAGATCCCATCATCTGGTTCATTGCCTCTTGTACGGCACTCAGCTGAATCTCATCAAGTAATTCCCTTGGGTTCAATCCATCGCCACCCAGCATTAAATCAGCGATAATCGCAGCGTCATTTTGCTGAATAACAAGCATATTGCTGCCGGTAAATCCTTCTGTGTAATAAACCTGTACGGCCACATAAGGATCTGGAAAAGCTTCTTCAAGTTTTGACCTATGCACAGCTGTAACCGTAGGGGTATTAATTTCCACCTTCTGGTTCAATAAAGTTGATAGTGCGGTAGCTGAGCTGCCAAATGATATATTGCCTATTTCTCCTAACGCATCTCTTTCCATAAAAGAAAAATAGTCATCTACATTAATGGTACTTTCTGTTTCTTCAGCTTCATCAGAGGTTCCTCTTAGAAGCGCATCAATTTCATCTTGAGATAACATGTCATCACTCACCATCATCGTCTCCCCCCTTAAATGTATCAAACACTTGAATGGCTAACTTTTTGTTGATTTTCCCTGGCTGTCCTACAAATTTAGGGATATCTCCGACTTTTATCAGTAATGGTTTATCAATCTGCTGATTCAATTCAATCACGTCGCCGATCTCAAGCATTAAGAAGTCCTGGATCGATATTTCAGATGAACCAATTTCAGCTGTAATTGAAACATCAGCTTTCTGGATTTCACTCTGCAATACTGAATTTTCGATTGGCAAGCTTTGTTTCTTATCGGACTGCATCCAATATTTCACTGACAACTTAGGAATGATCGGTTCAAGGACCACGTGAGGAATACAGATATTGATCATTCCGCTTGCTTCTCCGATCGTGGTATTCAGTGAAATGACCACGACGGTTTCATTTGGCGAAACCATCTGCAAGAACTGCGGATTGATTTCGAATTCTGAAAGCTGCGGATCGATATCAGAAATCGAGCTCCATGCCTCCCGGAAATTTTCAAAAGCTTTCTCGAACATATTTGACATGATCCTGGTTTCTATTTCAGTCAAGCTATCGACTTTGTTATGACTGGTCCCTTTTCCTCCCAGCAGCCTGTCCATCATCGCGTAGGCAATATTCGGATTGACCTCCATCAGGATTCTGCCTTCCAGAGGTTCTACATCAAATACATTCAAGATTGTCATCTTGGGAATGGACCGGATGAATTCCTCATAAGGAATCTGGTCAGCTGACGCGACACTAATATTGACATACGTTCTTAACTGAGCTGAGAAAAAGGTCGTCAATAGCCGGGCAAAGTTTTCATGAATTCGGGTAAGGCTGCGGATCTGGTCTTTCGAGAAACGCAAAGCTCTTCTAAAATCATATACTTTAACCCTTTTTTCTACTTGTTCTTTCTTTAATTCATCCGCATCCATTTCTCCTGTTGATAAAGCGGATAACAAAGCATCTATTTCGCTTTGCGATAATACCTCTCCCGACATTCTCTTCACCTCCATGTAGTTACGGTAATTTAATTCAAACTGTTATTGGAGGAGAGAACCCGTTATATAGACCTTATTGATTTTTCCATCCTGCATCAGGTCATTCAACTTCGCTTTGAGGGTTTCTTCAAGGTTCATCTTGCCTTCCTTGCCTTGCAGCTCTTCCGCCTTTTTCTCGGATAGTTCATAAATAATCAGGTTTTTCACCTGGAAATCTCTCTTTTGCAACTCTTCTTTTGCTTTTTTGCCGTCTGTTTCAATTTTAAAAGAAATCTTAATAAAATCATTCGATGCCAGGTTCGTCGTTACCTCGGGGATGTCTACGGAAGCTTCCAGCACCTCATCAATGCTTGGTTCTTTTTCGACATCTTCAGCACTAAGCTTCATAACCGCTACAACAGCTATAGTCCCTACGAGCAATATGGCTACCAGCATGACCGACATAATCATTACCAGCTTATTATTCTTCATGATTCAGTTCCTCCAACACTCGCCCTCCAAGAAGGCCGACACTCTGATAAAATTCCCGGATTAATTTGCTCACTTCATCTTCACTTTCCCTTACGACATACTTTCGCCCATTGGTTAAAGTAATCGTTGTGTCCGGAAAAGCTTCAACCACTTCGATAAATAATGAATTAATTCTAAATGATTTACCGTTTAATTTAGTTACTTTAATCATAATAATTCACAGGGGCTAAAAGGATTTCCCTTTCAGCCCTGCTCCTCTCTATGTCTAACGTTTCAAGTTATTAATTCTTGAAGTATTTCATCCGAGGTTGTAATAATTCTTGTATTTGCCTGGAAACCACGCTGAGCCGTGATCATTTCGGTAAATTCTTCTGAAAGGTCAACATTGGACATTTCAAGGGCACCAGCTGCTATTGTTCCAAATCCATTGCCAGGTGCACCAATATTCGGAATTCCTGAGTTAACCGAATTCTGAAACATATTATTTCCAACCTTACTAAGACCAGCATTATTGCTAAATTTGGCAAGCGCAATTGTGCCAAGATTTTCTACGCGACCATTTGAAAACACCCCACTAATTTCTCCCATTTGACCGATACTGAAGCTTTCAATTGCACCTTGAGTTGATCCGTCTGGATTAAATAATGCATTCAAATTGTTACCATTTGATGTAACTTCACCAGCAATAAATGATAATGGAATATCACCGCTACTTAATTTAAGTCCATTATTTGGATTTGGCATTGTAAATTCTTTGGTCGTTGTATTAAATTTCACGACAAAAGGAACTAATGGGGTCAAGCTTCTATCTTGAAGTGTCATTTGCCATTCATTAGCATTTAGATTTTTCAATGTCATTTCAACTGTATGATCATTACCATCATTATCGACTATTTTTAATTGCTGCAGTTGTTCTGTAGCTCCTGCAATATTTGAAGGGAAATTCCCATCTATAGTTATATTAGTAGTTTTTTGTGCCGGAAGAATAGAGTTTACATCTATTTTAATATCCTTTAAGACACCTTTATCATAAGATTGAACTTTATATCCATCTCCATTAACTAAAGTCCCATCTTCATCAAGATAAAAGTTCCCAGCGCGTGTGTAAAATTCGGCACCACCCTGCTTAACTACAAAGTAACCATCCCCTGAGATTGCTAAGTCAAGAGAACGTCCCGTCGTTTGCAAGCTGGATTGTGTATCTATTGTATCAATCGTCGCAATCGTGGAGCCCAGTCCTACCTGCATTGGGTTCTTTCCGCCCTTGTTCTCTGTAGCAGCACTTGCGCCCGAGATTGTTTGATTCATAGTATCTTTAAAAGTAACACGGCCCTTTTTGAAGCCGTATGTATTTACATTGGCAATATTGTTTCCGATCACATCAAGTTTTGTTTGGAAGTTTTTCATCCCGCTGATTCCTGAGTACATTGAACGAAGCATTTTTTTAAACTCCTTTCGATTTGGGGGCTGCTTCAATCGGTCCACAGCCCAGGCCTCCGTGAAGGTCCAGCCTTTTTTATTTTAATTTTCCATAACAATCGTTCCATTTATATTGGTGAATATTTGTTCCGCCGCTTCCTGCCTTCCCATCGCGGTAATGACGGTGTTGTTTTTTGCACTGACAATCAGTGCCGCATCCTTTAGCAGAACGAGTGAATCACTCACGCCCTTGGCCTTAGCCTGACTAACTTTTTCCTCAATCCTGTTCCAGCGCTCCTGGGAAATATTGATTCCCCTTTGCTCCAGCCGTTCAGTTGCATGCTTACTTATTGTTAGTCCATTCTTTGATTGGATAGCACTTTGCAATTGCAAGGAAAAAGGTGCTGGTGTTAACTTATTGGCTTTTACAGGTTTATTGTGTGTCCTGTTAACAGGCAGTGAATGAAGTGGATGAAAGTTTGTCTTATCCATTACATCACTTCCTTACGTTATTGAATTTTGGTGATCTGTGAAGAAATGATGCTTGTTTTATTCTCATCATCGAGTAAATAAGATGTTTTGCCATTTTTAAAAGAAACAGACAGGACATTAGCTGATTTTTCTTGCTTATTTTCATCAAGATAGGTAATTGTTTTCCCAATCAGCATACTCGCCTGCAACATATGATTTTCACTGGATAACTCATTGATTTGAGAAATGTTCGCCGGTTCCAGGGTCGTGCCATCTTCAAGCACAAATGAAACGGTGTCTTCCTTGAACTGCACAGAGGCTATCTTCCCATTTCCCTGTTTAATGGTTTCCTCGCCATTTGCTGTTTCAATCTTATGCCATGTGACATCCTTGCCCACAAACTGGCTATAGGAAATCATTTTATTTTGCTGTTCAGCTTGTACAAACCGGTCGATTGATTTCCCCATATTCGTGATTTGCTCAAGTGTCGAAAATGTTGCCATCTGGGCTATAAAATCTTTATCCTGCATTGGATTCAAAGGATCCTGGTTCTGGAGCTGGGTCATCAGGATTTTTAGAAAATCATCCTTCCCAAGAATATCTGAACCGGCTTTCCTGTCCTTTTGAAGATTCGACAGCAGATATGAAGAATTAATACTATTCACCATGGTCAAACTCCTATACTTCAGTATTTAGCAGCGCTTCCTCGAAGGAAAGGTTAAAATCGCCTTTTTCTTCTTTCTTTTCCTGCTTCCCTCTGTCAGGCTGTCTCTCCTGCTGCTGAGAATCTCTATTCAAGAATCGCTCTTGCTGGGCCTGCTGCTGAGTCACTTCAATCCTTTCTACTGAAAGGTTTTGTGCCGCAAAGGCCTGTTTGAGACCATTAATCTGGGATTCCAGCGTTTCCTTTGCCGTACCTGTCGTAGTTATGATTCTCGCTATCATCGTTTGATCTTTTTGGAAAAGCTCTATACGGATGCTGCCAAGGTGCTCAGGGAATAATTTAATGAATAGTTTTTGTGTTCCCCCACTGTTCATAAAATGCGATTTTGAAAGAATCGATTCAAATTGCTTCATTAATTGTTCTGGTGAAACCGGCCTTTCAGGACTATTCATTGTTAACATTAATTGCTCAGCCTTTGTCATCTGTGGGAGATAAGCAATAATTCCTGCTAGACCATCTGTCTTCAGTCCCGGTCTGCTCTCTGTAAAAGTTATTTTTTTTGAGTTTGCAAGGTTTATGTCACTCGCTAACTGGGTAAATCTTTTTTGTAAATAATCCGTATGAGAATTTGGTTTACTCATTTCTAAAAAATTCTTTAATTCCTCACCAAGATTTTTCAGTGATCCTTTAACAGTATCAGAGCTTTTATATTTATTCCCATCAGCATATCTGGCCATTAACTCCAAAAGCTTTAATGCCTTTAATGTCTGCAAATCATTTTGTTCCAACTTATTCAGTAATTGATTTCCATTTTGATTTGCAATTCCTGTTATTATTGCCGCTAAGGATGACAACAGCTCATCTTCAGAAGGACTTTCGAAATCAGCTTCACTGTTACCGGTCCATTTTTGGATAAATAGCTTCAAATCTTCTTTGTTGATTCCAAAATAAGCCAGCGCCTTAGTTAATAGATTTTCAGAGTCTGAATTCAATACATCCAGCAACTTCAGTCCATCTTCCAAGTCTAAAAGGTCTTTTATGTTGATCATTTCCGTCAGGGCATCCAGACTTTCAAGGTTTTTTTCACCCTGTGCAGATTCAGTTGATGGTATTGACTCCGCTTTTCCGGACAATACTGTTGACATTAATCCGGCAAAGCTTCCTCCATCCCCAGCCTTTTCTGAAAATTTCTGTTTTCCTACAGCAATGGTATTAAAAAAGCCAAGACCTTCTATTTCCATTTTTTCACCTCCTCTCAAATTCTCGTCAGCTAATTTCCGTTAGTTTCATTCGTCAATATCTCTGTATACTTTGCTGCTTCCTGGGCAGGCAGCTTTTCCATTATTGCAGCGAGTGATTCCGGCTTTATGTTTTTCAGAATCTTTACTGCTTCTTCCGTGTCCATTTTAGAAATAATCGGAGCGGCACTCTTTGCTGACATCGTTTCATAGGTTTTGACGATTTCCCGGAAGGCTCGCTTGTTTTCTTCCTGGATCGCGGTTAATTCCTCGATTTGTGCTTGCAGCTGTGCTTTTTCCAGTTCCATTCGTTTTAACTGTGTATCTTTGCTGTCGACTTTAGACTGCAGTTGTTCCATTTTTGCTTCGCGGTCTTTAATTTCTGCTTCTAGGCTGATGATATCTTTTTCAAATTCTTCAATAGATAACGGCTTTTTTTCCTTAACAAATTGAGAAATAAAGGGTACTTTCCCGCCGATGTCCTTCGCTGTATCAAAAATATTAATCCCTAAAATCGAAAGTGCAACTAAAGCAATAACAATCGCAAACAAGCTTGGAATTGCTATCACATATAAAAACCATTGAAACTTGTTCCCATCCTGATTTTCTTTTTCCTCAACGCTCTGTGCCATTCGATCACCTAATTTCCCGGTTCATATATTGCTGAATCGAGACTTCGTCCATCATCCTGCTCTCTGCATACTTTTCATCTGCCTTAAATTGAAGATGGTCTTTCTCTTTGATTTTTTCAAACTTCTTTACTTCCTGATTTTTTTCCATCAATTGTATTTGTTGATAATTCATGATGTTTCTCGCATTCATCACGACTTTCTGATAGTGGGCAATCGATTTTTCAAGATTGCCGATAAACTGTTGATGGTGTCGTATTTCCTGGACCGGCAAACCATCTAGCAGCCGGTCTGATTGCAAGCTCTCAAGATCTTCTTTTTTCTTAAGAAGATGGTAGAGTCTATCAGCCGCCTCTTCGAACTTTTTCACTGAATCCTGGTATACAACTTGTGCTTCGTCCACTTCTCTCGACTTAAGTGAAAGGATTTTATCAAACTTGAATTGATACCGCATTGATCCATCAACCTTTCCTTACTAACTGCAATAAAGCCTGAACACTTTCATTTATTGAGACTTTTTCATTGGTCTCTTGCTTCAAGAAATTAAGAATTAGAGGGTATCTCATAATCGCCTCATCAATCTCTGCAGAAGTGCCTTTTTTATATGCCCCGATATTAATTAAATCTTCAGCATTGATATAGGTACTTAATAATTCCCTAAATCTTTCAGCCGCTTTGACGTGTTCATCGGCGACAATATTGTTCATGATTCGGCTGATGCTTTTTAACACGTTCACTGCAGGGTACTGGCCTTTATTAGCTAAGTCCCTGTCTAATACAAAGTGGCCATCCAGTATTCCCCTTACTGTGTCAGCAATAGGTTCATTCATGTCATCACCATCCACAAGGACGGTATAAAACCCTGTTATTGATCCGAATTCATTCGTACCTGTCCTTTCAAGAAGCCTTGAAAGAATGGCGAACACTGAAGGAGTATAGCCTTTCGTGGTAGGAGGTTCTCCAACTGCGAGACCTACTTCACGCTGCGCCATAGCCACTCGGGTAACTGAATCCATCATCAGCATGACATTCAATCCTTTATCACGAAAATACTCTGCGATGGCTGTTGCTGTATAGGCTCCTTTGATCCGCATTAACGCAGGCTGATCTGAAGTGGCAACAACTACTATCGAACGCTTTAGTCCTTCAGGCCCTAAATCGCGTTCGATGAATTCTCTGACTTCTCGTCCCCGTTCACCAATCAGCCCAATAACATTCAGGTCTGCTGTAGTATTTCTCGCAATCATTCCCAGCAAAGTACTCTTCCCTACACCACTGCCGGCGAAAATCCCAACACGCTGGCCGCTGCCAACTGTCAGCAGGCTGTCAATCATCCTGACTCCGACTTCTATCGGTTCTGAGATTGGCGGCCTGCTCAAAGGGTTGGGAGGGTCTTGTTCTGTTGGAACTGACGCCAATCCTTTTGGCAGGCTTGATTGATCCAATGGAGCACCTAGCGAATCTACTACTTTGCCAATCAATCCTGGTCCTGCTTTAATTTCAAGTGGTTTCATTGTCGTTTCAACCAGACTTCCTGGTGATATATCATGAAGAGATGTATACGGCATCAAAATGACGTTTTCATCTTTAAAACCGACAACCTCCGCCTGGATTTTCCGTTTTTTCTTTGTACCAACATGAATAAAGCAGACATCGCCTATTGAACTTTCAGGCCCTTGTGACTCAATCATCAAACCAACAACTCTTTTTACACGTCCATAACGTTTAAAACTATCCAGAAAGTCGACATGTTCCAATAAATCCTTGGCCTTCACTATTGTTCACTCTCCAGCATTTCAAACAGCTTATTTTTGATCTCTTCCAATTGGCTGTCTACACTTGCGTCGACCCTGCCATTTTCAGATTCAATGATGCAAGATGTCTCCTCAAGCTCTTCATCCGGGTAAATATAGAAATCAATATCTTTCGGAAAGATGGCAATCAGTTCATCCTTTTGAATAAGCAGTTCCTGATAGTATTTCGGATGAACATGAAGTTGGATATCCTTATAATCCCTCGAGTTTTTTAACGCCCTCTTTACCAGGTAAAGGAACGCTTCATCTGCAGCCAGTTTTTCCCCGATTATCTTCCCGGCTATTTTCACCCCGAGATCGAGAATCACCTTTTCTGATGATTCAATATGATTCTCGTAATCTCTTTTCGACGCATCTACCGTTTCCTGGGCAAACATGATTGTTTGGCGGTACTCTTCATACCCCTGGGTTCTGCCTTCTTGGTAGCCTTGTTCAAAACCCTGTTGCCTGGATTCTTCGGCCAATACAGATTTTTGCTGATCCCAATCTTGCTGTTCCAGTTGGACTTGCTGCCGAATCTGTTCTGCTTCCGCCATGGCCTTTGACACAATGTTATCCGCCTCTGCCACAGCCTCCTCAAGGATCCGCCTTCTTTCATCTTCTGTATGAGTGAAAACTTGTGGAACTTCTTGTTGTTCCGATGATTCTAACACCCGGATAGAGATGACCTTTTTTTCTGCAGGCATATTACTGGTGTATTGGGATTTGATAAGCCTAGACAATAATATCATCTCCTCCGCCACGCGCAATGACGATTTCACCAGCTTCTTCCAGACGACGGATAATAGCTACAATCCTGGATTGTGCTTCTTCAACATCTCGAAGCCTTACAGGACCCATGAATTCCATTTCATCCTGGAAGGTTTCGACCATACGCTTAGACATATTTTTAAAGACAATTTCTTTCACTTCATCACTTGAAACTTTAAGAGCAAGCATGAGATCTTCGTTTTCACAATCTCGGATTACTCGCTGGATTGCACGGTTATCAAGTGTGACAATATCTTCGAATACGAACATCCGCTTTTTGATTTCCTCGGCCAGTTCAGGATCTTGGATTTCCAGTGCATCGAGAATCGTGCGTTCTGTTGCACGGTCCACTCCGTTCAATACATCAACTACAGCCTCGATGCCTCCAGTTTGCGTATAGTCCTGAGTAACTGTGGCTGAAAGCTTTCTTTCAAGGATTTGTTCGACTTCATTGATGATTTCTGGTGATGTGCTGTCCATCACTGCAATACGGCGTGCAATATCCGCCTGGACGTCTTGCGGCAGTTCAGATAAAATCTGGCCGGCTTGTGCCGAATCTAAATAAGAAAGTATAAGTGCAATTGTCTGTGGATGCTCATTTTGAATGAAATTGAGAATTTGGCCAGCATCCGCTTTTCGCGCAAAATCAAACGGCCTTACTTGCAGTGATGAGGTCAATCTATTGATGATCACAGCGGCCTGATCGGTACCTAGTGCCTTTTCTAACACTGTCTTTGCGTAACCGATTCCACCTTGCGTGATATAATCCTGTGCAAGAGCAATGCTATGGAATTCTTCCAGTATTTCTTCCTTTGCCAGCGAGTCGACCTTCTTAACACCTGATATTTCAAGTGTAAGCTTCTCGATTTCTTCTTCACTTAAATGCTTATAAACCGAAGCAGAAACATCTGGGCCAAGTGAGATCAGGAGGATTGCCGCCTTCTGTTTTCCTGTTAATTCCTTTTGGTCTTTCCTCACCATTGGTCCTCCTCCTAATCCTCAGAAATCCAAGTTCGCAATAGCTTTGCGAAGTCCTCAGGCTTCTCTTTCGCCATTTTTTCCAGCTGTTTTTTCTTCATTGTGCCTTCTGTCTCGAATTCCTTGTTCACATCAGGAACACGAATTTGTTCATATTTCTCTTCCATTACATATTCTTCTACTTCTCTCTTTCTTGATCTCATAAATAGAAGTAATAAGACTACAATACCCGCTAGCAATAATCCGCCAATAAGGTATACCCACCAAGGCAGCTTTTCTACAACCTGATTTTCGAAGGTTACCTTCCCATTGAACGGCTGAACCGACACAACCACCTTGTCTTCAATCACTTCATCTGTCAGCTCTGCGTCTAACGACTCTTTATCAATGGTGGTTCTGACGATAGTACCAAGAATTTTTGTAATATCCTCTACACGTTCCTGTGGTAATGAATTGAGGTCATCTGGTGTTGGCGGTTCAACCATCACCTGAATCCCTAGATCTCTCACCTTGTATGGACTCTCGGTAATTTCCTTGCGAATTCTGCTGACCTCATTATTAATTGTTTCTTCGACTCTCTCATAATCCCCGTTGCCATTTGCTCCCTCAAGGTATTGAGCTCCAATGGCTTCACCAGTTCCCACCTTCGGGGATTCCACCAGCTTGATCTGCGTTCCCAGTGAAGGTTTCAGTAATTCGTTGAGCACTAATTGCGATTCCTTCCATATTTTCTTTATCAACAGGCTCAACGATGTTTTCTTCTCTGTTTTCCTGGGTAAAGTCTATATCGGCTGTAACGGAAACTACTACTTTATCATGTCCCATAAGAGTGCCAAGCAAATTTTGGACCTGTCTTTGGACATCTCTTTCAATTTGCTGTTTGATTTGATGCTGAGAAGCAAAAGAGGCTCCACTGGAATTTTTTTCATTTTTTAAATCAAAGTACTCAAAAAATTGATTCATGATGACGATATTATCTGTAGGGAGGTTAGGAACACTTTTAGACACTAAGTGATAGAGTGCATTAATTTGATCTTCCTTGATTGATAGCCCGGGCTTGTACTTAGCACAATGGATGCCGATGCAGGCTGCTCATTATCGCTAACAAAAATACCTTTTTCAGGCAGGTTGATCATTACCTTAGCATCATTGACGCCGTCTATTCCTTTCATCAAATCAGCAAGCTCTGTTTGCATAGCATCCAGTTTTAAGACAAAGAATTCATTATCTGTCATACCGAGACCGGCATTCTGGCTAAAAAATGAATAATCGATACTTCCCGATTTAGGAATCCCTTCAGCTGCCAGCTCAACTTTCAAGCTATCAACCGCTTCTTTCGGAACAAGGATGGTATTGCCACCATCAGCAATTTCAGATTTTATGCCCCTTGCATCAAGGCTTTCTTTGATACTTCCAGTCTCGGCTGGAGAAAGATTGCTATAAAGCGGCTCAAGGGATGTCCTCGAGGTAAAATAGGCTGTAAGGACGGCTACTGTCAAAACAAAGAAAATAGACGCACCAAAACTGATTTTTTGCTTTCTGGTGCGCCCCTGCCAGAAATCCTTCATTGTATGTATATACTTTTGAACGGTTTCTTTCATTTCAATCCCCCGGTTATTAAGTCTCTTCTTTTATACAGCTAATAACCGATATAATCTTAGTTTTTAGCTCATATTATTAAACCTGCATTCTCATCATTTCCTGGTATGCTTCAACCACTTTGTTTCTGACTTCCATTGTAGCCTGCAGTGTAATGCTCGCCTTTTGGCTCGCAATCATTACCTGATGGAGGTCAACGTTTTCCCCACGAGCTAGTTTTCCCGTCATTGCATCTGACTGAAGCTGAGTTTTATTTAAATTTTCAATAGATTGCTTAAGTACGGACGAAAAACTTTTTTGCGCTTCGTATGGTGTAGTTGTGGGAGTAGACACTTTTGTTTCAAATGGCCTGACCATTTGGCTGACAGAATTAATCCCAGCTGAGTTCATTTAGTTATCTCCTTATTTTCCTATCTCAAGGGCTTTCATCATCATGCCCTTGGAAGCGTTGAAAACCGTGACATTTGCTTCATAAGATCGTGTCGCGCTTATTAAATCCACCATTTCCCTTAATGGTTCGACATTGGGATACACAACATATCCTTCTTGATTTGCATCTGGGTGTTCAGGATCATATACCATCTTTAGAGGATTTTCCCTGTCCTCTATTATTCTCGATACTTTAACTCCATTTCCAGCCCCTGAGCCGTCTGTTTTTCCCATTGCTTTATTCAGGAATGAAGAAAAGTTTCCTTCCTTAGGTTGAAGGACGACCATTTTCCTGCGGTATGGCTCACCATTTACACCTCTGGTCGAATCAACATTCGCCATGTTGGAAGAAATGACATCCATTCTGAGACGCTGAGCAGTTAACGCTGATGCAGTCGTGTTCATGCTATGAAACATGGTCATGATTACTTACCTCCCCTAATGACTGTTTGGAGAGAGTTGAATTTCCCATTAATCCTCTCAGTCAGCGCATTATAGTAAATTTGGTTTGTAGCCAAATCGGCCATTTCTTTATCCAGATCAACACTGTTTCCATTCTGGTTATAATTCACGTTTGGATAAGTAACGACTCCAGGTAAACGACTCGCTTTGCTGCTGAATTCATAATGGCGGGCATCTGATCTATTCGCTTGAAAGGATTTGCCCATTACATCCTGAAATACTGCCTTGAAGGACACGTCCTTTGCTTTATAATTCGGTGTATCAACATTCGCGATATTCTGCGAAATGACTTTTTGCTTCGCAGAAGAATAGTTCAACGCATGCTCGAGGGTTGATACAGTGTTTGAAAACAACTTCAATTTTTGCACCTCGCAATTGCTCCACTGGATTATTTTGCTGAATTTTGTAATTCCTTGGTGAATTTCGTCATTATATTCCTAATTGTAAAGAATCTGAAATAATCTGTCTATGTACTTTCAGTTAATTTTTATCATGCATAATGCTCATTTTTCAAAACAGGACAAAAGACCTATTAGTTTACTTAATATTATATTTTCAATAAATGCAGCCTCTTTTTTGTAAAGTTTTAAAAAAAAGATAGGAGTAACGAATCACTATTTCTAATTTTTCCAGGCAGATGAAAGGCTAAATTGCTATATTGGTAAAACTTTTTTCCATTATCTTCTTTTTAAAATCCCTCGATTTTAATTTGATAATTTGATGAGTGTAAAAAAAACGCAATATTTTTGTAACATTAACTGGTCGTAAACTTGTACTTAGCTAACTAAACTCGCAAGTAGGACAAAAAATCCGCTGAAGTTCAGCGGATTTTTTCATTATTATTTAATTGTTTTTAAGTTTTTCAAGTTCAAATAGGAACTTGTCATTTAATACTTTGATATAAGTTCCTTTCATTCCAAGGGAACGAGATTCGATAACTCCTGCGCTTTCTAGCTTGCGCAGTGCATTGACGATTACGGAACGAGTGATGCCGACTCTGTCAGCTATTTTAGAAGCAACTAGAAGGCCTTCTTTTCCGTTAAGTTCTTCAAAGATGTGCTCGATCGCTTCCAGTTCACTGTAGGATAATGAACTGATAGCCATTTGGACTACAGCTTTGCTTCGTGCTTCATCCTCAATCTCTTCAGCCTTTTCACGAAGGATTTCCATCCCTACAACGGTCGCGCCATATTCCCCAAGAATTAGGTCATCGTCGTGGAATTGTTCTTCAAGACGGGCAAGGATCAATGTACCTAGACGCTCACCGCCGCGATAATCGGTACGATCGTTTTTAAGCCGTTTTTGAAAAGTTCTTTGTTTTCAACAGGGAATGCAGTGTACTCACTCTCAACATCCAGGTTCGGTGATGTCTCCTGTATATTGAAAAGATTCTTTGTATACTCTTCAGGGAATTGGCGGTCTTCTAACATTTTAACCATTCGGTCATTTTCGATTTGCTGATTGATTCCTAACCCTAATAGCTTCCCTCTGCGGCTGACAACAAAGATGTTGGCCTCGATTACTTCACTTAGAGTTTCTGACATTTCTTTGAAGTTTACCGGTTTGCCTGCAGCTTTTTGGAGCAGGGCATTAATTTTTCTAGTTTTTGATAGTAAGTCCATTGTTTCTTCCTCCTATTTGCTTCAAACAAAAAATCATTTATTTTAATCCTGGCTAGTTTCAATACTTTACCACAATAAGCAGTCATTTTTTGTCTACCCTATTGAGTATGCATTAAAACGATTACCCATTATAATATGAACTGGCTTAAATCTTTGTTTCTTGAGATCGCGCCAAGTTTTTCTTCTACATATTGCGGAGTGATCGCAACCTTCTCCAGATTGATATCTGGAGCTTCAAAGCTCAGGTCTTCAAGCAGCTTCTCAAGAATCGTCTGCAGTCTTCGCGCTCCGATGTTATCCGTATTCTGATTCACATCATAAGCGACTTCAGCTATTTTACGAATAGCATCGTCAGAAAATTCAATTTGTATACCTTCTGTTTCCAATAAAGCTTCATATTGCTTTGTAAGTGCATTATCAGGCTCTACAAGAATCCTGTAAAAGTCCTCAACTGTCAGCTTAGTAAGCTCTACCTGATTGGGAAACGCCCTTGCAATTCAGGTATCAGGTCGGAAGGCTTCGCCATGTGGAAAGCACCTGCAGCGACAAACAAGATATGGTCTGTTTTTACAGGACCGTACTTCGTGTTAACAGTCGACCCTTCCACAACTGGAAGTATGTCCCTCTGAACACCCTCACGAGAAACATCTGCACTGGAACCGCCGGAATTCTTGCTGGCAATTTTATCAATTTCATCAATGAAAATGATGCCTGCCTGCTCAGCACGGTATGTAGCATCCTGAGTCACCTCATCCATATCAATCAGCTTATGGGCTTCCTCATTGATTAATACCTTCCTGGCCTCACGTACAGGCAGCCTTCGTTTCTTGCGTTTCTTAGGCACCAATCCACTCAAAGCATCCTGCATATTCATTCCCATTTGTTCCATACCAGAACCCTGGAGCATATCAAACATGGAAGGCGTCTGCTCCTCGACTTCAACGGTTACCAGCTCATCCTCAAGCTCACCTTTTTCGAGCTTTTCCTTGATGGTTTTACGCTTTTCGAATAACCCCAAATCTTCTGATTGGTTTTGCTCTTGTTCAGGCTGCTGGCTTCCGCCGAACAACATTTCCAGTGGATTTTTGTAATTGACGGATTTTTTCGCTGATGGGACTAACAGTTCGACAAGACGGCGGTTTGCATTTTCTTCTGCCGGTTCCTTTACATTCTCCATTTTTTCCTCTTTTACAAGCCTGATTGAGGTTTCAACAAGATCCCGAACCATGGATTCGACATCACGGCCAACATAACCGACTTCAGTGAACTTAGTCGCTTCCACCTTGACGAAAGGAGCGCCAACTAACTTAGCCATTCTTCTGGCAATTTCTGTTTTGCCTACTCCAGTAGGCCCAATCATCAGGATATTCTTAGGGATGATTTCATCCCGGATATTCTCAGCGAGCAAGCCGCGGCGGTATCTGTTCCTGAGAGCAACTGCAACAGCTTTTTTTGCATCCTTTTGACCGATAATATATTGGTCCAGCTTTTCCACAATCTGCCTTGGAGTTAAATTTGTCGTTTGCTTCACACTCAACACTCCTTTTCCGTTACAGTTCTTCCACGATAATATTGTGGTTTGTGTAAACACAAATATCAGCAGCAATTTCCAATGAAGATTTCGCGATTTCTTTTGCTGTTAAATGTTCTCCAGCATATTGCTTTAATGCACGGCCAGCAGACAAGGCATAATTACCTCCAGAACCTATCGCCAGAATGCCATCATCAGGCTCAATGACTTCGCCTGTTCCAGAAATAAGAAGCATATCAGCCTCATTCAATACAATCAGCATTGCCTCGAGTTTCCTTAAGACTTTATCACTTCTCCATTGCTTTGCAAGTTCGACCGCGGCTCTTTGGAGATTTCCATTGTATTCCTCGAGCTTGCTTTCGAACATCTCAAACAGGGTGAACGCATCTGCTACTGAACCGGCAAATCCAGCAATTACTTTACCATTAAACAACTTTCGGACTTTCTTTGCTGTGTGTTTCATCACTACAGCATTCCCAAAGGTCACCTGGCCATCGCCTGACATTGCGCATTGGCCTTTATGTTGAACAGCAAATATCGTTGTGGCATGGAATTCTGACATTCCTTCGTCCTCCTTTTGCTTAAGCCCTCGGATGATGTGACATATAAATCTTGCGTAAGTGCTCTTTCGTAACATGGGTATATACTTGCGTTGAAGACAGGAACGCATGGCCCATTAGCTCCTGGACAGTCCTCATATCCGCTCCATTGCTCATCATGTGTGTGGCAAAGGAATGGCGCAGTTTATGGGGATGAATTTTTCCTGTCAGGGCAGACTTTTCAATCAGCTTATTCAGGATCTCCCTGATTCCTCTGTCTGTGAGAGGCCCACCCCGGAAATTCAAGAACAAATGGCCATGATCATCTTTATTCTTAAGAAGATCTGGTCTTCCATTCTTTATGTAGTCTTCAATCGCATCCTGAGCAAAACTACCGAAAGGCACATATCTATCCTTTTTCCTTTTTCCATGAATTAAAACTGTAGATGAAGATAAATCTATATCCTTCAGCTGGATTTTACAGCACTCACCTACACGGATTCCAGTAGCGTAAAGAAGTTCCAAAAGGGCTTTGTTCCTTTTTCCAATCGCTGTTTCGGTTTCACATGCATTAAATAGCTGGGAAAGTTCCTCTTCATAAAAAAAATCTGGCAATCGCTTTTCCAGTTTTGGTATGGATACAAGGGAAAAAGGATTATCTTCTACCATTTTTTCACGAAGCAAAAACTTATAAAAGCTGCGCATACATGAAATCTTGCGGGCGACAGACTTTCTGGAGAGCTGCTGATCGAATAATTTCGTGAGGTAAATCCTTGTATCAGCATACTCAACATCATCAAGACTGGTCAGGCCTTGTTCAGACATGAACAAAAAAATCCCCTAATATCATGTTGATAATGTTCAATAGTATATTGTGAGTAATTTTTTTCAATTTGTAAATATTCAATAAATAAGTTTAAAGAATTGTTCACATTTGCTTCCATCTCGTCACCTCACAAGGGCTACTAAATAGTATCATATTTAAATAGTCCTCGCAATATAAATTACAAATTTTTCGCAAATTTCTGAATTGTTTCCAATGCTCTGGAAGCATGCTTCTCATTACGTTCCTGCTTAGCCTTGATTTTTTCTGGAAGATCAGGGAAAAGCCCGAAATTTGCATTCATCGGCTGGAAGTTTTTCGCGTTCGTTGTTGTAATATATCTGGCCATGCTTCCCATTGCTGTTTCATGCGGGAATTCCACTGGCTCTTCACCTTTTACAAGACGTGCAGCATTGATTCCAGCAATCATGCCGCTCGCTGCAGATTCCACATACCCTTCAACCCCAGTCATTTGTCCTGCAAAGAATAGATTTTCTCTATTCCTGAATTGATATGTTGCTTTTAAAACCTTAGGTGAGTTGATAAAGGTATTACGATGCATGACACCGTACCGAATAATTTCAGCATTTTCCAATCCCGGAATCGATTGAATAACTTCCTTTTGCGGTCCCCATTTAAGATGAGTCTGGAAGCCTACAATGTTGAAAAGTGTTCCAGCAGCATCATCCTGACGAAGCTGAACTACGGCATAAGGCCGCTTACCAGTTCTAGGATCCTCCAGGCCAACCGGCTTCATCGGCCCGAAAAGCATCGTCTTCCTTCCTCTTTGGCCCATGACCTCGATCGGCATACAGCCTTCAAAAAAGATTTCTTTTTCAAATTCTTTAAGCGGAACTGTTTCAGCAGAAATCAAAGCTTCATAAAAACGATCGAATTCTTCCTCTGTCATCGGACAGTTAAGGTATGCGGCTTCCCCTTTGTCATATCGGGATTTCAGATAGACCTTATCCATGTCGATGCTGTCTTTTTCAATAATGGGAGCTGCCGCGTCATAAAAATATAAATATTCTTCCCCAGTAAGCTCCTTCAGTTGTTGGGACAACGCCTGGCTTGTCAATGGCCCCGTAGCGATGATGGTCGGCCCCTGTGGGATTTCTGTGATTTCTTCATTAAATACAGTAACATTAGGATGTCCCTTCACACGGCTAGTAACATGTGCCGAGAACTCATGGCGATCTACTGCCAAAGCTCCGCCTGCCGGTACAGCACATGCGTCTGCTGACCCCATGATGACAGAGTCAAGCTTTCTCATCTCTTCTTTTAATACACCCACTGCATTTGTTAATGTATTTGCGCGCAAAGAGTTACTGCATACCAGTTCAGCAAATTTATCTGTATGGTGAGCAGGTGTCTGCTTTACAGGCCTCATCTCATATAAGTTCACTTTGATGCCTCTTTCGGCAAGCTGCCATGCAGCTTCACTTCCGGCTAAGCCGGCGCCAACGACATTTACTGTAGCTTCGGTCATTTCTATTTCCTCCAGTAGCTTTTAAAAGTTACGCGTGTGCTTATTCTAATCCAAGTTGCAATGTCTAATAGGACCTTAACAGGCAGAATAGAAGCATCTGCCTTTCCAAAAGAATTATTATAACATCTGCCTTGACATAAAGCTTCTATTATATACTCAATCTTACTTACTTTACCCTGATTCCTGTACCATTTTGCACTTTCCTTTACGAAAAAGAAAGAAAAAAGATTCAAAAAAGAAAAGCGGAAGCGCCTTGACCAGCCCCGACAAGCGTTGGAGGGCCTGACAGTGAAGTCGTTCTTTGACTTCATTGGCAGACCGAAACGACTCGAGGGGCTAGGCGCTGGAGCTGGACAAAGAAAAGCGGAAGCGCCTTGACCAGCCCCGGCAGCGCACTTCCCAAACATAAAGAGTGAGCCCAAGGGCTCACTCTAGCTTTGTGGTTCTTCTTTATAGTCGCATTCTGTACACTGAACCTGGACGCCCTTTTTAAGCCTCTTTTCAACTAGCATATTTTCGCATTTAGGGCATTTCCTTGCAAGTGGTTTATCCCATGAAAGGAAATCACATTCTGGGAAACGATCGCAGCCGTAAAAAATCCGGCGTTTCTTGCTCTTCCGCTCAATGATATTACCTTCTTCACACTTAGGGCACTTGACCCCTATCTCCTTGACGATTGCCTTTGTGTTCCTGCAGTCAGGGAAATTGCTGCAGGCCATAAACTTACCGTAGCGTCCCATCTTGAATACCATCGGTGAATCGCACTGATCACAATCTTCCCCGGCGGGTTCATCCTTAATTTCAATTTCTTGCATTTCTTTTTCCGCTACTTCAAGATTTTTCTCAAAACCACGGTAGAATTCGTCAATGACTTTGACCCAATTGATTTTCCCATCTTCGACATTATCGAGGTTCTGTTCCATTTTGGCGGTGAACTCGAGGTCAAGAATTCCCGGGAAGAATTCCAGCATAAGCTCATGGATCACTTCGCCAAGTTCTGTAGGCACGAATCGCTTGTTATCAAGTGACACATAGCCTCTCTTCTGGATAGTATCAAGGGTTGGCGCGTATGTTGATGGCCGGCCGATCCCCATTTCCTCAAGCGTCCTGACGAGCCTTGCTTCTGTATATCTTGGAGGCGGCTGTGTAAAGTGCTGCTTCGGTTCGATATCTTTCTTCGTGACCTCGTCACCTTGCTTTAGTTCAGGAAGGAATTTATCCTTTTCTTCCACCTGGTCATCCGTACCTTCTACATAAACCTTCATGAAGCCTGCGAATTTAACCTTAGATCCTGTCGCACGGAAAGTTACTTCCCCGTTCTTTAAATCAACACTCATCGTATCCATGATCGCTGGAGCCATCTGGCTTGCGACGAAGCGTTCCCATATAAGTTTGTAAAGCCTGTATTGATCCCTTGAAAGGAATTCCTTTATCGTCTCAGGAACCTTCATTGTACTTGTTGGCCGGATCGCTTCATGGGCATCCTGAGCATTGGACTGTTTCTTATCTTTCCTGGCCTCTGTCTGAATGAACTTTTCACCATACTGACCAGTGATATACTCCCTTGCTTCGCCTTGTGCAACTTCAGAAATCCTGGTAGAGTCCGTTCTCATATAGGTGATTAAACCGACTGTGCCTTCTTTTCCTAGGTCGATACCTTCATAAAGCTGCTGCGCAAGCATCATTGTCTTTTTGGCACGGAAGTTAAGCTTTCGTGCTGCCTCTTGTTGCAGTGAAGAGGTAATGAATGGCGGTGCAGGATGACGTTTACGTTCTTTCTTCGTCACCGACTCAACAGTGAATTTGTTCCCCTGTACTTGTTTCAGGATGTTCTTGACATCATCTTCTGATTTCAAATCAGTTTTTTCTTTGCCAATTCCGTAAAAAGAAGCTTCAAAAGAACTTTTGCCTTTCAGGAATTCCGCACCGATTGTCCAATACTCTTCCGGAACAAACGCAGCGATTTCCTTCTCACGATCAATGATCATCCTTAAGGCAACAGATTGCACGCGTCCTGCGCTCAGCCCCTTCTTGACCTTCTTCCAAAGCAGCGGACTGATATTATATCCTACTAGTCTGTCCAGAGCACGACGTGCCTGCTGGGCATCTACAAGGTCCATATTGATCGCCCGGGGATGTTTAAAAGATTCCTTGATGGCATCCTTGGTTATCTCATTAAATACAACCCTGCAATCAGAATGGACATCAACGTCAAGACTTTTGGCCAAGTGCCATGCAATTGCTTCCCCTTCTCTGTCGGGGTCAGCCGCGAGATAGACTTTCTTAGCTTTTTTTGCTGCAGATTTCAATTCCTTCAGAACCGGTCCCTTACCCCGGATTGTAATGTACTTGGGATTATAATTATTTTTCGTATCGATTCCCATCTGGCTCTTAGGCAAATCTATCAAATGCCCCATAGAGGCTTTCACTTTATATTTTTTTCCAAGATAACGCTCAATCGTCTTAGCCTTTGCAGGCGATTCGACGATGACTAAAAAATCCGACATCCTATTGTCCTCCTTAGAGGTATAAAATTACATTAATTATTATCAACATACCGTTGAGTTGTCAAATTAATCCTTTAAGTGAACGGTTTCATCTAACTTAGGGATTTTAAAATACCTGATGCAAAATGTATAACAGATTGAAAATTATTTCAACCTTTTTGATGTAAATTTTATTTTAAATATAAAAATAACCTGCTGAAAAGGTATATTTTTAAAACTTTTTCCAACTCAACTCTACCATTTCAGACCAGGTAAGCTGTTAAGCTTCTGCCTATATTCTCTTTCCATCAACCTCTTTAATAAACCATAATCCAAAAATTATCAATTCTTTTTAGGTTCTGCTTTTTGCATTTTATACAGTTTTCTCAATATTATTCCACATTACATACCAAGTTCCTCTAAAATATCCCCTGAACTTTTAACCAGTTTGGCTCCTTGCTGGATCAAATAGTGGACTCCATCAGAATCCGGACTCAAAATGCTGCCGGGAACCGCAAATACATCCCTGCCTTCATTCAATGCAAAATCTGCCGTGATCAGTGATCCGCTCTTTTCCCTCGCTTCAACTACAAGTGTACCCTCTGAAAGACCGCTGATAATCCTGTTTCGCATTGGAAATTGCCATTTCGCAGGCATGGTTGCTGGTGGATATTCTGATAACACCAGTTGTTTTTCCATCATGTATTCTGCTAATTTAACATTTTCCTTCGGATATAGATTGTGAAACCCGCCAGCTATGACACCAATTGTTTTCCCGCCCAATTTAATGGCTGCTTTATGGGCATGGGCATCGATTCCCCTTGCAAGACCACTAACAATCAGTACATTTTTATCAATTAATGAGGGAAATAAATAGTTGATCGCTCCAATGCCATATGCTGTGGCGTTCCTTGAGCCAACTACAGCAAGTTTTTCTCTGTTCTTTAACAAAGATAAATTTCCTCTGGCAAACAGTATCCACGGAGGTTGATAGATAGTCTTAAGCCTATCTGGGTAGTCGTCGTCAAAAATAGTGATTAGGTGAATATTCTGTGTGGTGTAGTCATTGAGAAGTTTGTCGGCGGAAATAAATTGATGGTCTCTTTTGAGTTGTTCTGCTCGAGGATTAATAGAGGTATAATTTGCAGTTTCATTATTGCTAATTGCAGAATTTTCTTTGAGGATTGAGTAAATTGCTTTCCAGCTGGCATGCCTGCTATGGACAAGCTGGATCAGTTTCTTTTTTAATTCATCCATATGATTCCCCCCCTGGGATTAATAAACAGCCCCTCTGCTAAGAGGGACTGCCTGATTGAATATTTTAGTGTGTTTTGCACTTGTCGTAAAGGTCTTGCTCCTTCAAAACGCGGATCAGCGTTTCGCCCATTACGGATGGAGTTTCTGCAACCTGAATGCCGCATTTGTTCATTACGCGGATTTTTTCGTCTGCCGTTCCTTTTCCGCCAGAAATAATCGCACCGGCATGGCCCATGCGCTTCCCTGGAGGTGCAGTTCTTCCGCCGATGAAGCCAACAACCGGTTTAGTCATATTAGCCTTGATCCACTCAGCTGCTTCTTCTTCAGCCGTGCCGCCGATTTCACCAATCATGATGACAGCATAAGTGTCTGGATCTTCATTGAATGCCTTCAGGACATCGATGAAGTTCGTTCCGTTAACCGGGTCTCCGCCAATGCCTACAGCTGTAGACTGGCCGATTCCTTCTTGAGTTAACTGGTGTACCGCTTCATATGTCAGTGTTCCAGAACGGGATACAACACCAACATGTCCTTTTGTATGGATATATCCAGGCATGATACCAATCTTGCACTCTTCAGGAGTGATGACGCCCGGGCAGTTAGGACCCACTAGGCGAGTCTTCTTTCCTTCCATGTAGCGCTTAACTTTGACCATATCCAATACTGGTATATGCTCAGTAATACAGATTGCTAAATCAAGCTCAGCATCAACAGCTTCGACAATCGCATCTGCAGCAAATGGAGCTGGTACATAGATTACTGTAGCATTTGCGCCTGTTGCATCAACAGCCTCTTGCACAGTGTTGAATACAGGAACGCCTTCTACTTCTGTACCGCCCTTGCCTGGAGATGTTCCTCCAACAATTTTTGTACCATATTCAAGCATTTGTTTTGTATGGAAAAGGGCTGTGGAACCCGTAATCCCTTGAACAATGACTTTTGTATCTTTATTAATAAATACGCTCACGTCAAATTCTCTCCTTTCGATCCTACTTAACTAATGAAACGATTTTTTCAGCGCCGTCTGCCATTGATTCAGCAGCAATGATATTCAATCCAGACTCATTAAGAATCTGTTTTCCAAGATCAACGTTAGTACCTTCAAGACGAACGACTAGAGGAACCTTGAGTCCAACCTGCTTGGCAGCCTCTACTACACCAGTAGCAATTACATCACACTTCATGATGCCGCCGAAGATATTAACAAAGATTCCATTTACGTTTGGATCTGAAAGGATGATTTTGAATGCTTCCGTTACTTTCTCAGCAGTGGCACCGCCCCCAACATCAAGGAAGTTTGCCGGGTCTCCGCCATAATGCTTCACGATGTCCATAGTTGCCATCGCAAGACCAGCACCGTTAACCATGCAGCCGATATTTCCATATAAAGAAATATAGCTAAGGTCATACTTCGATGCTTCAATTTCCTTTGGATCTTCTTCTTCAAGGTCGCGGTACTCAAGGATATCCTTCTGGCGGTATAGCGCATTTGAATCAAAGTTCAATTTAGCGTCAAGTGCCATAACCTGTCCATCACCAGTCACAACCAATGGGTTGATTTCAGCGATTGAGCAATCCTTTTCGATATAAGCGTAATATAAGCCCATCATGAACTTTACAGCCTGGTTGACTAGTTCCTTCGGGATGTTGATGTTGAATGCGATACGGCGAGCCTGGTATGGCATAAGCCCCACTACAGGATCGATTTCTTCTTTGAAGATTTTTTCAGGAGTCGCTTCAGCAACCTCTTCGATCTCCGTTCCGCCTTCTTCAGAAGCCATAAGGACAACGCGTGAAGTAGCACGGTCTAGCACAAGGCCTACATAATACTCCTTCTTGATGTCGCAGCCTTCCTCAATCAATAGACGTTTTACTTCCTTGCCTTCTGGACCAGTCTGGTGAGTAACCAGTGTCTTACCTAAAATCTCAGAAGCATATGTACGTACTTCATCAAGGTTCTTTGCAACCTTGACACCGCCAGCTTTACCCCTTCCGCCAGCATGGATTTGAGCTTTTACGACAACAACAGACGTACCAAGCTCTTTAGCTGCTTCAACAGCTTCATCAACTGTAAAAGCAACCTTCCCATTCGGTACTTTTACCCCATATTTTCTGAGGATTTCTTTTCCTTGATACTCATGGACATTCATTTCCCATCCTCCTATCTATTAGAAAAACGAACAAAAATACAGAATCGCCTATCCATCCGCTCCGTAAATTCATTTTCCTAAGTAGAAAATATAATTCATTTAAAGGTTTTAAAATTAGACTGCGCTTTCATTTTATATAATGAATTATTGATTGTCTACCTTTATGATTTAAATATCTTGCCATTTTAAATATTGTAAAAAAATAACGAAGTGAAAGCTTGTGATTATAAAAAGCCGGAATCATTACGTTTCCCGGCTTTGACAATAATAATCCATGCTAAAAAAGCTATATTCAATCTCTTGGTTTTCTTTGTAAAAATATTATTTTTGTCGTCCTGCTTGTTTATCCAAATGATAGACAAAGGAAAAAAACTTCCGCTACTGCTTGATATAATTCTTCTGGAATTCGCTCATTTAATTCCAGCTGGCTCAGGACTTCAACGAGTGAAGGGTCTTCCTGGATGGGAATTTCATGATTCTTTGCTTTTTCAATAATTTGTTCAGCAACGAGACCCTTACCCTTTGCCATAACTTTAGGAGCGTCCATATTTCCGGCGTTATACCCCAAGGCTACAGCTGATTTCCTTGTATGCTTAGGTGGTTTCATATTTTAATATCCACTCCGCTATATTCTTTTTGGCCATAAAGTTCTGCCAGGCTGCGTTGATTTCTCCCTGTCTGGGATTGCCCAGGAACATGGAAGTGAACAGAGGACAGATGATAATCGATTTCCGCTAGCTTCAATTTCAATAACGGTGTCATTTCTTCTGCCATTTTTCTCAGAGTGGGATTTTCGTTAAAAATCTGGACACTCATAATTCGATTCTGCACTTGCATATCAACGATCACATCATCCAAATGCTCAAGTTTAAGGTAAAAGAGCACACGGCAAAAATCAGCGTCTATTTTTCCGTCTTCAGTCTTTTTCCCACTCCACTGCATCGTGAGTTCATTCGTTTTTCCACCCAGCATAAAGGTATTTGAACGACAAGCTGCTGAATCGGACCTGCTTCCTGGGAAAGCAGCTGGAATCCGGTGAGTTTGTTCAAGATCAGCTCAGCAGCTTCTTTAACAGCAGGTGGAGGATTCTCGTTCAACAGGCGCAGAACAAGGGATTTAAGCGTCTCTGATACTTGTGCCTTGCCAAACTCACCATCCTTTAAAACTTCGCCAAGCTGTTGTTCGTAAGAAAGACCGAGGGCTGATAGGAATTGTTTTATCCTTGTATCAGTAAGCAGTGCGCTGTCAGTTTCTTGCATCAGAGCTGGATGTTCTGCTTTGGCAACTGCTTCTGACAGCAGCTGTGCATACAGGCCTGTTAAATTGCCAGATCGGGGCTGTCCCACAACCTTAAGCAAGTCTACTCCTGCTTGTCGCCACGTATCCTTTTCTCCCATCAGGACAGATAGGGACTCTCCATCGCTCACCATTGAGGTTAACTGCTTGAAAGCCTGGAGTCCTTGCTGTACCTCCGCTTCTTTTCCAGAAGTCCGGTAGAATAACAATTTAAGTGATTCTACCAGCTCATTAGCTTGTAATGGTTTTTCAGGAACGAAATTTGAAATCATCTGTCTTGCTGTAGAACTCTCGCCATTTCCTATGAGTGTAATGATATTTTTGGCGAAATTCAGCCTTCAGGCAGTTCATCTCTAACTGTGCCTAAGCCTTGCAGCCTGCCCAGCATCTGCTGTAAAAGATAGCTTTCACTGCTTTTCGAAGTAATCGCACCAAACTGTTTAAGCAGCTCCAGAGCAACTTGACTTTCCTGACCTTCCCGTTTAACCCATATTGCTGCTAGATTATTTACGGCTGCTTCAGAATTCATTATTTTACTGGATGGCAGCATTTCATTCAAAAGTTTTTTAAGACTTGTACCTGCCGCAGAACTCCACGCCGCGTCTAAAGCCTTGTCAAGCTTATCCATCAACTGGACCAGAGATTGTTCTTTTGTGGTGGTGTAGAGGGCATCAAACACGGCCTGTGTAACAGGAAATCCTCTAGTCAGGATCAATTTCATAGTATCTTGACCAGCATTGCGGGAATCCGCCATACTTAGCCACTCTGACGCCTGCTTTAGAAGTTCACGGTTTACAGGTAGCTGCTCCTTGATGAAAAACCGGATAAGTTCTAGGTTTTCCTTTGTCGGCTGCATTGACAATTCCCCGAGAATCTTTGCCAGGCTTCCAGGCTGGCCCTTATCATCGCTACCTGATCCGATTACCTTCAAATGGACCTTTCCTTCTCCAGGCTGAACCTGGAACCAGTATCTCTCATTTGCTGATAATGGCGTTTCTAATTTCGCAATCATTTTTTGGTTTCCTACTTGCACTTCTGCTACTTGATCAGGGTAGAGCTTCAGGATTTTTCCATTAATGATTTGTCCAGGCCGAAATTCCGCGGTTTTTATTTGCTGTGTTGTTTTTTGGTTAAATAAGCCTTGCAGCGCTCCTGTTTCCATGGTTCACCTGCTTTACCAAGTTCTACTAAATATACTCTCTTACGGGAGCGAATGTCTTCCTGTGATGATTTGTGACACCATGCTCTTTGATAGCCCTAAAGTGTTCAGCGGTTCCATACCCCTTATTTGCTCCGAATCCATAGTGCGGGAATTCAATACTAAGTTCCTTCATCAGCCTGTCCCTCGTTACTTTGGCAATAACGGAAGCTGCCGCGATGGTTATGCTTCTGGAATCACCTTTGATCAGCGCTTCAAACGGATAAGGTGTGTCCAGCTTGACGGCATCGATCAAAAGAAAATCGGGCGTAATCCCTAGTTGGTCCACAGCTGAAAGCATCGCTTTCTTGCTGGCCTGGAGAATATTGATTTCATCTATTTCCGCAGCGCTGATCATTCCGACTCCGAAAGCCAGGGCTTCAGACATGATGACCTCAAAATATTCATCCCTTTTTGATTCAGTCAGTTTTTTAGAATCATTAAGGCCTGGAAGATAAAAGTTCTCCGGAAGGATGACTGCCCCTGCAACAACTGGCCCGGCTAAAGGACCTCGTCCTGCCTCATCAATCCCGGCAATATACTCGAACCCTTCCGATCGATATTTCCTTTCAAAGGAAGTCATGTTGACGAATTGATCATGGACTTGTCTCTTTTGCTCTTCCTGCCTTTCCCATTTCAGGACAAGTTTTTGCACACCTTTGCGGCTGTCTTTTTTTAAGGTTTTCAGGAATTCTTTGTTTACTTCTTCTTTCCCGAAAAGCTGCTGTTCAATTTCACCAATAGTATATTTCTCCATAAAAAATCTCCTAGTGATACTTCTTTATTATGTATCGGCAGTTTAAACCAAAATAAAGGCCCTGGATTCAGGACCTTTTATTTTTGAGCGTCATTTTTTATTTCTTTCACAGAGGTCAAATCCTCAGGTCGTTCAAATGATAGCGGACCTAGTTTTTCTGTCCGTATTTCCCTGATCACAAGTTCTGCGACTTTGTCATAGTCAACGTATCCACCAGGCATTCTGCAGCCGCGAAAATCGCCAATCTGATCAAAAAGCTCCACAATCTCTTCTGGCAGCTCGGAAAGCTTATACCTCTCCTGCAGGCGTTGTGGATAATGCTTTTCTAAAAACCTTAAAGCATATACAGCCAGATCCTGAAGATTAAGAATCGTGTCTTTGATTGCCCCAGTAACTGCAAGCCTTGTGCCTACTTCCTGGTCCTCAAACTTTGGCCAAAGGATTCCCGGAGTATCCAGAAGTTCAAGTTCTTTGCCAACTTTGATCCATTGCTGAGATTTCGTCACTCCAGGCCTATTCCCGGTCTGGGCGATATTTTTTCCTGCAAGCCTGTTGATCAAGGTCGATTTACCAGCATTCGGGATGCCAACAATCATTGCACGAATAGCCCTCGGCTTGACACCTTTTGATTTCAGGCGGTCAAACTTGTCTTTTAAGAGGACCTTGGACTCCTGGACGATTTGCTTTAGCCAGTGCCAGCCTGTGAGTTGATTGCCAGTGCAGTGATTCCTTTTTGACGGTAGTGACGCAGCCATTGTTCTGTTACGGCTTTATCCGCCATATCCGCTTTATTCAGTAAAACAATTCTTGGTTTGTGCTGGATGATTTCATCAATCATAGGGTTCCTGGATGAATACGGTATCCGCGCATCCACCAATTCAAAGATGACATCCACGAGCTTTAATTTTTCCGTGACCTCTCTGCGAGCCTTAGCCATATGGCCTGGAAACCATTGGATCGTCAAAGCAGCCACCTCCTATCTGTTTAGCAATCTCCCGTATGCCTGTTGGGATCTTGTCATGTCCTAATCTATTGTACGAATATCTTCAATAGGCCAATAGATGATGCTGGTCTTTCCCAGCACCTCTTCAAAAGGCACAGTGCCAATGTGGCGGCTATCCTGCTGAAACGCCGGTTATCACCCATAACGAAAAGATGGCCTTCAGGTACAGTCTCCCTGCCGATCTTCTCCTCAAGTGTGAAAGGATCTGTCAGCGGCCCATCCATTACCTGTTTTTTATATTCTGCCAAGTATGGTTCTTCGTATGCTTTCCCATTCACATATAACGTGTCATTTTTATATTCTACTTTATCGCCTGGAAGGCCGATTACTCTTTTTATGTAATCTTTGTTTTCGGGTGCATGAAAGACGATGATATCGAATCTTTCTGGCTTCCCGACTTTATAGCTGAGCTTGTTCACGATCATTCGGTCCTGGTCATGGAGTGTAGGCATCATCGATAAACCGTCCACCACTATTGGTGCAAATAAAAAGTATCGAATAACCGCTGCCAGCACGACAGCAATCAGAAGTGCCTTCGTCCATTCCCATAGTTCATTCTTCTTTTTCTCGGCCATTCTTTTCCCACCATTCCATTATATATGTTGTTTGAGTACATAACTTTATTTTACATAAGTCAGACAAGATAAACACGATGGGCAATGATTTTTAAAATAAATTTAACAATGCTCTTTTTGAAAATGATGCCATTAAATATGCGGTTGCATTTTATTAGCACTTTGCCAGGAAAAGAATCTGAATGAAAAAGGAGCTTGGCTAGGCAAGCTCCTTTTTGACATTCATTCTTATCGAATTTCTTTAATACGAGCTTTCTTACCACGCAGGTTACGTAGGTAGTAAAGTTTCGCACGGCGTACTTTACCGCGGCGGATAACTTCAAGCTTCGCGATTTTTGGTGTGTGAACAGGGAAAGTACGCTCAACGCCTACTCCGTAAGAAACTTTACGTACTGTAAAAGTTTCGCTGATTCCACCACCACGACGCTTAATCACTACACCTTCAAACAACTGGACACGTTCGCGAGTTCCTTCAACAACCTTAACGTGTACACGTACAGTGTCACCAGGACGGAAAGATGGAAGATCAGTGCGAAGCTGTGCTTTTGTGATTTCTTCGATTAAATGTTGCATCGTTTTCAACTCCTCCCACGAATGCTCTTGCACACTTTCATTGCAGCGGAACATTGTTATAAGTGACATACAGCATGTTTGCTTTTAGCCACAAGAAGTATCTTAACATAAACAGCGCTTGACTGCAATATTATTCATTAAGTTTTATCAGTTCATCAAGCCATTTTTTCTGCTTCTCTGTCAGCTCTGCTTCTTCAAGAAGATCGGGCCTTCTCTGTAAGGTCCTTCTAAGGCTTTCTTTCATCCGCCACTCGTCAATCAGTTTATGGTTCCCAGAAACCAAAACATCAGGGACCTTCATTCCACGGAAGTCAGCCGGTCTTGTATAGTGGGGATGCTCGAGCAGGCCGGTGCTGAAGGAATCCTGGATATGCGATTCCTCGCTGCCCAGTACACCAGGAAGCAAGCGCACGACACTGTCGATGACGACCATCGCTCCAAGCTCTCCGCCGGTCAGTACATAATCACCGATCGAAATCTCATCAGTGATCACATGTTCACGGATCCGCTCATCATATCCCTCATAATGGCCGCAGATAAAAATCAAATGCTCTTCCCTGGCCAGCTCTTCCGCTTTCTTCTGTGTATACCGTTCTCCCTGGGGGCACATGAGAATCACTCTTGGGGAAGTGCTTTTTGCGCGCTCCTTTAAATCAGACACGGCATCGAAAATCGGTTGAGGCTTTAACACCATTCCAGCACCGCCGCCATATGGATAGTCATCCACTGTCTGGTGTTTGTTATTGGCAAAGTCACGGAAATTGACGACATTGTACCCGGCTGCCCCTTTTTCAGCAGCTTTTTTCAGGATTGAATGGCCAAACACACCCTCAAACATTTCTGGGAAAATAGACAGGACATCGATATTCATCATGAAAGAAGCCCTTCCATCGGCTCAATTACAATAAGCTTTTCCTTGACGTCTACTTTTTTCACGATGTCCTCAATATAAGGAATCAGGAGTTCCTTACCACTGGCTCCCTTCACAACCCAGACATCATTGGCACCGGGAGTAAGGATTTCGATTACCTTGCCAAGTTCTTCTCCTTCCGTTGTTACCATGTTACAGCCGATAATATCCTGGAAATAGAATTCGCCTTCCTCCAGCTCACCACGCTGCGTTTCTGGAACCTTGAGGATGCCACCCTTCATTCTTTCTACCTCGTTGACATTTTCGAAACCTTCAAAGGTCAACAGATTGAAATTTTTGTGAGTCCTATGGCTTTTCACTACCAATTCCTTCGGATCCTTTGCACCAGGCATGAATAAAAATAAAGTATTCCCTATCTTGTAGCGTTCCTCAGGAAAGTCAGTCCTTGATATCACCCTAACTTCCCCTCGTATCCCATGTGTATTTACAATTTTTCCAACATTAAAGTACTTTTCCATTGCTCAATCACCTCTCGCGAATTTCGGCCACGATGCCATCTTTCACAATAATAGTCTTTCCTGAAAGAAACTCATCCCATTGGTCACCTACACTCACATCGACGACACCCTGCAACTCCGTTTCTTTAATTTCACTCCCAAGCGGAAGAATATGTAGTTGTTCTATTTGAAAATCCAGGAGCTTGATTTTTTCTTTATAGACTTTGATTTCTTGTTCAAAATGCTTCTTCAATGTTTCAGGTGGAAACTTCCTGGATTTTTCCAGCTTCTTCAATTCAAATCTCAGCTGATCCCATTCCTTCTGCAGCTGAAGCTTTCTGGAGTGATATTTTTGGTGGATTCTTTCCTTGCTTTCTTCTGTCAGTACCTGTTTGACAATGATTGTTTGCAGTACCTTCAAAGCATTTCCTCCTTAAAGCCAACCTTATCACAGCATTATTTTCCAGACCTCTTCCGGGCTGGTTTTTCTGGACCTTTCGCAAGGCTGGTTCCAGAATACAATTGCGTCTCAATACTAATCATTATACCAAGTATCTATTATACCTTAATTTTTGCAAATAGAAAAAAGGAGGGTTACCCCTCCCTTTTCAAACAATCATATTGAATTTATCGTTTCTGATTGTTATTCGACGATTTCCAAGAAAATCTTCTTTTGCTGTGATGAGCCTGCTGCATAGACTACTGTTCGAATCGCCTTTGCAACGCGTCCCTGCTTACCAATTACTTTGCCCATATCACTTTTGTTGACGGAAAGCTTATAGGTAACGCGCTGATCCTCTTCATGCTCATTTACATGGACATCTTCAGGAAAATCAACAAGTGGCTTCACGATCGTCTCAATTAATTCTTTCATGGGCGTGTCCACAATTACTTGGTTTGCTTAGCGTTGTGGAATTTTTCCATGATACCCTGCTTAGAGAACAAGTTGCGCACTGTATCAGATGGTTTTGCACCGTCGTTCAACCACTTAAGAACTAACTCTTCGTTAAGTTCAACCTTTGCTGGTTGAGCAACCGGGTTGTAAGTTCCAATAGACTCGATGAAACGACCGTCACGTGGTGAACGGGAATCAGCTACTACAATACGATAGAAAGGAGACTTTTTAGCTCCCATACGCTTTAAACGAATTTTTACTGCCATTTTAAATAAGCACCTCCGAATAGTTTCACACAAGATAGAATAATATCAAATTGAAAACAGCTTGTAAAGGTTTTTTTCTTTACAGACTGAAAATTCCTGAATTTACAAGTTAAAAAGGATTGAACGGCATCTTGAAACCGCCTTTTTTCTTGCCTTTTTGCTGCATGTTCGTCATCTGTTTCATCATCCTTTTCATGTCTTCGAACTGCTTGAGCAGACGGTTGACTTCCTGTATGGATGTTCCGCTTCCCTTTGCAATCCGTTTCCGCCTATTGGCGTTGATGATTTCCGGATGAGTTTTTTCATTCGCTGTCATCGACTGAATGATCGCCTCGACATGCGAGATTTGCTTTTCATCGATTTGAAGATTGTTCATGCCCTTGATTTTGTTTGCGCCAGGCATCATTTTCAGAATCTCGTCCAATGGCCCCATCTTCCTCACCTGGCCAAGCTGGTCTAGGAAATCATCCAGGGTAAATGATGCTGTACGCATTTTCTTCTCGAGCTCTTTCGCTTTTTCTTCATCGACGTTTGCCTGGGCTTTCTCGATTAGCGTCAGGACGTCACCCATTCCGAGAATCCTTGAAGCCATTCTTTCAGGGTGGAATGCTTCCAGGGCATCAAGCTTTTCACCAAGACCGACAAATTTGATCGGGGTATTGGTAACAGCGCGGATGGACAGCGCGGCACCGCCACGTGTATCACCGTCAAGCTTTGTCAGGACAACACCAGTCAGGCCAAGTTGTTCATTGAAACTCTGTGCGACATTGACAGCATCCTGTCCTGTCATGGCGTCAACGACAAGGAAGATTTCGTCTGGTTTGGAAAGCTCTTTGATCTGCTTCAGCTCGTCCATCAGGTTTTCATCCACATGAAGACGGCCCGCAGTATCAATCAGGACATAGTCATTATGGTCTTCCTTCGCTTTGGCAATTGCCTGCTTTGCGATTTCTACAGGGCTGACCTGGTCTCCCAGTGAGAAAACCGGCATGCTCAATTGCTTCCCAAGCGTCTCAAGCTGCTTGATGGCTGCTGGACGATAGATATCCGCCGCTACAAGCAAAGGTTTTCGATTGTATTTTTTACGAAGGAGATTTGCAAGCTTTCCGGTTGTAGTCGTTTTACCTGCACCTTGAAGTCCGACCATCATGATGACGGTCGGCGGGCGGTTTGCGGCAGCAATCTTGCTTTGCTCGCCACCCATCAGCTCGGTAAGTTCTTCTTTAACAACCTTGATGACCTGCTGGCCCGGTGTCAGGCTTTTTACTACCTCCTGGCCAACTGCCCTTTCAGTGACTTTTTTAACGAAGTCTTTTACAACTTTAAAGTTAACGTCAGCCTCAAGCAGAGCCAGACGGACCTCTCGCATCATTTCTTTTACATCTGCTTCAGATACCTTGCCTTTTCCGCGGATTTTTTGCATCGTATTTTGCAGTCGGTCGGCCAATCCTTCAAATGCCATATCATGTGCCTCCCTAGTCTAATTTCTCAAGCTCGGCTATCATATCAATTAAATCGTCATTCCCCACAAGCTCTTTCATTTTTGAAATAAGCTCACTTCTTTTTTTGAATTTCTCGAACAACAACAGCTTCTCTTCGTATTGCTCGAGCATCGCTTCCGTGCGTTTGATGTTGTCGTATACACCTGCCGGCTAACATCGTACTCTTCAGCAATTTCCCCGAGCGAATAGTCATCAAGATAGTATAGAGCCATATAACTGCTTTGTTTTGGAGTAAGCAATGCCTGATAAAAGTCATACAAATAATTAATGCGGTTCGTTTTCTCAAGCATTTGAATTCCCCCGTGTTAAGTGAAATACCTTTACATTAAGAGTTTACACACGATTAACTTTCCTGTCAAGAAAAGTTCTTTACAGTAATACGTTGGTATATCAATATTCCTCCGTTGCTTCCTCTTCCTCAACCAGGTCAGCGAACAGTCCATAAACATATCTTTCAGCATCGAATTCCTGAAGATCATCCATTTTTTCGCCTAATCCTACAAATTTAACCGGAATGTTCAGCTCATTGCGGATCGCAAGTACAATTCCGCCCTTCGCCGTTCCATCGAGTTTAGTCAGGACGATGCCGCTCACATCAGTTGCTTCTTTGAAAGTTTTAGCCTGGATCAGCGCGTTCTGGCCAGTCGTTGCATCAAGCACAAGCAAGACTTCATGAGGAGCGCCCGGAACCTCACGCTCAATTACACGCTTAACCTTTTCAAGTTCCTTCATGAGATTGACCTTATTTTGCAATCTGCCGGCAGTATCGCAAATCAGGATATCTGCCTTTCGTGACTTGGCAGACTGGACAGCATCATACATGACAGCAGCTGGGTCTGAACCTTCTGCCTGCTTGATGACGTCGACACCAACGCGATCACCCCAGACTTCAAGCTGTTCGATTGCACCGGCGCGGAATGTATCTCCTGCCGCAAGAAGGACCTTCTTTCCTTCACTTTTGAATTTATGGCTAATTTGCGATTGTCGTTGTTTTGCCGACACCATTGACACCGACGAATAAAATGACTGTCAACTCATCTTCCTGGATGTTCAGCTGGAAAGAGTCATCATCCGCTCCGGCCTCATAGATCTCAACTAGCTTCTCGGAAATAACAGACTGAACGTCTTTTGTGTCCTGAATGTTGCGTCGCTTAACCTCTTTTTTCAGCTCCTCGACAAGGTCCATTACTGTGTCAAAGCCTACATCAGCCTGGATCAAGATTTCTTCAAGTTCTTCGAAAAATTCTTCATCCACTTTCCGGTATCGTGATACGAGATCATTCACTTTGTTAGAGAAATTATCCCTGGTTTTCGTCAAGCCATCTCTGAATTTCTCTGTGACACTCTCAGTCTGCGTCGTAAACTTTTCTTTTAATTTCTTAAAAAAACTCACAGTCCCATCGCCTTCCTACTATAATTCAAAAATATCTCGTTCCGCTTCAAGATTGAACCAGACGCGGCTCCTGATTTCTCGAGACGGAACAAGGTGATAACGCTATTCTTATGCTTTCACAAGTTTTTTCGAATCTTCAAGCCGGACGGATACCAGCTTGGATACTCCTGACTCCTGCATGGTTACACCATATAGGACATCTGCTTCCTCCATTGTACCCTTACGGTGTGTAATGACGATAAATTGTGTTTCATCACGGTATTTCTTCAAATATTGAGCGAAACGGTATACATTGGCTTCATCCAATGCGGCTTCAACTTCATCTAGGATACAGAATGGCACTGGACGGACTTTCAGGATGGAGAACAATAAAGCAATCGCGGTCAACGCCCGCTCTCCGCCAGATAATAGCCCGAGATTTTGCAGCTTCTTACCGGGAGGCTGGGCGACAATTTCGACCCCTGTGTTCAGCAAGTCTTCAGGCTGTGTCAGCCGCAGATCCGCTCTGCCGCCACCGAACAACGCCTGGAACACAGACTCAAAGTGTGAGCGGATGGCAGTGAATGTATGTTCAAATCGTTTCTTCATCTCGTGGTCCATTTCCTCGATGACAAGGAATAATGTGTCCTTTGCTTCCTGGAGATCATTCCTCTGCTCCAACAGGAATTCGTAACGCTCTGATACACGTTCGTATTCTTCAATCGCACCAAGATTTACCGTACCCAGTTCCTCTATCGCCATTTTGATGAGCTTTACTTTTCTTCTTGCCTCATCAGCAGGAATTGTCAAAGGATACTGTTCCTTTGCACCTTCAAATGAGAGCAGGTATTCCTCGCGAAGATGGGCAAGCTTATTGTCCAATTCTACATCAAGCCTGTTCAATTTCACTTCCTCATCCTTAAGCACTTCATTGATGCCTTTAAGCAGTCTCCTTAGCTCCTTGGATTCTAACTCCTGATCTTCCAGCTTATTCTGAAGCTCAAGCCGCTCATTCCTCCGTGAAGAAATCAGCTTAAGCGTTTCGTTTTTGTCTTGAAGCTTTCTTTTTGCCGCATCCTCCAATTGTGATTCCCCGGAGGAGCTATCGGTCATTTCAGAGGAAAGAAGTGATAAATCTTCTTTAAGGATTTCCAATTTTCCGGACTGCTCTTCTGCCTGTAAAACTGCAGAATCCAGCTTTTCCTTCACATGGGAAAGCTGTTCTTTCTTGGATGCCAGGCTAATCTTCAAATCACTGATTTCTGCAATAAGCGTATCCTTAGAAGTAGAATTCGAGTTTTTCAGCTCAGTCAACCGCTCTATTTCTTTATCAAATTGAAGAAGATCCTGCCGATACTTAGCTAATAATCCGTCAAGTTCAACCAATCTGGATTCTAGCTTGTCCTTGTCTGAGTCGAGCTGGGTCTTTTCAGAATCGTATACCGATAAGCGTTCATTGATATTCTTCTGTTCCAGCTCCACTTCCCGCAAGTCACCCTTCAAACTTTGCTGCTTAAAACGAAGCTCTTCTCCTGTTTTTCTCAGCTCTTCCAACCTTGCTTCACTGGCTTGCGTTTCAGCCTTTAATGATTTCACTTTCGATTCAAGCAAGTTTGTCTTTTCTTCCATATCAGCTAGCTTATTTGTTAATTCTTCTAATTCGCCCTTACGGCTAAGCAATGAACTTGATTTTTGTTTTACGGCCCCTCCAGTCATCGACCCGCAGGATTGACCACATCTCCATCAAGCGTGACGATTCTGCTGCGGTATTGCAGCATTTTGGCAATATCATTCGCTCCTTTTAAATCCCTGGCAATCACTACATTGCCAAGCAAGCTTTTTACGACTTCAGCATATTTTTGATTGAATTGAATCAATCAGTTGCCGTGCCGATATACGCACTATTCCCCGAAAGAAGTGCGAGCTGTGAGGAGGCGAGATACTTGCCTTTGATAATGCTGAGAGGCAAGAAGGTTGCCCTGCCGAACAATTTTTGCTTCAGAAACTGAATGGCAGCTCTGGCATTCTCTTCAGTTTGGACAACAATGTGCTGCATTGCACCGCCAAGAGCTGTTTCAATTGCCGTTTCATATTGTTTAGGAACATGGATTAATTCTGCAATCGCTCCTTCAATCCCCTGAAGACGAGTGTCCCTTGCTTTCAGCACTTCTTTTACACCCTGGAAAAAGCCAGAATAATCTTCTTCCATTTCCTCAAGCATTTCCTTCTTTGATTCAGCTTGCTGAAGGTACTGATATGCCTGATAAAGTGTTTTCTCTTGCTTATCATAATTATTTCTGAGAAATTCAAGCTTCTTCTGTTCTTCAAAATAGATCCTTGCCTGTTCCTCCAATTCCTGCTGTGAAGAAACGATATTTTTCTCTATTTCTGCTTTCTTCCCATTGATTTCATCGCGAATCGAGACAAAGCGATCATTTTCATTGTCCAGCTTTGACCCTTTGGCTGCTTGCTGCTGCAGCTGCTGTTCGATATAAATTTTTTCATTTTTAGCGCCGGCCTGTTCGTTCAGTAACTCGATGTAGTCACTCTTGATTGAATCAATTTTAAGCTCGACATCTTCACTGTAAAGCTTTAGTTGCTCCTGTTTCTCCTGAAGTTCTTTCTGAAGAGCAGAAGCTTCCCATGATAATGCAGCTACAGATTCTTCGTACTCAGCCTTCTGTTTTTCCAGCAATGCAACGGAAGAAGTCAGTTCCTCGATATTCTTTTCAAGCTGACCCTTGTTCTGTGAAGCGTTCTTCTTTCGTTCCTTGAGAACTTCTCTTCTGCCTTCCAGCTTTTCAAGCTCCTCACTGGCATGCAAGAGCACGTTCTGCAAGTCGCTTACCGATTCATCAAGAGCAGTAAGCTGGTCTCTCATCTTTTCAATTTCTGCTTCTTTTTTCTGAAGGACAGCAGACTGCTTGATTTCATCTTCTTTATGTTGTTCAAGCTGCTTGGACAGCTGTTCCCATCGGCCATACAGGTCTTCGATTTCATAAGCAGTCAGCGCAACTTCTATCTGTTCAAGATCTTCCTTTTGCTCTAGATAATCCTTTGCAATCGAAGCCTGAATCTTCAGCGGCTCTACCTGACCTTCTAATTCGTGTATGATGTCCGTTACACGACTTAAGTTCTCCTGCGTTTCAAAAAGCTTACTCTCTGCTTTTTTCTTCCGAGATTTATATTTAAGGACACCAGCAGCTTCTTCAAATATCGTCCTGCGATCCTCAGGCTTGCTGTTTAGGATTTCCTCAACCCTGCCCTGGCTGATAATGGAGAAAGCTTCACGGCCAAGTCCGGAGTCCATGAATAAATCAACAATATCCTTGAGTCTGCAATTCTGTTTATTGATCAAGTATTCACTGTCACCTGAACGGTAGACACGCCTTGTAACGCTCACTTCATTGTAATCGAGGGGCAATGATTGATCTTCGTTATCGAGGGTTAATGTTACTTCGGCAAAATTCAGCGGCTTCCGCGAATCACTTCCGGCAAAGATGATATCTTCCATTTTTGCGCCACGGAGCGACTTGGCTGATTGTTCTCCTAAAACCCAGCGGATGGAATCAGTAATATTGCTTTTCCCGCTTCCATTAGGCCCTACGACAGCGGTCACACCAGGAACGAATTCTACTGAAATCCTCTCGGCGAACGATTTAAAGCCGACCACATCTAATCGTTTTAAAAACAATATGGCTCTCCCTTTCCAGTTAAACTATTTCTAAGATGTCTGTTAAGAATGATTTTTAACTTATTGCTTTTTGTCGCCTGTTTCCAAGTTCGCTTCCATATGAGACTTCAACTTTTCAAGTGCCATCTGGGCAGCATGCTGCTCTGCTTCCTTTTTCGAGCGCCCTGTGCCTGTTCCTAATTCTTGCCCATTAAGGAAGACACGGGATTCGAATTCCCGGCTGTGCGCAGGACCAATCTCCCTCATAATCCGGTATTCAAGCGACCCTGCACCATCCCGCTGTACGAGCTCCTGAAGCTGGCTCTTAAAATCCATCACATGAGAAAAAGCACCGTCATTGATTTTCGGAAACACAATTTCTTCCAGGAAAGTAGTGACTGTTTCAATTCCCTTGTCCAAGTATAAAGCACCGATGAAAGCCTCGAAGACATCAGCCAAAAGAGCCGGCCTTGTTCTTCCGCCTGTCATTTCTTCTCCCTTGCCAAGCAATACGAGATCACCAAAGGACAGCTCGTTGGCAAATGCCACCAGCGATGGCTCACAAACTACAGCTGCGCGCAGCTTTGTAAGCTCTCCCTCACTCATCATTGGATACTTTTTATACAAAAATTGGGATACAGTCAATTCCAAAACAGCGTCACCAAGAAACTCCAGCCTCTCATTATCCTCATGAGGCTTCCTTCGATGCTCATTCACATAGGATGAATGTGTAAAAGCCTGTTTTAAAAGCTTATCACTATCAAAATGAATACCAATATGATCCTGGAATTCTTTGAATTTCTGCTCCTTTGCGCGGATATTCTTTTTTTCTCTTTCTCTTCCATTGTTGCGCATAATTTATTCCACCTTGCTCATAATTTAAAGCTGCGATTGCATGAATTGCTGTTTTAAATGATTATTGATTTTACAAAACAATACAGACTAATAACAGTTTACAAAAAATAACGTATATAAAGCAAAAAAACTTGGCTTAATTCCAGCAGATAACTTAATTATAAGGAAAACATAGGGAGTTTTTATACAGAAGCTAATTTCGCGGGGATGGTCGCTTTTCGTATAAAAATAAAAAACTGGCTTCTTCTTCAAGACCAGCATAGCCTTACACTCGTTTTAATCCGCAGCGGAGTATGAGGAGACCATGTACAGAAGAAAGCCCCGTTTATAAAAACGGAGCTTCTTAGTAAATCGAACAATTACATTTGGCTATTTATGTACTTAACAGCGTCACCAACTGTACCGATTTTTTCAGCATCATCATCAGAAATTTCCATGTCGAACTCGTCCTCTAGTTCCATAACCAATTCAACAACATCAAGGGAATCAGCACCAAGATCATCTTTAAAAGATGCCTCTAAAGTTACTTGAGATTCTTCTACTCCCAAACGGTCAACAATAATTTTTGTTACGCGTTCTAAAACGTCTGCCATGCTTGTTCACCTCCCCTCAAGCCATTATAGTTGATTTTATTTAATTAATAAATGGATGTAATGGTTTTTTAACCAGGAAAAATTATTCACTCTCATCCAAAAAGTGTCAAAATTATCAAAAAATATTACACTTGTTATTTCCAGATATTCTACATCACCATGCCGCCATCTATGTGGAGGGTTTGGCCTGTCATATATGCACTGTCTTCGGATGCAAGGAAGATGATGGTCCTTGCAATGTCTTTAGGCTCTCCGAAACGGGCTAACGGTATTTGCTTCAGCATTTCTGTTTTTACATCTTCATTTAACTTATCGGTCATGTCTGTCGTAATAAAGCCTGGAGCTACTGCGTTCACGGTGATGCCTCTTGACGAAAGTTCCTTTGCGGTTGTTTTTGTAAGCCCGATTACTCCGGACTTTGCAGCAACATAGTTTGCCTGGCCGGGATTCCCACTTACGCCTACAATCGAAGAGATATTTATGATCCTGCCGCTTCTCTGCTTCATCATTTGTCTTGTAACTGCTTTCGTACACAAGAAGACACCTTTTAGATTGATATTGATTACATCATCCATTCGGACTCTTTCATCCTCATCAACAGGTTGTCTTTTGTTATACCTGCATTGTTAACAAGGATGTCAATCTTGCCGAAACGCTCGATTGTTTCTTTGGCCATATCAGTCACTGATTCAGAGTTGGAGACATCTGCCTGGATGGCAAAAGCATCTCGTCCCATCGCCTTGATTTCATCAACCACTTCAAGCGCTTTTCCTTCACTGCCAGCATAGTTGACAGCAACTGACGCGCCTTCCCTGGCAAGTTCTAAAGCAATTTCGCGCCCAATCCCACGTGATGCACCTGTTACCAGCGCCACCTTACCTTCTAGTCTCATTCCTTCTCCTCCTCCAGGGCAGCAACAGCTGCTGCACATGTTTCTGCGTCATATATTGCGAATGTCTTTGCCGAGCGGTCAACTTTCTTAACCAGTCCTGACAAAACCTTACCTGGGCCGATTTCGATAAAAGTATCGACGCCGAGTTCCAGCATTTTGGATACCGAATCCTCCCATAGTACCGGAGAATAAAGCTGCTCCACTAGTCTTTTTTTGAATTCGGAAGCTTCTGTCATCGGTTCAGCAGTTACATTTCCAATCACTGGGACAGCCGCATCCTTTATTGCAATTTTGTCCAATACAAATTCAAATCTTTCTGCTGCCGGCTTCATTAACGATGAATGGAATGGACCGCTGACATCAAGAGGAATAACCCGTTTAGCCCCAGCTTCTTTTGCTTTTACTGATGCTTCCTCCACACCACTTTTCGAACCAGAAATTACAATTTGTCCCGGACTATTCAAGTTAGCCAACTGAACAGGTTTTCCGCCTGCTGAAACTGTTAAGGTTACATCCATTAGCTTCTGTCGATTCATGCCTAGGACAGCAGCCATTGTTCCTTCTCCATTCGGTACAGCTTCTTCCATGAATTCACCACGTTTGCGGACTGCATACACAGCCTCTTCGAACGAGATAGCCCCCGCAGCGACCAATGCAGAATACTCACCCAGGCTATGTCCGGCAGTGAAATCCGGCTTGATCCCAAACTGGCTGAAATAATTCAAGATTGCTATACTAGTCGTCAAGAGAGCGGGCTGGGCATTAGTTGTGAGCGTCAGCTTTTCTTGCGGTCCCTCAAAAATCAAAGTGCTTAAGCTTTCACCCAGAACCTCGTCCGCTTTTTTAAAAGTTTCTGAGACTGATTGCTCTGAATCCGCAAGGGCTTGTCCCATCCCAACTGTCTGTGATCCCTGTCCTGGAAACAAAAACGCGATTTTCCCCATGAAAGATTCCCCTTTAACTCGTTATTTTATGTTCATCGTAGCTTCGATTACTTTTATCATTTTTCTACGGCAGTTTTGATTGTACCGGAAACATCCTTCTGAACCATTTCTCTCGCCTGGCGGATCGAATTAAACACCGCGTTTGCGTCAGATGACCCATGCGCTTTGATTACAGGAGCCTTAAGGCCGAAAAGACCAGCACCGCCATATTCCGTGTAATCCATCTTATTTTTGAGCACTGTCAGGTCCGGCTTCAGTACGGCTGCAGCCATCTTGCTTTTAAAACTGGAAGTCAAAGCCGATTTAAGCATTTTAAACACCGACATTGCAGTACCTTCAATTGTCTTCAGGACCATATTTCCGGTAAAGCCATCTGCCACTACAACATCCGCGACACCATCAAGCAAGTCCCTTGATTCCACATTACCTATGAAGTTGATGTCTGCATCCTTCAATAGTTCATATGTGTTACGTACAAGCTCATTGCCCTTCTTTTCTTCTGTGCCAATATTCAACAGGCCAACACGAGGGTTTGTGATCCCCCTTGCCTTCTCACTGTAAATCGAGCCCATGATCGCATATTGGACGAGATGTTCCGGCTTAGCATCAGCATTAGCTCCGACATCAAGAAGCAGGAAGCCTTCTCCGCCAATTGTAGGGAGAGTCGGCGCAAGGGCCGGCCTTTCGATCCCTTCTATTCTTCCAACCACGAACAAACCAGCAGCCATCAATGCTCCTGTATTGCCGGCAGAAATGCAGGCATCAGCGTTTCCGTCTGCAACTAGCTGGGCTGCAATGACCATTGAAGCTGTTTTCTTTCGGCGCACTGCTCTGACAGGTTCATCTGTCCCGAGGATTACTTCTTCTGTATGATGAATTTCTATCCTCTCTTCATTTGTCAGATGCTCTCTGATTTTACTTTCGTCGCCGATAAGAACTATATGTATGTCATTATATTTTTCTATTGCTTTCATTGCTCCGAGGACGATTTGTTTTGGTGCATTATCTCCGCCCATCGCATCTACTGCTAGCCTCATCGGATTTCATCCTTTACTTTTCATTTTTTGAACGGTACATTTCAAATTCACCTTTAAAAACAAGCTCATTGTTCACATAACTTTTCACTTCTACATGGGTCCGGCCATTGTCATCATCGATTTTTTCGACTCTCGCTTTGGCTATTACCCGTTCACCCTCTTTTACCGATCTTGTGAATTGTATATTCGCTTTAGCTGTCAATGCCAATTCATCATTTATGACTGCAACCGCCAATGAATTCGCCTGCGCAAACAAATGGTGTCCCCTTGTGATTTTATTTCGTCTAAATACATGTTCACTTTTTATATCAAGTATTGATATAGCACTTTGGTCAAGTTCGATATCAATGATTTCTCCTATTACTTCTTCAAGCGGCAATGAACGGACTTCATCTTCAAAACGTTTTTCGGCCACGTTCTTTATTCTTTCCCTTAGTTCGGGAATAGATAATTCTAATCTATCCAGCCTTATAGTCTGTATGCTGACAGTAAATTTTTCAGCCAGTTCCTCATCCGTTATAAAAGGATTTTCTTTAATCGTCTCAGTCAACACTGACTGTCGTTCTCTTTTGTTGCGTTTCATTTATTTAACACCGCCCGAGCTATTAAGACTAGGTACTAATAGTAGTATATATACTATAAAAAAAGATTGCAAGAAAAAATATACCTCAAATAAACGAAAACAGATCCACAACTGAATCTGCTTCCGTCCATGCTATGAATCTTGTAATAGTGAATAGATTCAGTAAGGTCAATCCAGTTTCTCATTGGCAAGAGCACCTGTTTCCGCTAGATACTCCCTCAATAATCTATATTTTTCACGCTGCCAGAAAGCTTCTGACTGGACGAGCAATGTCGCGTCATTCCTTGCTGTTTCTAATGCACGGTAATCATGGACCATATCTGCTACTTTGAATTCCGGCAGGCCGCTTTGTTTTTTACCAAAGAAGTCGCCTGGGCCCCGCAACTCCAGATCCTTCTCACTAAGAACAAACCCATCATTCGTTTCGGACATTATTTTCATACGCTCTTTCCCGACTTCGCTTTTAGGATCTGCAAGCAATATACAGTATGATTGGTCACTGCCACGGCCGACCCTGCCTCTTAATTGATGAAGCTGTGCAAGACCAAATCTCTCAGCATCATAAATGAGCATGACAGTCGCATTCGGTACATTGACTCCTACCTCGACAACTGTAGTAGAAACGAGGACTTGCACCTCATTTTCAATAAAAGCTTTCATGACCTGATCTTTCTCATCAGAATGAAGGCGTCCATGCATAAGCCCGACCTTGTAACGCTCTTTAAAATAAAAACTCAGTGTGCTATGGACATCGATTGCATTCTGGACATCCAGCTTATCAGACTCCTCGATGAGGGGACAGATAACATAGGCCTGTCTTCCTTGCGCGAGCTCTTTTTCCATGAAGCAAGTACTCGCTCAAGCATCTCATGTTTAGCCCAATAAGTTTCGATCGTTTTACGGCCAGAAGGCATTTCGTCGATCACAGAGACATCCATTTCACCGAATACGGTAATTGCCAGAGTTCTTGGAATTGGTGTCGCAGTCATGAACAGAACATCTGGGTTTTCCCCTTTTTCCCGAAGAACACGTCTTTGTTCAACGCCAAAACGGTGTTGTTCGTCAGTAATGACGAGTCCAAGGTTTAGAAAATCCACATCATCCTGAATCAAAGCATGTGTTCCAATCAATACGTTAATTTCACCAAGTTTTAGCTGTTCCAGCATCTCTCTTCTTCGCTTGCCTTTAACAGAGCTGGACAAGAGAGCAACTGTTATTCCAAACGGCTCAAACAGCTGTGTCAGTGACTGCGAGTGCTGTTCAGCCAGGATTTCGGTCGGGACCATTAATGCACCTTGATAACCAGCGGACTTTGCTGCATAGAGGGCTATCGCGGCAACTACTGTTTTACCTGAGCCAACATCCCCTTGAAGGAGACGATTCATGCGGTAAGGTGACTTCATGTCACCAAGGATTTCATTTACCACTCGTTTTTGTGCCCCTGTTAATGGGAAAGGCAGCCCTGTGATGAACGCCTTTAGGTTGTCCAATTCATAAGAAATAGCAATTCCCGGACTCTGTTCACGTTCCAGCTTCCTCAATGACTGCATTTTAAGCTGGAATAAGAGAAATTCCTCGTAAACAAATCTTCTTCTCGCCTGCTTCATTTCATCAGACCCTGATGGGAAATGCATGATCCTTAATGCATCTCTTCGATTAATCAACTTATATTTCTGCAGAAGCTCGTTTGGCAGTATTTCGGTTATTTCATGGCCAAATTGTGAAAATGCTTGCTTGATCAGCCTTCTGATCGTTTTTACGGTCATTTTCCCTTTCACAGCATACACAGGTTCAAAATCTTGGTTTATCGCATGTTCACCAGCGGACATTTGTGTAGCGGTAATTGTCTGCCTATGCTGATCCCATTTCCCGGTAACAGTGATTGTTTCCCCAACATTTATTTTTTGTTTTAAATACGGCTGGTTAAAGAAAGTGGCAATGATTAAGTACCGGCCTACAAGCAGCCTGACTGTAAGACGGTTTTTTTTTCGGCCATAATAAACAACAGAAGGTTCACTGTGAACTTTCCCCTCAACCGTGACTCTCTCTTCATGCTTGACTTCAGCCAGGTCCTTTAGGCGATAATCCTCGTAACGGTACGGGAAGTATTCAAGCAAGTCACCGACAGTCATGATCTGCATATCTGCCAGAGTATCCGCCATTTCATTGCCGATCCCTTTAACTGCTGTTACTGGTTGTTTCAGTTGTTCATCCACGTAAAATCCCCTCTATACAAAACGAAATAGAAGGGATTTTCCCTTCTATTTCTTAGTATCATATTCTAATTTTATTTGTCCAGCAGGCCGAATCAGTACAGCCGGAAAATATTTTAAAATAGGCGATTTCCCTGATTGATCGTTATTCAATCGCGAAGATAAAGGCGTATAATGGCTGTTCTCCATTATGGACTTCAACTTCCACATCGCCGTAATTGCTTTCAACAAACTCGACGATTGAATCGACATCTTCATCAGAAGCGTCTTCACCTTTAAGGATCGTCAGGATTTCAGAGTCTTCATCAAGCATCTGGTCCAATAGATCCTTCGCAGCCTTGACTTTATCCTGATCCTTCAGGATGATCTTCCCATCGGCAAGACCCATGAAATCACCTGTTGAAATTTCAAGACCGTCAATACTTGTATCACGGACAGCATATGTCAGCTGGCCTGTTTTCACATGCTGCATGGCTTCAGTCATTGCTTCTTTGTTGTCACCAGCTTCAGCTGATGGGTTAAAGGATAGCAACGCTGTCATTCCCTGAGGAACAGTCTTTGAAGGGATGACTACCACTTCTTCCTCCGCTACCTCAGCAGCCTGCTCAGCGGCCATGATGATGTTTTTATTGTTCGGCAGGATGATTACCTTGCGCGCGTTCACTTCTTTGATCGCCGTAATGATATCCTCTGTACTAGGATTCATTGTCTGCCCGCCTTCGATTACCGCATTGGCACCAATGCTGCGGAAAAGCTCAGCAATTCCTGAACCCATTGAGACAGCAACGACTCCGTATTCCCGCTTTTCTTTCTTTGGCTCACTGGCCTGTGTTCGAAGAGGAGTTGTCGATTCTCCGACAATATCAGTATGCTGCTGGCGCATATTTTCGATTTTCATATTGATCAGGTTTCCGTATCTTTGTCCATAAGTCAGAACCTCTCCAGGCTGTTCTGAGTGGATATGTACCTTTACAACATCGTCATCTGAAATAACGAGAAGAGAATCTCCATATTTACTCAAGTCCTGGCGGAAATTTTCCTCAGAAAATGCTTCTTTACCTTCAAGCCTAACCATGAATTCAGTACAATAGCCGAATTCAATATCCTCAGTATTCATATGGCTCTGAACGCTCTTATGATGCTCAGCGCTGACAAGCTCATTCATGTTCGGCATTGCAGATGGGGAATCAGGAAGCTTTTCACCTTTCAATTCTGCAAGGAAACCTTCGTAAACGAATACAAGACCCTGTCCGCCGCTATCGACTACTCCTACTTCCTTTAGGACTGGCAGCAAGTCAGGCGTGCGGTTTAATGATGCCTTCGCTTCTTTCAACACTTCTTCCATCAAACCAATAAGGCTTTCATGTTTATTCGCAACAGCTACAGCATGCTTGGCAGCATCCTTAGCTACTGTTAAAATCGTGCCTTCGACAGGTTTCATTACAGCCTTATAAGCTGTTTCAACACCTGCATTCAACGCAGCGGCAAACTCTACAGAGTTCACAGTCGGCTTATTTTCGATTGCTTTTGCAAAACCGCGGAATAATTGGGAAAGGATAACTCCAGAGTTACCTCTCGCTCCCATAAGCAATCCTTTGGCAAGCGCGGAACCGACTTTGCCGATATGTTCCTGCACATTGTTCTTTACTTCCTTGGCACCGGAAGTCATGGATAAATTCATATTCGTTCCCGTATCACCATCAGGAACAGGGAAGACGTTCAGTGCGTCGACATATTTGGCATTAGCCGCCAAATGGTTGGCGCCCTGGATGATCATCTCCGCAAAACGTTTTCCGTCTAGAACATTAATAGACACAAATCTTTCCTCCTCTTACGGGTTCGTTACACGAACTCCCTGAACGTAAATATTGACCGAGTCAGCAGCCAGCCCGACAGTTTTATCAAGGGTGTATTTTACCTTTGACTGGACATTATGGGCAACCTCGGAAATTTTCGTCCCATAGCTCACAATAATATACATATCAATATGTACTTCTTCGTTTTCCTGGCGAACGATAACTCCGCGAGTGAAATTCTCCCTGCGCAAAATATCTGTCAATCCGTCCTTGATCTGGTTCTTTGAAGCCATCCCGACAATACCATAACAATCGACTGCTGCGCCGCCCGCAATCGTTGCAATGACGTCATTTGATATATCAATTTGTCCGTACTTCGTTTTTAGCTCGATGGACATGATTCGTTCCCCCTTTGGAAAAATAGCATAATGCTACAGTATATTTTACTATAAGCTAATCAATTTTTAAAGTTATTCTGCCCTTCCCTTTATTATTCAGCAAGAATCTCAACTATATGTCAAGGTTTTTTTCTTTATAGCTTTCGCCAGAACTATTGCAATTGGGAAATTTCTATGATAAATTATTAAAGTATGTCAGAGAAAAGGTTATCCTGTTAAATCGCAGTTCTGACGATATGCAAAGAATTGCAGCGAAAAATAGTTTCAGCTTTTGTCAGTTAGGAGGGAAATCATATGCCACGTAAATGTGTAGTAACTGGTAAATCAACTCGTTCTGGTAACGCACGCTCTCACGCAATGAACGCTAACAAGCGTACATGGGGTGCTAACCTTCAAAAAGTACGTATTCTTGTGGACGGTAAGCCTAAGCGTGTTTGGGTATCTGCAAGAGCTCTAAGATCAGGTAAAGTTGAACGCGTATAATTAAGAACAGCGCAAGCGCCTTGTTCAGCCCCGACAAGCGTTGGAGGTCCGCCCGGTGAAGTCGCTCTTTGACTTCACCGGGCGGACCGAAACGTCTCGAGGCGCTGGAGCTAGACACTAATCTAAGTGGATAAATTTATACTTTCTTATCCAGTAAAAAAAAGTTGCAGACCTTCTGCCTGGCTCCAGCAGCCGGCAGGAAACCGCACGGCATCCATTAGGGTGCCTTTTTCATTTTCTAAACAGGTTTTATTTCGTCCTCGTGCTCATTCTTCCCATTTGACCGCAAAAAAGCACCCTGTTTTCAGGGTGCCAAAGAGCTTTCATACACTTTCCTTTTTTGCTTATTTGTTATCCGGTTTCTAATCCTTTTTAAATGCACCTAACATTGCCCGTACGAGGCCACCTAAAAACTTTGGCAGTTTGATTGTATAGAATCTCATACCGTCCCTCCTCACCATCTCTCGCAAACCAGTCTTCTTTCTGCATCCTTATAGTATATTCGCGGGTATGCAAAAATTGCTCCTTACATGAGAATCCGTGTATTAAAATTCATGATTAGAGCTCTATAAGAAGACTTTCAATCCTTGCTCCTTACAACTAATAATATGCCTTCAGAAAATGAAAAAGTACCATGACCTCTAATAAGTTCATTACTAATACATAGTGTCGAACCCATAGGAATATGACAGTCACTTAATGGGTATTTAAAATTTTTCAGTGTCATTCCGGAGATTGTTGGTGTTACAGGGAGGAAAGAAATATATTTAAATTCATCCATTCTGTTTACGGTGTAAGTGCCTGGATTTTTAACATACAAAATGTTATTTGCATCAAGAATTTCAATATGAATTGCAGAATCCTGCTGGAGTGGTTTGACAAGCAGCTGGATGTTAGCCATTAAATGGTCAAGCCTTCCTCCGGTTGCGCCAAATATCGTTATGAGTTCTGGTTTCTGTTCAAGAGCCCAATTTAAAGCTAGTTCCATATCTGTCTCATCTTTTTCAGGCTTGAATTTTTTCAGGTTTGTAACCACTTTTTCTATTTCTGCCATTTCCGCTTCTGAAACAGAGTCAAAGTCTCCAAAGGCTGCTGCTGGCTTTAATCCCGCTTTCAATAAATAGAATACACCTCTATCGATTCCAACCCAAATTACATGGCTTTCATCATACAAGTGGAAATCAGGTATCAGGTTGGATGGTCCTCCTGCTACTAAGTTTATTTTCATGAAGACGATCTCCTTTTTACAAATCAAGATTATTAGATAGAACATCAAACAATAAGCTAAATAAAGCCAGCCGCATGTGACGGCTGGCTTTATTTATTATCTTAAGCTTGCAATAGCAGCTTTTCTGTCTTCCTTATTAAAGACTGCTGAACCGGCTACAAGTACATTAGCTCCTGCTTCTATACAAAGCTTCGCTGTCTCTTCGTTAACTCCGCCATCGACTTCGATTTCGAGTTTAGGATTCAGTGCATCTGCTAGCTCTTTTACCTGCCTGATTTTTGGGAGTACTGAGGAAATGAATTTTTGGCCGCCAAAGCCTGGATTAACAGACATAAGCAGTACCATATCCACATCCTCAATGATATGCTTCAGGCATTCCACTGGAGTTGCTGGATTCAGGACAACCCCTGCCTTAACACCAGTCGATTTAATTAGCTGGATCGTTCTGTGCAGGTGCCTGCTTGCTTCTGCATGGACCGTGATGTAATCAGCTCCAGCTTTAGCAAATGCTTCAATATATTGGTCTGGATTCTCGATCATCAGGTGGACATCAAGCGGAAGTTCCGTTACTGGCCTGATTGCCTCGACAATCAGTGGGCCAATCGTAATATTCGGCACAAAATGTCCATCCATTACATCCACATGAATATAATCAGCTCCGCCTCGCTCGACGTCCTTGATTTCTTCCCCCAGGCGGGCGAAGTCAGCTGATAAGATTGAAGGCGCTATTTTCACCACGTTTCAGTACCTCGGCTTTCTATCTTTGATTTCTAACAAAAAGTCCTTATAATGCGAGTATCTGTATACAGGCAGAGTTTCAGACTCGACTGCCGCTTTAACTGCACACTTAGGTTCAGCCATATGAAGACAACCACGGAATTTGCAATCATCGCTGATTTCAGAAATGTCCGGGAAGCATGAATTCAACTCTTCGGCTTCAATTCCGGAAAATTCCAGAGAACTAAAACCAGGTGTGTCAGCAACGAGTCCATTATTGATGGTAATCAATTCGACATGTCTTGTCGTGTGCTTGCCCCTGCCAAGATGTGAAGATATATCATCGGTTTTCAATTCCAGATCCGGACGGATCGCATTTAGCAGTGATGACTTCCCAACTCCGGATTGGCCGGCAAATACTGAGATCCTCCCCTCAATATGGGGCTTTAATTTTTCCAGACCCTCTGAAGTTTCAGACGATGTAAAAATAACTTCATAGCCTGCTTTCCGATAATCCTCTGCGTATGCCTCAAGTTGGGACTTTTGCTCTTCACTGGTCAAATCCATTTTCGTAATACAGATGAGTGGCTCGATATGGTTATATTCTACAAGAACCAAAAACCGATCGAGCAGTGCTGAGCTGAAGCCAGGCTCTACTGCCGAGAAAACAAGAATTGCCTGGTCAACATTCGCGATGGGTGGACGGACCAGCTCATTTTTCCGATCCTTGACTTCCATGATATAGCCTTCCGTGTCGTTTTCAGCCTGGAAAACGACCTCGTCACCAACAAGCGGTGTTACCTTGTTTTTCCGGAACACACCGCGGCCGCGGCACTGGACAACTCCATCCTCATTAGCAACATAATAAAAACCGCTCAGCGCCTTGATAATTTTGCCTTCAGGCATAGCAACACTCCCTGTCTGTTAGTCTTGTGGATAATCCACGGTGCCACTATCAATGATTTTCCCATCCCGCATAATCTTATAGGTAGCCTTTTCACCAGGAGCAATCAGAAAATCAAGATTATAAATTATATCCTCAGTGAGTTCAAAGGTGTCTGCAGGAACATCTTCCTTGTTGTTCATATCACCTATGAAGACTTTGACTTCTTGAGGTACTCCATCTTCTGTAGGCTGATAGGGTATGGGCACTTCTCTTGTTTCCTTTTTCGGTACCGGCTCAGGTCCTATAGAAATGTCAACACTTACCTTGCTCCCTGGCGGCAGTTGAGTGCCTGCTTCAGGTTTTTGAGAAATGACCGATCCGGCTTGTATCGTATCATGAAAAGCCTCAGTTCTCTCAATGACAAGGCCAGTGGTTTCTTCATATACATCGAGGTTGCCTTGGTTGTATCCTTTTAAATCACGCAACGTAACCAATTCTGGACCCTTGCTGACTTTAAATTCCAAAGTTGTCTCCTCAGGAATGACGGATTCACCACCTGATGGATTTTGCTCAAGGATGGTACCTGCTTCACTATCGTCATGCTCTTCGGTTTTTATGATATCCTTGAAGCCTTTCCCTTCCAGCAGCCTGCGGACATCGTCGTAATTCCTGCCAGTATAATCCGATAATTCTACCTTTTCTTTACCGGTACTGATATACAAGTCGATTTCATTGCCTTCCTTGATCATCTTTCCGGCATTAGGACTCGTACGAATTACATTTCCTTCTTCAACTTCTTCATCACTGATTTCCTTTTTATCCCCGATAATAAAACCAGCGGACATGAGTGCAGCGACTGCTTCTTCTACTTCCATGCCATTTACATCAGGCACTTCCTTTTCCTTCGGCCCGAATATGTCAGGTCCCATTGTCACCATTACTATTCCCGCAGTCAAGATCAACAAAAACAAAAGCGTCAAAATAATTGGCCACTTCTTTTTCTTCTTTTTCTCAGGCTTTCCGTTTGGTTCCTGTGAAGCAGGAGCATCTTTCCTTACGATTGTTTCATCAAGAGTATGATAAGGCCGGTCATTCGTTATGATTGGTATCGCTTTTGTTGCTTCATCGTCTTCGGGAATGACGAACTTTCCTTCATTCAAGCGCCTAGAGTCAAGCGCTGTACGCAAATCAGCTTCCATTTCATCGACATTATCATAGCGGTGGAATGGATCCTTCGCAGTTGCCTTTAGGACAATATTCTCAACGCTTTGAGGAATTTGCGGATTCCACCTTTTTAGAGAAGGAGTTTCGGACTGTAAATGCTTCAGGGCGATGGAAACGGCAGATTCACCCGAAAACGGCAGCCTGCCGGTGAGCAATTCAAACATGACAATCCCAATCGAATAAATATCCGATTTCTTATTTGCCATGCCGCCTCTTGCCTGTTCAGGAGAAAGATAATGAACAGATCCCAGCACTGAATTCGTTTGAGTAATACTGGTCGCACTCAAAGCCATCGCAATCCCGAAATCGGTAATTTTCACTGTACCGCTGCTGTCGATCAAGATATTGTGCGGCTTGATATCCCGGTGGACAATATGGTTATGGTGGGCATCTGAAATTGCCGAAGTAAGCTGCTTCATGATGTCCAAGGCTTCTTCAACTGGCACAGGTGCATGTTGCTGTATGTACTGCTTCAACGTCTGTCCATCAACATATTCCATCACAATATAGTATAGCCCGTCCTCTTCACCGACATCATAAATACTGACGATATTCGGATGGGCCAGGCTTGTTGCAGATTGCGCTTCTCTATGGAACCTGCGGATGAATTCATCATCATTGGCAAAATCAAGACGAAGCATCTTGACCGCTACATCCCTGTCGAGAATCATATCATGGGCAAGGTAGACATTCGCCATGCCTCCGCCGCCAATCATATCCTTGATCTTATAACGCCCGCTGATTCTTTTTCCGATAATCATATTCTTCACCTGCCCTCGTTGAATTCCTGGTATTCGACGATAGCAAGAGTAATATTATCTTCGCCGCCGTATTGGTTTGACCTTTTGATAAATTCTAATGCCTTATCTTCAAGGGACATCTCTTTGTTAGTTATCACACTTTCCATTTCTTCCTGGCTCACTTTATTGGAAAGGCCATCTGAACAAAGCAGCAATACATCTTCCTCTTCAAAGATGATTGTTTTTACATCCATCTCAACCGAGTCTTCAGTTCCAAGCGCCCTTAAAAGGACATTTTTCCGCGGATGATGCTCTGCATCTTCTCTGGAAATCTGTCCGGAACGAACAAGTTCGTTAACAAGAGAGTGATCCTCCGTTAACTGTTTGAATCCAGTTTCGTTCAATAAGTAACAACGGCTGTCACCAATGTTTGCGATGGTAGCGAACAGATTCGTACAAATGGCTGCCACGATTGTCGTGCCCATGCCTTCACATTCGGTGTTTTTCATAGAGTGCTCGAATATTTCCTTGTTAACTTGCAAAACTGCTCTTTCCATCCATTTTTCTGCTTCTTCTGCTGTATGTATCTGTGTTGAATTTTCCCAAAGATCTTTTAAATGATTGGTTGTCATTTCACTGGCAACATCCCCCGCACGGTGGCCGCCCATGCCATCTGCTACGATGCAAGGCGCTGACCGTGAGGATTTACAAAGATGCCGCCATTGTCTTCATTATGCAGGCGGACTTTTCCCCTGTCTGTCATGAAAACAGCTTTCATCTTGTCACCTCGTCTCTTCTTTTCTTTCTTTCGCCCGAAGTTGTCCGCAAGCTGCTTCAATGTCATGCCCTTGTTCTCTTCTGATTGTCACATTCACTCCACGGTCGCGAAGAGTACGTTCAAACTTGAAAATCTGGCTCTTTGGTGTTCTTACGTAATCACGTTCAGGTACATAGTTGACCGGAATCAAATTGATATGGCATTTCAAACCTTTAACCAGTTGTGCAAGCTCTTCCGCATGCTCGACCTGATCATTGACGCCCCCGAACAGGCCGTATTCAAAGCTGATTCTTCTTCCTGTCTTGTTCACATAGTAACGGACTGCGTCCATTAAATCAGGAAGCTTGTATGCGCGGTTGATTGGCATCAGCCTGCTGCGCAATTCAGTATTTGGCGCGTGCAAGGAAATAGCAAAGTTTATTTGCATATTTTCATCCGCAAATTGATAGATCTTAGGGATGATCCCGCTTGTAGATACGGTAATATGGCGTGCACCAATATTCATACCTTTGTCATGGTTCATGATTTTCAAGAAAGAAAGCATATTGTCATAGTTATCGAACGGTTCGCCGATTCCCATGATAACAATCGAACTGGCTCTCTCGTCTGTCTCATCTAGTGCCTGTTGTACTTTTACGACTTGGGCAACGATTTCTCCTGCTTCCAGGTTCCTCTTTAAACCGCCAAGGTAGAAGCACAGAAAGTACAGCCAATCCTGCAGCCAACCTGTGTCGTTACACAGACAGAGTTTCCATACTCGTGCCGCATGAGCACCGTTTCAATTGAAACTCCATCCTGCAGTTCAAATAAAAATTTGATTGTTCCATCAGAGGACGTCTGCTGGATGATCGTACTCAGGGTTGTCAGGACAAAATGCTCGTCAAGCTTGTCCCTCAAAGGTTTAGGCAAATTGGACATATCCTCAAAAGAGGCTGCTCTTTTTTTGTAGAGCCAGTCAAAAATTTGTTCTGCCCTAAACGGTTTTTCTCCTTGTTCCCTCAGCCAGTCCTTCAGTTCTTCAAGCTGAAGTGAATAAATGGACTTTTTTGCTGTTTCGCCGGTTGCTTCATTTCTAGTTGTGTTTTCTTGTTCCATGTTATTCCACCTTCTTTCTTAAACAAGCAATATAAAACCCATCAGAGCCAAAGTCCTGCGGAAAAATCTGCACATCATAGCCATTGATCAATGGTTTGATTGCCACTGGCATTCTTTCTGCAAATGCTGTATCTCCTTCGAATTCCGGATGCTCGCGTAAAAATTTTTCGATTACTTCCTGATTTTCTTCACGGTCAACCGTGCATGTACTATATACCAGTGTCCCACCAGCCTTCAAGAGCGGGGCGACTGATTGCAGCAGGCTCACCTGTATGGTTTGCAGCTGTGATAAATCCTGTTCTTTCTTAGTATACTTCATATCTGGCTTACGTCTCATTACCCCAAGTCCTGAGCAGGAGCATCGAGCAATACCCTGTCAATCGATTCTTTCTTAAACTGGTCGGCGGCCTGTCGGCTGTCCATTTTTTGAGCTGCGATGTTTTCGAGACCCAGACGCTCGGCATTCTCGGAGATGAGCTTCACCTTGTGCTCATGGAGATCGAGTGAAATCACCTTTCCGCTATTGCCCAGCTTTTCAGCGATATGAGTAGTTTTCCCTCCTGGTGCAGCACATGCATCAAGAATGACTTCTTCTCCTTTAATGCCTAGTGCGTGGGCAACCAGCATGGAACTCTCATCCTGGATCGTCAACAACCCATACTTGAAAGCTTTGGATGAGGCCAGATTGCCCCTAAGACACTTTATTGCTTCTGGCAGGATTGGACTCAGCTCTACTTCAAAACCCTCTTCCTCCAGAAGCTCGAGGCACTCATCACGAGAGATTCTTGTCAAATTGACTCTGCCCGTCTGCAGCGGTGCCGTTAAATTCACTTCGCACATTTCCCGTGTCTTTTCCTCACCGAATTGATTTACCCACCTTCTTACAAGCCACATTGGATGGCTGGTATCAATCGATATTCTTTCCGCAGGGTCCGTAATGGAATCAAGTGAAGGCAGTCCGTTTCTCTGGATGCTCCTGAGGACACCATTCACAAGACTGGCAATGCCCTTATGTCCCCTGCGTTTTGCGATTTCCACCGCTTCAAAGATTGCTGCTCTTTCTGGAATCTTATCTAAGTAAACCATCTGGTAAACTGTCATGCGAAGCAGGTTGATGACCCAGCTTTGAAGCTTTTTGTTTTTCTCGATAAAAGGCTTTAGGTAAAAATCGATGGTCATTTTGCGCTGAAGCGTGCCATAAACCAATTCTGTCAGCAATCCTACATCGATCGGATTGATTTCATTTTTATCGATCGCGCTATTCAAGAGCAGATTGCTGTACGCCTGGTTCTTTTCTATTGTTTCCAGGAGCTGCAATGCTGTATCTCTTACATTTTTCTTTTTACTCATTGATGTCTCCTAACTTAACACCTGGCTCTAAGTTTGCCCCTGCCCCAAGCAAGAATTGCTTCGCATCCATCTTTTTCTTGCCGGCTGGCTGAAGTTCTGTGATTTTTATTGCGGTTTCATCACCAGTCGCAACAACAAAACCATCTTCTTCAATCTTGACGATCGTCCCAGGTTGGTCGCTTCCTTTATAGCTTGCCTTTTCGGCACTCCATAGCTTCATGAACGATCCACCCATAGTGGTATAGGCAACAGGCCAAGGATTCATGCCGCGGATATGGTTATATATCTCCGCTCCAGCTCTGTTCCAATCGATTTTTTCCTGTTCACGTGTGATGTTCCATGCGAATGTAGCTTCTTCATTATTTTGTGGAACAGGAGTGATCTCTCTTCTTAACAGCTTTGGAAGCGTCTCTGACAAAAGATCTGCACCAGCAGCACTCATTTTATCATGCAACGATCCAACTGTATCTGTTTCGGTAATTGGTACTTCCACCTGAGTCAGGATATCGCCAGCATCCAGCTTTTCAACCATATACATGATAGTTATTCCTGTTTTTTCTTTTCCTTCAATGATGGCATAGTGAATTGGTGCACCGCCGCGAAGCTCTGGCAGAAGGGATGCATGGACATTGATGCAGCCATACGTCGGTGCCTCAAGGAGCTGATTTGGCAAGATTTGTCCAAACGCAGCAGTGACAATTAAATCCGGATTAAGTGCCAAGATTTGATCCAGCTCTTCCTGCTGACGGATTTTCTCTGGCTGATAAACCGGGATACCATGTTTCAGCGCTTCTGCTTTTACAGGAGGCGGAGTCAGGACCCTTTTTCTGCCAACTGGGCGGTCGGCTGGGTAACAACACCTATGACGTCATAGCCCTCGTCCACCAACCTTCTCAAAACCGGGACAGAAAAGTCCGGAGTCCCCATAAATACAATTCTTGTCATTCCTGGTTCAACTCCTCTAACTCAGCTTCTTCGATATATCTTGATACCTTAGTGGTGAATAACACACCATGCAGATGGTCAATTTCATGCAGGACCGCTCTTGCCAAAAACTCCTCTGCTTCTAATTCATAGCTTTTCCCTTTGCGATCCTGTGCCTTTACCTTCACATAGTTCGGGCGAGTGACCTCTCCGTATAATCCCGGGAAACTTAAGCATCCTTCAGGTCCAGTCTGCTCGCCGCGAGTTTCGAGAATCACCGGGTTGATCAATTCAATCGTACCGTGCTCGTCATCAATATCGACAATCGCAATCTGCTTCTTTATATCAATTTGAGGGGCAGCCAGGCCGACACCATCAAATTCAATCATTGTATCATACATGTCATCCAGCAGCTTTGCCAATTTTTTATCGAAAACAGTGACATCTTCGCATTCCTGCTCTAAAATGTCTGCTGGGTAATTAACTATTTTTCTTACTGCCAAAATAAATCCTCCAATAAATCCATTTAAATAATAGTATTAGCTTGTTCAATCATCTTTTTTCGTAAACTTTCCTTAAAGCTGATTCCGTAAACTTCATTGCTTGGAAAGCAAAATCAAAACACAAGCTGAAAAAATCATTACATCAGGATATAAGGGTTCAGGTCGACGGAAATCTGCAAACCTCCCGTACCTGTTTCCTGCTGGTAATGATCCAGTATTATTTTCAAGGCATTTTTAAGTTCGGGTTCCTTTTTGTATTTTATCAGACATTGATAGCGATATCTATCGTTGATCCGTGGAATCGGCGATGCTACAGGACCCAGAACGACTGCTTCATTCGTCAGCCTTGAGGAAATGAACTTTGCGATCTTTTCAGTAACTGATACGGCTTTCATCAATTCTTCATGGCTGACAGTTACCAGGGAAAGGTAATAAAATGGCGGGTACTGATGAACCTTCCGGATCAGCATCTCCTGCTGGTAAAACCGGTCATAATCCTGTGTCCCGGCAAGCTCAACACTGTAATGCTCAGGGGTATAAGTCTGGATCACTACCTCTCCAGGAAGCTTATGCCTTCCAGCCCTCCCGCTAACCTGCGTCAAAAGCTGAAATGTTTTTTCCGAGGACCGGAAATCGGGCAGATTCAACATTGTGTCAGCCGAAAGAACACCTACTAATGTAATGTTTGGAAAATCCAGCCCTTTCGCAATCATTTGCGTTCCGAGTAAAATGTCTGCCTGGCCCTCCTGAAAAGCAGTCAGTAACTTTTCATGTGAACCTTTCCTTCCGGTTGTATCAACATCCATCCTGATGATTCTCGCTTCAGGAATCAATTTTAACAATTCTTCCTCAACCTTTTGAGTCCCGGTACCGAAATAGCGTATATGCTCACTGTTGCACTCAGGACAAATTATCGGCACCCTGTCTTCATAGCCGCAATAATGGCATTTCATCTGCTCATTATAACGGTGGTATGTCAGCGTAATTTCGCAATGCGGGCAGTTCATGACGTATCCGCAATCACGGCACATCACAAACGACGAATGTCCGCGTTTATTCAAAAACAGGACAGTCTGCTCTTTTTTCTCCAGCCTGTCTTTTATCTTTTCAAAAAGCTTTACCGAAAACATAGACCGGTTTCCCGTCCGCAATTCCTCTCGCATATCAACGATTTCAACTGATGGGAGCGCCTGATTGTTCATCCGCTTTGGAAGGGATAGCAGAGTATACCTTCCTTTTTGCGCCCGCGCAAATGATTCAAGTGAAGGTGTTGCACTGCCAAGGACAACTGGACAAGCATTTGTTATAGCCCGCTGGATTGCCACGTCCCTTGCATGGTATCTTGGGTTTCCCTCTTGTTTATAGCTTGTTTCATGTTCTTCATCGATGATGATGATGCCGATATTCTCAAATGGAGCAAAGATCGCTGACCTCGCACCTACAACAACTTTTACTTCCTTGCGCTGGATTTTCCGCCATTCATCATACTTCTCCCCAGCCGACAGGCGCTATGCATGGCAGCCACCAAATCACCAAACCGCTCTTTGAAACGCGTGACCATTTGTGGCGTTAATGAAATTTCCGGCACAAGGACAATCGCTTCCTTGCCTTTCCTCAAAACTTCCTGGATGGATTGTAAATAGATCTCCGTCTTCCCGCTGCCTGTAACACCGTACAATAGGAAGACTTCATGCAAATCCTTTTCAATTGCAGAAAGAATTGGGGTAATAGACTTTTTTTGCTCTTCTGTCAGTTCGAGAGCAATTTTCCGTTCAAATTCCCGTTCTGAATATGGATCTCTGTATACCTCCAGCTCTTCAACTTTCAGTATACCTTTTTTAACAAGTGATTGAATTGATGCCTGGGAGATTCCGAGAGTGGAGAGTATCAGCCTCTGTTCCACAGGCTCCTGATGCTCAAGAAAGAAGTCGAGCACAGATTGTTGCCCTGACGCCTGGGGTGGAAGTTTGTCCCGTATCTCCTTCAGCTGTTCAGATTTAATTGCTGGGGAAACATGCTTGAGCAGCTTTTTACGTACCCTGTCCTTCACCTGGTAAACAACATCTACCCTGCCAGATGCCGCTTCCTTTTGGAGTTGCTGGACAAGCCCCTTCGAAACGGCATCCTCCCATTTAATTTCTCTATTTTCTCTGAATAACTCTATTAAGTTTCCAGACAGGTCGGTAAACTCTGTTCCTTTTGCCAGAACAATTTTCTTTTCATATTTAGCCTTTAAAGCTGCTGGAATCATTGCCTGATAAGAGGAGATTTTATAGCTTAATGTTTGCTCAGTCAACCAGTCACCCAGCTGTAAAAGCTCTTCATTCAATACCGGTGTCAAGTCAAGAGGTTCAATGATTGCCCGCAGCTTCGAAAAACTGGACTCTCCCTTAAGGTCCCTGACAAACCCCTGAATTTTTCTTGGACCAAAGGGTACAATCACCCTTGTCCCAGGCTTGATGACATCTTTGTATTTTTCAGGAATTTTATAGTCAAAAGTTTTGTCGGTTTGTTTTGCAGGCACATCGACAATAACGCTTGCTATATTCATAAGCTTTCATCCTTTTTTAACAATTGGAGAACTTCGGTAAGGATATGACGGGCTACATCTGCTTTTAGCATCAGAGGCAGTGCAATGTTCGTATCATCTTTTTTGAAAATGGTCACGATATTGGTATCAGTACCAAAGCCAGCCCCTTCCTGCTTGACGTTATTTGCCACAATCATGTCTGCGTTTTTTCTGGCAAGCTTGCCCTTTGCATAGTTTTCGACATCATTTGTTTCAGCCGCAAATCCAACAATCACCTGGTCCTTTTTCCTTTGACCAAGCTCAAAAAGGATATCTTTTGTTCTTTCCAGCTCAAGAGCCTGGTCGCCTTCTTTTTTCTTCATTTTTTCTTCATATATATACTTCGGCCGGTAATCCGCGACGGCTGCGGTGCCAATCAGGACATCTGCTTCATCAAAATGTGCTAGTGCAGCCTGGTACATATCCTCCGCACTTTCCACCTTGAACAATTCAGCTCCATTCGGAGGTTCGAGGTTAACCGGACCGGAAACCAGGATCACTCTTGCACCCATTTTCACAGCTTCTCCTGCTATTGCATACCCCATCTTGCCAGTTGAATGGTTGGTAAGAAAGCGGACAGGATCGATTTTCTCCCTTGTAGGCCCGCAGTAATCAAAAGGGTTTTACCCGACAGTTCCCCGCTTGGGTTATCGAAAAACTGGCGTGCTAGCTCCACGATTGTCTCAGGTTCCTCAAGACGGCCTTTTCCTGTGTATCCACACGCTAAATATCCTTCTCCCGGTTCAATAAATTCATAACCGAAGCTCCTTAGAGTTTCCATGTTTTTCTTGACAGCAGGATGCTGGTACATATGTACATTCATCGCGGGTGCAACCCATACTGGTGCAGTTGCAGCCAGGAGTGTGGTAGAAATCATATTGTCCGCAATCCCGTTTGCAAGCTTGCCGATGATGTTGGCAGTTGCCGGAGCAATTATAATTAAATCAGCAATCAGCTAAATGGATATGGGCGATATTTTCAGGATTTTTCTCGTCGAATGTATCTGTATAAACTTCACTTCTGGACAATGCCTGAAAAGTGAGCGGAGTTACGAATTTAGCCGCAGAGTCACTCAGGATCACCTTCACTTCAGCGCCAGCCTGGGTAAGCTTGCTCGTCAACGCAGCACCCTTATATACAGCGATCCCACCGGTCACGCACAATAGAATTTTTTTACCGTTCAGCATGTCAGAGAACCCCCATTTTACAACAAACTATCATTATGATTGAACTATAACATTTTTTCACAGATTAAGCATGAAATAGGCAAGGCAGGTACTTTTAGAAATTTAGAAGCTTGGCCCATTTTTGATGATTGCAAGGTGGCTTATCTGACCAAGAAATCATTAGGAACCTTTAGTACTTTTCTATGTTTCCCTATAAATAAAATGGCTGTGTTAATACTTACAAACATTTTTATATCCTGTTGATTGCAGTGGAAGGCGCGTAGACTCCTGCGGGATAAGCTGGAAGGTGAGACCCCGCAGGAGTGAAACGACGAGGAGGCTCAGCGCCAGCCCCGCGGAAAGCGAAGCGCCTGGAACGGAAATCAACAGTCTTTATTAACACAGCCCAACGAGACATAGTTTGGTAAA